>DATIJK010000022.1:0-37584 GCA_035478715.1 Saccharimonadales bacterium (SeqCode)
CGTATTACCATCTACGTGGCCCGAAACATTCGGTAAAGTCGGTGTCGAAGCCATGAGCGTTGGTCGTCCGGTCGTGGCCACTGATGTGGGCGGCGTACGAGATTGGCTGTATGATGGCAAAAATGGATTTCTGGTAGAACCGAATCATCCTGAACAGATAGCTGAAAAAATTATCACAATACTTTCAAGCAAAACAAAAATACAGAAAATGTCCAAAGAAGCTGCAAAGACTTCTCAGGATTTCGCTATAGAAAATATGGCATTCAATATCGAAAAACTTATCAAAAGTTACCGAAAATAGTCTGCTCCTGCACTAACTATTTATTGCTTTGGTCGATTGCTTTCATGTAGGAATAATATGCCGGTTTTTTGCTGCCATCGAAACGTAGCAACCCGAAAAAATTCTCATTTGTTTTTTTCGAAGTGCCAAGGTCTTGATAGTCGTACCAGAAATACGCTCCGAGCCACGGTGTTCTCTGGTATTGCTTTACGGCCAATTCCATCGTCTTGGCCTGCAATGCTTCGTTCACATGATCGGGGTGACCATTGAGATTATAGTTCGTTGTAGTGGCAAGGCCGTGGGGCCCGTTCGTAGGAGCACCGAACTCGGTTATCCATATCTGCTTGGAAGAGTCTCCATTGGCTGCCATGATACGCCGCAGGTTATTTGGGAGATCCGCCATCATCGACCAAGAACTCCAATTTATGACATAATTCGGCGGTGCTGGGAACGAATATGGATGGTAACCCAACGCATCGAAGTAGAGTTTGGCGCCTGCAGCATACATACCGCCAAGAAAATTGAGCTGGTTGATACTGACGGGTGATTGATCGAGCGGGCCCATACCGCCACTGATGACTTTTGCATTTGGATCGACTTTTTTAATTGATTCATATGTTACTTTTAGCAATTTCGCGTATTCTTTTGGGTTCGGCTCTGGTTTCCACGACCCACCCAAATTCGGCTCATTCCAAATTTCCCAGGTATGCACACCTTGTTTTGAATAACGATCAACGGCTTTATTAGCGAAACTTGCAAACTGATCAAAATTCGCTGGCACACATTGCTGGCTGTAATTGCAAGATTGAGGGCGAGCCCATTTCGGCGTATAGGCCAATATCGGAAGTACACGAATATCGTGTTTGTTTGCACTTGTGACTATTCGATCAAATCCTGCCCAATCATATTTCGTTGCGTTATCCGGCTGGATATCTTGCCACGACAAATCAACACGTATCCAAATGGTCCCGAGTTTGGAAATCGTATCCATTTCATGATCGACTTGGGACTTGTTCATCCAGAACATCGTATCGCCCAAGGCAAGCCCGTATTTTTTACTTTGATCGACGGATGATTGAGTACGGTGGCCGAAATCCGGTGAATCATGCATCCAGAAAAACGATAACGAAAAAATGGAAAAAATCAGCACAGCAATACCCGGAACAAGGAATCCCCGTGATTTCATTTTAGCCAAACGTCGTTTGGCAAATGGATTTCTCAAAATCAAAATACCCTCAAAATATAATTTATAAACTACTAGTTATTTTACGACAAGTTTGTGTTGTTTTGATAGTACAAAAATTTTTACCGGTAAACTGCGGCACCACCATTGGCATAAATTAGATCTTTGTGATTATCCAGAAATTGCAGCGGGTACCGATACGTTACCAGGTCTCCATTATATGATATGGTGGCTTGTTTGTCTCGGACATTGTCATAACCTAAATACACATAGGCATTCTTGATTACAATTCCTGGATAAATATCCGATTCATTAACTAGATTCGTATAGGTGACTAATTTGCCATACGTATACTGATCGTCGAACTGTGTCGGCGCATTTTGACTGTAAATTCCGTTGTGCCACGAGCCAGCTTCCAAATTCAACCATTTTATACCGGCAATTTCTTCCTCATGCGTGTAGTAAATATCATAGTATGTACCTGAATTATTAAGGTTCAGTTGCGCTAGATATCCGCCCAACGACTGTGTAATTACCCCTGTATTTGATAAGAAAAAGAAAACAGCCAGCAAGACTGGGATACCAATCTTTAAGATTCTGGTTGGAAGCCAAGAAAACAACGCTATACTTCCAAGTACGGTGAATATTCCAAGGACCATGAGCGATTGCTGAAAAGCACGCAGCAGTCCATATTCGACCGAGAGCACCGGCAAAAATACTTGCAGCGCTACAAATATTGCACTGCCATACGACAAAGCAACGAAATCGCTACACATAATTCGAACATGTTTCCGCTTGAAAATCACAAATAAAAATCCGAATAAAACAAAAATTTGCAGTAATTTCGCAGAACCCTGCCGCATTGCAGTATTGATACTGTTAACATCAACGCCATGGCTTTTAACAAATTTGCCGATACTGGTTAACGGTAATAACTTTTCATGGACTGCGCTTATGTCGTATGCATCGTACGAACTCGATGGATAATAATTCTTAATGAATTGCACTCTATGCGGATTGATATAATTTTTTACATATTCTTGAAGTTCAAGCTCTGGAGAGGTTGCTGCGAATGACGATAAACTGTAGTTCGTGTCATTAGATTTTAATTTTTGGCCCGATAAACCAGCCTGCATGGCTTGAATTGTTTCGCGTACTACCAGTACGGTATTATTGCCGGTTTGGGTCAGCACGCTTGTCCAAATAAAACTGAATGCAGCTAAAATAATAATCATCGATAATGATATTCTGCGTTTCTCTCGAGTTGTACTTTTAACAGACTGGACCGCTGATTTCGCGAACAATTTGAAGCGGCCGAGCCATTTTCCAACTAATCGTATTGGGAACCAAAGGAAAAATGCTATACAAAAAATAAGAATAACAGCATACGTGGTGGAGTAGTGAGATACGACTAAGCCAGTTCCAAACAACAAAAATATCGTTCGGCGCAACCCAAGCGAAAGTTTGTCCAAAAACATGGTATACAACATAAGAGCTAGAAATAGAAAAGCTATTTCTTGGCGATTCAGATATGGCATATCGGTAAAAAATGTCGGGAACGCAATAAAGTACAATGTTGCAATAAATGCCAGCCCTTTCGATAACCAGTTGCGGGCAATAAGGTAAACGATTACGGGACAGACAGCAAACAGAATTTGAAAATAGATTTTGAACACATACGGATCGAGTGTTTTCAGTTGATTAGCGATCACTGTTGGTAAAATCGTAATACTCAAGCATGCGTTATACGGAACTCTCAGCAGTTGGATCTGCCATACACCGCTAGTTTTTGCCAATTCAAATACTTGATATTCAACTTGGACATCATGACCGGTCGTAAACCATCCGCGTAGGGATGTCATGAACAGTAATGCTACTGATAACGAAAAGATTGCCGTGACAACAGAGGCGTCACTGAGTTTCTTGCTTCTGATTGCTAGAAAAATACTGAACAGTGCCATACTGATCAGCATTGCCATCGTAATACTGTTCGTGCCGCCATTATTCAGACTAATCGCACCGAGTACACTCATAGCAATAAAAATGAGTGGGAATAATGCTACAAAACGGTCGATGCGAGTCGGAAACATTTTCCGCATGGACTGCAACATACTGATTTCATTCCGCACACCGTATTTTCGGGCAATCAATAGTAGAGCTGCGATCAAAATGCTAATTTCAACCGTAAGGTATTGTGTATCGAGTGGACGGGTTACGCCAAACCATTGCAGTACGGTATTTCCGAGCAACCCGAGCAAAATCAACTCAAGAACGCTAAACCCGATAGATAGACAAATTTTAGCTACTGCAGACAGCTGTTTGAGCGGCATAGCGATAACTGTCAAAGCCCCGGGGACAAATGCCAGAAACGAAAAACCCACAGCATTTACAACAAACTCAGGTACTGAAGGATTAGCTCGCAATAGCAGAAATGCCACCCACCAAAGTGTTATGCCAGCAAGCAAACCGACGCTGATTTTTCGCGGCTGGACATTGTCTAACGGAATCTTTCTATACAAAGCTTCTATCCTGTTCGTCAAAAGCGGCCATGAATATTGAGCTGCCTTTTCCTTGGATGCTTTCGATAATTGCGGATAAAGTTTTTCGCGGTCGTCATAAAACTTGTCGATTGCTTGCGCGAACGTAGCCGGAGAGGGATTTGGAACCAGTATCCCAACATTTTTAAGGTGCTCTCGGATGCCCTGCACATCAGATCCGATTACTGGTAGCCCGGAGGCCATCGCTTCAAACATGACCAGCGGCATACCTTCTTTATCGGAAGGCAACACGAATACGTCAGCCTGCTTGTAATATTGCAAACGATCATCGCCTGTCTTTGGCCCGTGGAAGGTAACGTTTGTCAACTTGAGTTGCTCAGCTAAATTTTCAAGCTTGGCACGCTCTTCACCGTCACCAACGATATCAAGCCTGACATTACTTTTAATCAAAGCCAACGCTTCTATCATTCGGTCGAAATGTTTCTGCTTATCAAGTCTGCCGAGATAGAACAGTCTGAGCGGTTTGTGATATGTCCGCGACCGTTCACCAATTTTCAGAAATTTATTTGATACACCATTCGGGATATACGATACTTTATTTTCATCAAGCCCGTATCGTTCGCGAACCATTTTCACCTGTTCGGGCGATAATGCAATCACATGTGATGCGCCGCGCATCAGCACTGGCCAGAATAACTTCTTATATAGTACGAATAAGAACCCGAGCGGTCCGGACGGGTCGACATCAAGATGAAAATGTATGACGTATGGAATTTTGCGGAACTTTGCTACAGTCCACATGACTTCAGGTAAGAATATCTGCGAGAGATGCAGATGAAAAATTGCAGGTTTATTAACCTTACAGAGTCTCCAAAATAGCTTCGGCATGAATGGTGTATGGGCAAATTCAAAACTGCCAAGTTTGTCTACGATCAAATTCGTATCCTGAAACTGGGAGTCATTGTGCTTTGAACCAATATTTGAAGTTATAACTTGGACGCGGTTTCCGCGGTTGGCAAGTTCATTGCTGATTTCTTGCGTGACAACTTCAACACCACCTAGATGGGGTGGATAGTAAGCGCTCAACTGCACTATATTTGGTTTATGCGAAAGCACTGATTTTATCAGTTTCAAATTCTGTGACATATGCGCATCCCAAATATGTTTTTTTCCGGAACTTGAAAGTCCGGAAACGGCTATCGTTGATGATTTGTTCTCTTGCGTAACAGCTGAAACTGTTTTTTGCGCTTCTTTTGACCGACGTCCGCTATACAAACTGAACTTGTGCGAAATCTTTTTTGAAAAAATTGACGGTTTAATACGCGGAATGATTACGTGGGTTTTAAATCGGTATTTCTGTAATCCTTTATGTAATATCACTGGCGATGGAATGATGACTGCGTGAGCATCTTTAAAGAGCCGTTCTCGGAAAATGTTGTCATAAATCTTTATTGCGCTTCCTGACACAAATTTTTTGTGAATCATGCCGCGAGCGTGATACGTCAATATTATGGGCAGCTGACGGGCCGCGCTCAGGCAAGCGCTTGCCATATTCGGCGCTGGTATATGCAACTGCACTATATCGGGACGTTCAAGATTAAATATTTTCCTGATTTTTCGTGATCTGAACGGACTTATAAACCCAAATGGAAACCAAAAAAACGCCGGTAATTTATAAATGGTGATATCATCGTCAACTTTAATTTGAAATTGCCTCGACCACCGATGCCGCGTAATCACAAATGTGTCAAATTGTGGCAAGTTCTTGTAAAATGCCGCGCTTTGTTTGATGTAATCTGAAATGTGACCATACACTGCATTATAATACGGCGAAATGATAGCGATTTTTGTTTTGGATTGCATTGCTTTTTCGCCTAGGATACTTCGGAATATTTCGTTTGTTTTACGCGCTTGTGCGGACCAACTGAGCTTTGAAACGGCTTTCCGCCTGCCCGCAGCCCCGAGCTTTTGCGACAATTCATCATCTGATAGTAGCCGCTTTATTGCTGCCGTGAATGCTGGCTCGTCACGCGGCGGTACGAGCAATCCAGTTTCGCCGTCGTCGACGAGCGTTGGGATACCACCGACCGTTGTCGACACAACTGGCAAGCCGGTCGCCATCGCTTCAGTAATAACCAATGGGAAGCTGTCATTGCTTGAGGGATGGGCGTAGATTTTCGCTTTGCGATAGCTTTCGGCCCAAGGAACTCCTTCGAGTCTTCCGGTAAATGTTACAGACTGATCAAGCCCGAGATCGGCTGCCATGCGGCGAAAAAAATCAACGCCATCACCACCGCCGACAACTGTCAGGTGAAGATCCGGAAATTCTTCCTTAAGAGTTTTGCAACTTCGAAGAAGTATATCAAGACCCTTGTGTTTATCGCCGCGGCTAATCGCACCGACGTATTGGATTTTCGGTTTAGTGACAGGCTGTATGGGCGGATGAAAAAATCCACTATCAACAGCAGGCGTTATAGTACGTGTTTTGTATCGATACGAAACTAGGAATTCATTGCGGACAAAATCCGACGAACTGATAATACTGGCAGCTTTCCGTAGCATGCTGCGTAAAATGATATGTTCGTAGACCCATATGACAGAATTCAATACAGATTTGTGTTTTTTCATGGTCCCCATGTGATAATTCACGACAAGCGGTGTTTTACCACACATTGCAGCGGCGACGTCGCCAATGCCTGGCACTGGCGCATGGATATTGATGATATCTGGCTTCTCCGAGCGGATAATTTTTCGTATTTTCCAAAACCACGTGATAGAAAGCGGTGAATTGGATAATTTGAATTTGTACGGCAATCGATAAATCTTTAAACCGTTTGTGCGGCGCGGCGAATCATTTGACTTTTTGTTTACAGACGTTGCAATCACAACGTCCCAGTCAAATTCACGCGTTAATCTGCGGCTGATGTTGTAAGCATATTTTTCCGCACCACCTCCGGCATTCGGCGGAAAATAGGGGATTACAACGAGGACTTTCTTTCTTGTTTCCATAAAAGTTCCTCATTTGTCACATACTGCACACTGGGTTGCTTACTTATATATTTAAAAACGGCTTCAAGCCGGTCCCAATCACCATTCGCATCGATCTCCCAGCTGTGCCCCCATAAGTGAAACACGCCTCCGCGGCTGGAGATTTCATCGTATAAAGCCGTAGCGAGCTTATCCCAATGTATCAGATAGCGGTAAAATTTAGCTGGATGAAATTTCGCAAACAGCAAGATTTTAGGTGCATCTGACCAGTGACGATATGCATGAATGGTAGTTCCAGCCTCAAAAGCTTTTTTTGGTTTGCGTTTGCAAAATCTACTTACGGTGCGTCCATAGCTGAACCCGGCGTCTTTAACCATTTTTACATGCTCTGAATCGTAGGCGCCGCCTGGGTAGCAAAAACTCTTGATCGGCTGGCCAATCTGTTGTTCAAGCCAAATTTTCGAAGTGATAATTTCCTGTTTTGCGGTGGAATCGTCAACTTGCGGTAAGCGTGGATGCGTCATAGTGTGAGCGCCAATTTCAAAGCTTTTGCTCAGACGTTTTATCTCATCTTTATTGAGTCGGTCGCCAGGAGTAAATTCGCGGTCTTCAGGCGCAATATAAAAAGTGCCTTTCAAGCCGTATTTTTTGAGCAACCTGGCAAGGCGCATGTCTAATTTGTGGCCGTCATCCCAGCTGGTCGTTACCATGACAGATTTCATACCAATACATCCTTCAATCTGCTCATGGTTTGATGCAAATCATACTTGCGGGCTGCTTCAATGCATTTTTTTGGCGAAAACGGATGATTAAGTATCCGAACTATCGCATCAGCCAAGTCATCCGTTCGTAACTTCGTTACAATGCCATTATCGTTCGTTATGAGTTTTTGCGCGAAATTATCCGGTTCGTCGACCGTAATTACAGGAATCCCTGCGGCGTTTGCCTCAATCACAACTATGCCGAAACCTTCGCGGCTGGAAGGTAGAACAAAAACTTTGCTTGATTTCATATGGCGCAACATATCATCATGATTATCGAAAAATCCCGTAAACGTTACGTTATTATCAATCTTAAGTTTTCGTGCAAGCGATTCTAGCTTTTTGCGTTCGGGTCCATCGCCGACAACTGTTAACAGTATATTTTTATACGTATTTCGTGTTTTTGCAACGGCCCGCAACAAAACGTCAACATGCTTTGTATCCGCCAACCGGCCGGCAAAAATCAAATCGCTTGTATGGTCACTTCGAGAAATTTTGGTTATGTGGTTGATGTCCACGCTGTTTTCAATTACGTGGATTTTGCTTTTTGGCCGCAGTTGTTTAAGTTTTTCCGCAGTTTCGTGCGAAACGGCAATAAATTCATCTGGCTGCAGAATTGCAAGGCGCTCCCAAAAATAACCGGCAAAACCGAGCCTTCCAAGATATTCATTCCAATACTTTTTACCCCATACTTCGTGCCATGTAGCATATAATGGCTTCCGTTTGACCCAAGTAATTAAACGGCAAGGGAAGATTGAAAAATAAGGGAATCCACAGCAATCCATTGTATCGAACTCTTCACCGATCAATTTGAAACAGCTCAGACCAAAGATTATCGGCTGGACGATACTGCGCCTACCTGTTTTTGTATATAACGGTCTTGCTTTGCAGAGTCCATGAAGCGTCACACCATTTTGTTCGATAACTTTTGGGCCATCCCAGAATTTCATTCCATAAAGATGCACGTCGTATCCATCGGCAGCCAGAAACCTGGCAATTTCATGAAAACGCCGCTCGCCGCCGCCTTTAATATACGGAAATATAGCATCATAAACTAATGCAACCTTGCGTTTTTGAGAAGTCATACCTGCTCGATTGGTTGCTCCACATCAGTCGTAACAACTATTGGTACCGCTGATTTGTGACGGATTGTGATTCGCTTTTTTAATAAGTGGTAGATATTGCCAGGTCCATCACCTAACATTAACTTTTCTTTACCGGCGCGCGCCCGATATTCAATTGGTAATTCAATACATTTGAAACCTTTGCAAAACGCTTCGAGCTTGATTTCCTGAGAAAATGGCATGCCGCTCGACCGAACATCGAGTTGCGGCCAAATAGAACTTTTAAATATCCACATTCCTGATTGCGAATCATTAAACGGGCATTTGTACAATATTTTGGTCATAGAACTGAGTACCCAATTGCCGAATTGGTGAAATTTCGTCATCGCTCCGGCATTCAACGTGCTGAGTCTATCAGTGGTGACAAAATCAATATTTTCTTTGTGCATTTTTTTCAGAATGTTTGGCAAATCGTCGAATGGGTAAGTTAAATCAGCATCGCCCGTTGCAATAATGTCGCCGGTTGCATTTGCGAAACCGGCTTTATATGCATTGCCATAGCCTCGGATCGGCTGAATAATAACCGTCGCACCATGGTCGCGTGCGATGTGCGGTGTTTTATCGGTTGAGCCATTGTCGATAACCAAAAGCTCAACTTCATAATTCATGCGTTGCAAGGCTTTAATCGGAATCGCTTGCAGTACTGGCCCGATTCCTTCTTCTTCGTTTAACGCTGGTATTACGATTGAAATTTTCTGAGGTGTTGATGTTCTGGAATCTTGGGATTTTGTCATGATTGCGCCTTATAATGAATCGTTAAATTTTTATTGATCACCCGAATGACCAGTTCTAAGTGGTCACCTGACTTCTTTGCGTTGATGTGTGCAAGCTGCTGGATTGATTTGCCATTATTGACGGTGACCGTAACGGGCTTGCTAACGATATTTTTACCGTCGCGGGTTAGTGTTGTCTGATATGTATAGGTGAATATTTTGGATTCATGATTCGTGATGGTAAAAGGAACTGTATATGTTTTACCAACCTTTAGCAGGTGGGGAAGCGATTTGTAATCGGTAAAGTATAATTCCGTAAAATTCTCAGGTTGATGGGACGTGGCCGTCTGAAATGTGCGATGAATTCCGCTTGCATGACTCGCATACACAAATCCGCAAATCACCACAACTGCACCCACGATTAATGTCAATGGCATTTTTACAAATGATTTGCGTATAAAATTATGATTTTTCATAAATGTAAATTAACTGTTTTTAAATTCCGTTTTACATGCCCATTAATCGATTTAAGGGGCGGAGACGATGTTTGTATTCATCCGCTACATTACCATATATCTAGTGATAACAAAAGTATTTGATAATAAAACAGCATTTTTTTCATGATTGTGGGTTCACTAACAATTTTTTTTAATTATTAAGGTGTAAAAAAACTGCCGGCTGGCCGGCAGTTTTCTCTTATTTGCTTGATAGTACAAGCAATGTATTAAAAGCTATGGTAGCGCATATTTGTAACGTTTACGCATTTTCAAGTTTCAAGCATGTGGCCGAAGTTGCCATGACGCCACGTTTTGTGTTTGATTGCTGTTTTGTCATGTATCAGGCGCTTTGACGAATGCACTTTATTCCAGCCGCGTCGGCTGATCCGTTCGAATTTGCCTTGCCATTTGCTAGAGATATCTGTGTTAAGATCCTCTTGTATTACATCAGCCACCTTGGCTGGTTTGGTAAACAACTTGTATTTTCGCACGGTTGTCCCCCTTTCTAACCTTGTTCGCATTTAATTTCAAATGCTCTATAACCGTACATCTCCGAGGTTAACAATTGCTGTAAGTTATTTCACATGACATAACCGGTTCGTAGTATAATTTAAGATATAACAGGGGGAATATGGGGCAGAAAATTACACTGTATTTTACACAACTTCGCAAGCGTCCCGTGCTTCAATTAGCGCTAGCTGCTGCAATTCTGTATTGCTCGTGGCCGCTTGGATATATCCTGAATCCGTTCGTAGGTACCCACGACCTCGCCAGCCAGCTAGAAGCACCGCATCAGCCATACAATTGGCTATTTATTATGATGGACGTGTTGGCCGGTCTTGCAGTCACACTCATAGCGATAATGCAGATTAATAAGCACTCTCACTCACTTGTCAAATGGTGCATCATCAGCTATGGCATATTCGGTGTCCTCGTGGCCCTGTCCGCACTTACACCTTTAAATTGCAACATCACCGCAGATACTTGCGGGCCGATACTGCGTAATCCGTCATTGTTGATTCATGGCGGTGCCAGCATCCTTTCGGTCGGATTCTTATTTCTTAGTACGCTCGCAATTGGTGCGGCAGCTTTCAGGGAACATACCCGGCCGGCTAAGCTTATATTCGCATTGATGATCTCAGCGTGGCTTTTTTTCGGATTCGGTTCGTTGGTAGAACTGATGTTCCATGACAAAGGTAATGGCATGCAAGAATACTTTATTACTATCTGTAGCATATCAATCCTATTGATAATAAGTTTTATCGAACACAGGCAAACAGTAAAAATCGCTACGGCAGAACAAACAATCGATTGATAGCAGAAGCACCTATTTTGGAGTATTCTAAACAGTAACGATATGGCCGGCATTCTGCGAAATAAACATTCAAATACTGATAAGCTATGGCATGTGCAGTTGACTATGCTAGCAGCGATTGCGTTACAGATCGCGCTGCCTGATAATTTTTCAGTCACAGCGCATTATGTTATCCCATTTATCGAAATATTACTTTTGGCCGCACTTTCATTTACAACACCGCACGAGAAAGTATTTAAATCTATCGCCAGACGGGTAAATGCGGTACTGTTGATCGCAATTGCGACACTGGCTAACGGCTATGCGTTGTTTACAGTCGCGAACGAACTGCTCAAAAGTGGCAGTGTAGCTGGCGGCCGTGAATTGATTCTCGCTGCGCTGAATATTTATCTGACGAACATTATAATATTTGCTCTTTGGTATTGGGAGATGGATGGCGGCGGGCCTGGCGAGCGATCACGCGTAGCCAAATACGACCAAGACTTTCTGTTTCCCCAGCATCAGAACGAATCATACAAGCATCCTGACTGGAAACCGATGTTCATAGACTATGTGTATGTATCAAGTACTAATTCAATGGCTTTCAGCCCAACAGATACGATGCCTATGAGCCGCAGGGCAAAGATGCTGATGTTAGTACAATCATCCGTTTCGTTGATAACTATTGCACTTGTCGCTGCCAGGGCGGTCAATATCCTGCGTTAGGTTCTGATTTCCTCGCCGGTAATCCGGCTATAAGCAACCGTACATCCTAGGAAAATTCCATCTACTGCAACCTGCCATAACCTGGACAAGACCGTAATTGCCAATGCGATGTCTTTTGGCATGACCGCACCCAATAATACTAACAATACGCCATCACGGACGCCCAGTCCGCTAGGTAAGAGCGGCGTTGCCATTCCAATGGCTCCGGCAAGTCCGAAAGCGCCTACGATGTAAAAATACAGGCTTGTAGATCCACTGCCGGTAACCGCGATAGCCAGAAAATAGCATGCGGTTCCATTTAAAAACGTACCGACGACGAACCATAAGAACGATTTGATAACCGCGGATCCATTGATACGGAGTTCGTCGCTGGGCGGTTGTTTTTTGATTGAAACATGGGCGAAGTGTAGGATTCTATTGAACACCGGCGGTAATAATATGAACAATGAGATAATACTTATTACCACGGTCAGAATCCTGACATACAGTGGTATCGTGTTGATGTGCGGGTTGAACCCGATCAACAGAAGCGATACGACCACGGCTGCAACGACCTGCATTCCGCCTTCCAGTAATGACGACACGGCTAATCGGCTTTTTGATATGCCGAATTGAGAAGCCATATAAATTTTTCCTGCAATCCATGTGACAGTGCCTGGAATGTACCTGGAAATCCAAGCCTTGGCAAATACTTCCGCCATAATTCCAAACCCTGGCAATTTATTAGTACCAAGTGATCGCAGTATGACTCGCCAGATATACACCATAGAGTACCTGAATAGCAGCGCCCAGAAACTGGCAATTACTATATACCACCAGTTGATTGTAATTGTTTTAAGTTGGCTGAAATCAGTGCCTTTTAAATACAAGTACAAAAAAACAGCTACTGCGACCACATAGAAAATCGCGATTACTTTCCGCGGAATCTTCCGATAGATAATCATAGATTTTTGTATCATAGTAATGCATCAAGTATACAAGATAAGCGTCGACTGCAGGTATCAGGGCGGCATTATATACATAGGAGTATCTAAAATGACGAATTTCTGCGTTATCTCGTGAGCATAAAAGCCAGCTGCCTGCGTGCGATGATCCGGCCAGTACCATGTGTGGTTACTATTAATCATGAATGTCAAAACGCCGCCGCCTTGTATAAATAGTACAGCTACGATTCCTGCCAGCAATAATTTTATTTTTCTTGAGTGGCCGGACAAAGCTAGTTGCCATGCTCTGCCTGCAATGATAAATGCCGGCAGAGCCATCGGCAGCAAGTAACGTCCATTAATCGCGACTGGCTGACCGCTGTGCGCATAACTTCCATAATTTTCTATAAAGAGCGCTGCCGTATACAGTACGGCCATCATCGCCAAGAAAATAAGGAATTTATCCCGATATAATTTTTTGATATATATAACAACTACTCCGAAACTCGAGATTATTAATCCGACAACAGCTAACGAGGGAAGTTTCAACGGGGGAATCGTTTCATATCTCGCCCACCAAGGACTTGGAATATTCCCGTTCACCGCAAAAAATGTCCTGAACCACATGCCGTACAGCCAAAGCGGTATATAGGTGACAATGGAGGGTTTGAAATTTGGATCTTTCGTTTGTAGTAACGTGTAGGTGCGGTTGAACGGTCCGTATGACATACATTCGTCAACGGTCAGAATTTTATCGCACTTTGGAATCGCTGCTTTGTATGTTGCGATGTTAACCAAATACCGCTGCGAAAATAATCCCAAACTTACTAGTAGTAACAAACTTAATAACACAACTTTTAATCTACCGAGTTTGCGGACTGATTCGGCAGTTGCATGGCCTATCTTGTTAAACTTATTTCCGAATGCATGCAAAATAAATATTGCGACCGCAATCACACTAGCGGCCATAATCGGCAAGAATGCATATTTTACGATACTGCCTACCAGTCCGATACACGCAAGCAAAACTATGTCGGTCGCCGGGATTTTATTTTTATTTAACGCAGATAAAATCCGGATCATCAATAGACAAATCCACGCCACAAGCACCATCGACAGATTGTCATAGTTTATCTGGGCTGCGAGCATCGGCACGATCGGTACAAAAACGAATAAAAACAGCGCAAAATTTGTAAATGCAGGTGTCAATTTAGCTCGCAAAAAGACTTTCCTGAATAACACCAAGGAATAAGCGAATAACGCAACATTGATCAAGCGCAAACAAATTACCTGCAGAGTCTGTGAGTGCACAAAAAGTGCAATAATCCGATACGGAAAACTCATCAGATAGTGGTAGAAATAAGACGGGTTATTCGCAACTGGGCCGAAGAAATTCGCATCCGGCGGCTGATGTGACAAGAAAGGTAATATATGATGGCTATATATCTTAATGAGTCCGAAATGAAAATCTTCATCGAAAGCCATCGGGTAGATGGTCGTAAACACGATCCACAGGCTTTCAAGTATAAAAATACCTAAAATTACCCAAAAAAATTTACTGGACGCTATTACAGAAACAGCGCGGTCAAAAGTGCTTTTTTTCATATTGTAGTCGGATGTTATTATAACGCACCACAGCTGGAAATTAGTTGAATGAGCGAGCAGAAGAAATTGCTGTATTATAGGTAAATAACAATTACTATGATTAACATATTTTTTGCAGATCAGTTCAATCAAACCATCCAGCAATCAAGTAATATCCTGAAACAAACGACCGATACGTTATTTAATGCACATACGCTGACGATTTTGGTCATTGCGATAGTAGTAGCGTTTGTACTTGGGCGGTTGCTTGCCATAATCTCACATCGTATAACCCGTGCGCTTGCAAGACGTGCGGACAAGGCAAAAAGTATTGATGCAGTTAATAAATTACGCCGTACCGAAACATTAATAGTGTTATCGACTGCATTGATCCGAGTGTTCTTAATCATTTTTGCCTTGTATTTATGGTGGTCGCTAACACATCCGAACCAGCAGGCAGGCGCTATTATTGGGGCAAGCGCGTTATTCGCAATCATCCTTGGTGGCGTTTTAAGCCCGCTACTGCGTGATTTGTCATCAGGCAGTGTTATGATGGCCGAACACTGGTTTGGCGTCAGCGATCACGTAACAATTGAACCGTTTACACTGCAAGGAATAGTAGAACGAGTCACGCTGCGGTCCGTGAAAATCCGCAGTTTGAATGGTGAATCAATCTGGGTCAATAACCAGGCAATCAGTGCTGTAAAAATCACTCCAAAGGGCGTAAGTACGATGGCAATAGAGATATTCGTAAATAACCTTAACCGCGGACTCGATTTAATAGAAGAAACCAACCTGCGTCTGCCAAACGGACCGTTGATGGTCATCAGCCCGTTGACCGTAATGACGCACACCGAGGCAGGCGATAAATTATGGCATCTGACTGCAATCGGCGAAACAGCACCGGAGCGACAATGGCTATTAGAAAAATACGCAATTCAAATCATGCAGGAAATTGATGAAAAGACCAAGCACCCCACTCTGTTGCATGAACCGATCGCCCGCTACTCCGATAGCGACGCCGAGCGCCGTTTTGCCAGGACCATTAATACTGCACGCAAGGAAAAGGCCCCAAGCCGGCGTGAACGCATCAAGAATCGGGCCGCGAAACAATCTAAAAATTGATTAATTTATTTAAAATTCTCTAATGCGAAGTACTATACCGCGACTAACAGACGATCCGTTTACCTTAGCGATTTCAAACGGCAGACTGTATGTAAGAACTGCCAGCATCCTTACATTCATGAGCGGTCTTTCACTCGCGCTTGAGCCATTGTTCCGGCACTCGTCGCACCACTACACAAATTACTTTTTACCAATCGGCGCGCGCCGTGTTGCAGACTTCACAAGCTTATTCATTGGATTAATCCTGATATACCTTGCATACGAACTATCTCAGCACAAACACAGTGCCTGGTTGATAACATTGATTGCAAGCGCTATCAGCTTGTGCATCGGCCTGATCATCGACGAACCGATAGTCCATGGTTTTTTCGCTATAACGCTGATTGCCATGTTAATTGCCGGCCGAAACCAATTCATCGTAAAAAGCCACGCTACAAACTTACGTTTAAGTTTCATTGCGTTGGTCGGCAGCGTCATGTTTGCGCTTATTTACGGAACACTCGGGTTTTGGCTCTTGGACATGCGCGATTTTGGTATCAACTTTTCGCTTACTGATGCATTCGAAAACACTATTTCGCAATATCTGTTGATCGGAAACGGCGAACTGATACCGCACACGCGCTATGGAATGTGGTTTTTAGAATCATTGAGCGTAGTCGGAATCTTCACGATTATATATTGTCTGATAACTATACTCCGGCCGCTTCGATATGAATTACGAAGATTGCCGGCCGAACGCGAGCAGGCCGAAGCACTGCTTAAAAAATATGGCGGCGGTAGTGATGATTATTTTAAACTTTGGCCGCATGATAAATCGTTCTTTTTTTCGACCGATGGGGAAGCGTTCATCGCATATGCGGTATCGCGAGGTGTCGCCGTTAGCCTTGCAGATCCCGCGGGAAAACTGGAATCGATTTCCAAAGTCTTGCACGAATTCAGATCATTTTGCGTGTCGAACGGATGGCTCATTGCGTTCATTGCAGCTAGCGATCAATATAAACAACTGTACGATCAAATTGGATTCAATAATATTCTCATAGGCGCTGATGCAATAATCGACATTGAAAAATTCATCAATGAAACTTCCAGGAATAAGTATTTCCGGAATATTGCCAATCGTTTCAATAAAAGCGGCGTTACTGCACAACGCTATTTGCCGCCGCATTCGCCGGAATTAATAGAAGAGCTGCGGTACGTATCAAATGATTGGCTCAAGATACCCGGGCATAAGCAATGGCAATTCATTACCGGATACTTTTCGAGCAAATATTTTGAATATACGCCGCTATTTGTCGTCCGGGACGACCAGGGCAGGGCGGTCGCATTCGCAAATGAACTGCCGAGCTTTAAGGCCGGAGAAGCTACAGTTGATCTGATGCGTCATAAACGCAACGCACCGAAAAATGTCATGGATTTCATGTTCATCAAATTGATTACTATTTTACATGATGAAGGAATACAACAATTTAATCTGGGGATTTCTCCGCTGGCCCGCCAGTCTTTCAGCGGCAACAGCGAAAAACTGATCGATTATATTTATTTGGCATCGCAACGATTTGTTTCAACGAAAGGTCTCCATCAATACAAATCCAAATTCGATCCCGACTGGGATCCTCGTTACGTGTATTATCTGGGTAGTACGTCATCACTACCAGTCATCGGGCTAGCTGTTTCTAAATTAAGCATTTACAAACACGCCAAAAACTAATGTCAAAAAATTCTGAGGAATTTTATTTAGAATCTAATTATCAGTTTCTTGATGAGCAAGTCTGCGTTGTGCAGCTACTGCTCCAGCCAAAACTACCCCGACAAATCCTAGCCCTGTAATACAACTTGGCAGAATAGCGGCATGAGATTGGATTACAAGTATCGTTCCGCTTGCGACGATCATTGCAGCAAAACCGTATGTCAATCTGATTTTCGTTTTTGACGGAGACAACAGGGCAGCTGCACTACTTATTAAGCCGCCAAACGCCACCAAAATATGAACTACCATAAGCATATACGTTAAATATATCACATTTTATAAAACATGTGCACCAATTGCTATGCCTGCTGCAAAAATCATCAACACTTTCAGTGAGACCATGAACATACCGCGCGCCCACTTGGTATCGTTCTCTGTTTTCCATCCTCGTAAACCTATTCTCAGCCAATACAAACAGGCACATAGCAAAATTGCGAAATACACAATTCCAGTTTGACCGAAGATACTTAACGAAACGGACGAGATCATAAATGCGATGATGAAGAATAGTATCTGAATTTTCGTATTTTTGATGCCGTAAACGGCCGGCCAAACCGGTATCCCGGCATTCTTATAATCTTTCAGTCGAAAAATTGCAATAGAGTAAAAATGCGCCATTTGCCAAAACGTCATGGACAGGAACAACACCAAAGCAGTAATATCAAGCTTTCCAACAACCGCACAATAACCGGCAACCATCGGTATCGCTCCGCAAATCGTTCCAACTAACGTCCCGTAAGGCGAATGCCGTTTATAGTACCCGTAGAGAACGATGTAATCAAAATACGCAATTAAGCCCAGAACTACCACCAACCAGCTAACATAAACATACAAGATCACTATGCCAGCAAATCCCAACAGGATGCTAAAAATTAGTGCCGAATTGGGCGATATACTACCGGTCACTAGTACACGTTTTTTTGTTCGAGCCATTTGAACATCTAGCTTACGATCGATAACATTATTCAAAGCGCACGCCGAGGCCACCAACAATGATAGTCCGACGATCATCGCTGCAAACAATCTCAAATCAAATGAATGTTGAGAAGCCAGCAAAAAACCGGCAGCGGCTGTGATTACATTGGCGAGCGTCCGCTCCGGCTTCGTCAATTCAACGTATTTTTTCAGCATGCGATAAAGTATGAATATCTGTTGAGCTGTCGCTTCTAACCCGACTAGGGGAACAATTAGCCCAGACAATTAACATTAACACTACTATACCACTTAGTCTTGCGCCCACTGTACTTCTATAAAAATATTTTCGGTGGAATGAGGTAATTCACATGGCGCATTTTGTGCGAAATAAGTAAGTGGCTGAGGGTTACGCATGTGTGTGCAGTTTGGATCAAAAATGAGCACCGTAAAGGAGCCGTACTTTTAGGTACGGCGAGTGCGGAGCGGAATTTTTGGGCCGAAATGCGCCACCTGCGTAAGCCGTAAAATTGAAATGCGGCCCGTCCGGTGTATCGGGCCGCATTTATAATCAGTAAGTGATCTTACTAATTGTAGTAATTCGACATGTACGAGGGCATGTTGAACTCAGAATTCGCCGACTTGCTAAGCGATGCGTTCAGCGAAGCCTCGTTGAATGCGTTCTGCTTGCTTGCTGTAAACGCTGTTACGCTAGCGTTGTACTTAACGTAGCTCAATGCTTCGTAATTGACCGTCTTGTTAAAGTACGTGACGTTCGACGAAGAATTGGCATTCGCTTTTTGCGCGTTTACATTGGCGTCTAGGCTATTTGAAGTTGATATATTAGTTCCTCCATAGCCTCCATACGCTGATGCGCCCGCAGTTGCAGATGGCACTAACCCGGCCACTAGCACTGCACCAGCAGCTAATGTCCTTCTAATTGCTAATTTTTTCATACCGCACCCCCTCCGGTTAATTTATCTGAGCTTGCGCCGCTCGCAAGCGTCGTAAGTAACAATATAATTGCACAATTAACCACAAGCTTCAGTAACATATCAGACAGCAAAGTTGTAAAATTGTGCTACTTTTGTACTCAATTTTACATGTATGCCGTTATATTTTTTGACAATTCACTTTAACTTTTTTTACTACTTTTTTTGCGTTTTGCAATAAATGGTCAGCTGCTAAAAACAAAGGCTTAAAAATGATCGCGGATGTGCGAAAAGCTATAATTCCAATCCGCATTAGCTTTCTTGTGGGGATTGAATATGCCTTCAGGATCCATGATATTTTTGGCTTCGCGGAAGATTTCAAGAATGGCATGGCCGTACATCTGCTCTAGCCACGGACCTCGCACTAAACCATCATTATGCTCGCCACTAAGGCTGCCTTTGTATTTTAATACTAGCTTGTCGACTTCTTCCATTGCAGGCAAGAGCTTGGCCCGGTCCTTGGGATCTTCAAGTTTCATGAGCGGAATGATATGGAAATTCCCATCGCCCATGTGTCCCGCAACAGTAGCAAAAAGTTTATATTTTTTGATGATTTTTCTTATCTTAGGCAGAAATTCTGACAGATAGGGCGGGTTAACAACTAGATCATCTATAAACGGCGCGGTGTGCTTATCCTTAACCTTGCTACGGAGTAAGCTAAAACTTTGCCTCCGCATAACCCAGAATTTTTCGGATTTTCCCTCAGTAGGGTCCTCTTCGAACCCATTAATTTCGTAACGCGCGCGGTGTTTTTTCAATTCACGGTGTAAATTGCGTATTTTTTCACGGACTTCGTCCTCGGTTTCGCCATTGAATTCTATCATTAATACTAACTTTGGAATGCCGCGAAGCAGCTGGAAAGCATCCGGGATAAGATTGATGATCAGCCGTATAAATCGTTTTGGTCCAAGCAGTTTCAAAAAGCTTGGCATGAATCTTATTGACAGCCAAAGGGTCGCGTCGTCAAAACTTTCGAATGTTGCAGGTTTAAACTCAAGCACTTTGGGAATAATTTCGCCCAGGTCGCCAATATCATGTAAAAACAACACCAAAAGACCGGAATGCGGTCGCGCACGCACCAGCTTAAAATAAATGTCAGTTACAAAACCAAGTGTCCCTTGTGCGCCGACTATTAAATTGTTCAAATTAAAAACTCCGGTTTCGCGATTCCAAACATCCCATAAGTTATATCCTGTTGAGTTCTTTGAAACTTTAGGTTTGGCCGCTTTAATCTTGTCGTAGTGCTTTTCGCATAATTCAAAAATCTGCTTGTATACCTGGCCTTCGAAATCTTTCTGGGCCATCTTTCTTATCAGTTGGACTTTGTCGAGCGGTTTCACGATGCGTTCGACTCCGTCAGCAAATACGAACTTCAGTTCGGTCACATAATTTTCGGTCTTGCCGAATTCAAGCGATTTCTCGCCGCCGGCATTATTATTGACCATGCCGCCAATCGTGCATAGATCCCGCGAAGCAGGGTAGGAGGGCATCAATGCGTGGTGTTTCAGCGTCGCTTTTTCGAAATCGCGGTAAAACACGCCGGGCTGGGCATGTGCAGCTTTGTCGGTCGTACTTTCGATTTTTGTAAAATGCCGGTTAAAATCAACGATGACAGAATCGTTAATCGCGCCGCCGCTCATGTCTGTGCCGGCGCTTCGAGCTGTCAGACTCAAATCCTTATTAGATTTTTTTAATTCGCGCGTCAGGGCAACGAGTTTTTCAACGTCATGCCCGTTCTTGGGCCGCACGACAACTTTGGGTTTGATCTCAAACATCGAAGCATCATGGCTAGCAAATTCAATAGCCTCGTCCGAGTCATCAATCTCGCCCTTAAATTCTTTTTGTGATAGTTTTTGTTTAAATTCGTCCACACTACAAGCTTAAGCGTTCAAGCCTGTTATGGCAAGATTTTGAATTTTTTAACGTCTAGGAATTGCCCACGAATGCGACTAACTCATTCCAAATTGCATCTGCAACTTCGATTTCACCACTTTCCTCGGCTCGTTTCGCAATAGCATCGCCGTGCTCGCCGGGAAGCAACACTTTTTTTCCTGGTAACGGTTTTGCGGATTTTACGTATTCGACTAGTTCTGTCGCACGCTTCATATATTCATCTTTGCCAGCAAGCAGGCCAGGATCAAGTGCTAATACAAAGGTGCCTTGACCGTCTTCAGCATAGGAACCGGGGAATCCGGCTAGCGACACCGCGCTGCCGAGTAATTGCACAAATAGTGAAAGTCCGAATCCCTTATGATTTGCAAATGTCGCGATTGACCCATCATCCATTACTTGGGCAGGGTCGGTTGTTGGATTGCCGTTTTTATCAAAGCCGACGCCTTCTGGCAACTGCTCACCCTTCAGTTTCGCTTCTACAATTCCAAAGAAAGCAATGGCTGATGTCGCGTTATCAAAAACAACTTCGCCGCCAGTATACGGAAAGGCATACGTGAACGGATTCGTACCCATTTTTGGTTCAGACGAACCGGCAGGCGCAACAAACTTGAATTGCCCATTGCCGACACAGACAAACCCAATCATACCTTGTTTTGCAATTAACCGTGAAAAATATCCTATAGCGCCTGAGGACGTTGAATTATGATTTGTGCAGACAACACCGACGCCGTGTTCTTGGGCCAATTCAACAGCTTTTTGCGCAGCTTTTGCGGATGCGACCATAGAATGACCACCAGACATTAAAGCACCACACTTATTCTCTTTGACGACTTTTAATTCTTCGACTTCAGATGCTTTTGGTACTCCACCAGTTGCTATCTTGGTGATGCCCTGATTATTGCCGCGTACCTGCGCATACAAAAGCACTTCAGAGATAATTTGAGCATCCTCACCCGAGTAACCGAGTTTCTGAACTCCTGCAAGAACTTTAGATTTTAATTCGTCAAGCTTTATAATCATAATCACTCCTTACAACAATATTTTCTAGCTTACCACTTTATCGTGCAATTCCATGAATTTTTGCCAAACAGCTTCATCTATCTCAAGTTCACCTGCTTTTATTTGTTGTGCACGATGCTCGTGCGCCCTGTATCCTGGGACCCGCACTTCGCTAAATCCTGGAGCCGGAGGGTTCGATACTATGTCTTGCACTAATTTATCAGTTTGCGCTTTGAATTCTACGATCGGCCCAAAAGCGGCAGGATCGATTATCAAAAGTATTGCGCCCAAGTCTGAGTCTGTCTTTACAAGCCGCCCGGATTTCGATCCGACCAAAGCACCATCTAAAACGTCGAATAATAAATTGAAGGCGTATCCCTTGTAACCGCCAAACGGGATTAGAGAAACAGCTTCATTCGGATCCGTTGTGTATTGACCTACTTTGTCAAAGTACGTTTCTGGTGGCAACGGCTGTTGCGATTCACGAGCGTGTTTTATCGTTCCATACGCACGCTGTGCTGTTGCCGCATCAAAAACAATCGGAACATCTGAAGTCGGAATGCCGTAAGCGACTGGGTTTGTACCAAAAATATCTTTTGTGCCACCGTAAGGAACAACTCCTTGTGGACCCCCATTTGATGAATATATGCAAAGCAAGTTTTGTTCAGCAAATTTACGTGCAATTGTGCCTAAATTTTCGTGATACCCGCAATTTTTAAATCCTATGAAAATTTGACCTTGCTCGCGTGCCCAAACAACTGCTTCCGGCACCAAATCTTTGATTACCAGACGAGCATCTTTGCCATTTCCGTTAATAAATTTTAGGGAAGGTTTATCTATTTCGAATGTTTCATGAAGGCTTGGGTTCATGTCGTCTGGAAGTGATTCAGGCGTTTCGCCAATTCCACTGAAATAATTTCCTTCCAAATCCATATCGAGCGCAAGCTCTACCAGCCATTCAACCGTTTCACTATCCAAGTTAAACTGTTCATATATTTCTTTGAGCTTTTTTTTGGCAACATCAATTTTAACTTTCATGTCTTAAAACTCCATGAAGTTTTTAAATATTGTAAATCCTATATTAATTCTGCAAGACAGATAGGACATTGCCGGCGGGGTCTTTGAACCAGGCAATGTCTGGGCCCATGTTGGCTGACTTGCCGCGGGCAATGCCTTTTTCATCTTGTTTCGGTGCGTCTTCGACAACCGGGTTATCATAAATTTCAAATTTAACACCTGCGGCAACTAAGTCGTCGACCGCCTTGTCTATATCATCAACAACGAAATTCAGGACGGTAAATGTGGCAGGTTGGTGGTCCGGTTTATCGTACACAAACAGCTGGCCGCCGCCGGGCAATTTGAATTGCAGGCCCATTTTATCGTCATCTAACTTTAATCCGAGTGTGTTTGTATAAAAGTCTTTGGCTTTTGACAAATCATCGACTGAAAACCCACTGAATGCTGCTACTGCTTGAATCATAGTCCGTCCTCCTATTAAGTAATACAAAGTTCATTATATACTAGGCAGCCGAAACAGATTGCTATCTGGCCGAAGATGTGTAAAATATTAAGCATAAATCTATGACAAACAAACACAAAGTATTAATAGTTGGCGGCGGCTTTGGCGGTGTTAAGGCAGCTTTAGAACTGGCGCATGACGACAGGTTTGAAGTCACACTTCTATCAGATAGGCCGATGTTCCGATATTATCCGACACTCTACCATACAGCGACCGGCGGGCTAAAGGAACAGTCGAGCATCCCGCTGGACGAAATTTTACAGGATAATGTACAAATCGTACTCGGGACGGCATCGCGGCTGGATCGGGAAAACAAAGCGATCATCGAAGACCACAGCGGGCATAAATTGCACTATGACACACTTATTATGGCTCTAGGGACAGTCACTAACTTCTTCGGTATCCAAGGATTGGATAAATTTTCGTATGGCATCAAATCACTCGAGGAAGTGCAGCGGTTCAAGCAGCATCTGCACGACCAGCTGCAAGATGAACATAAGCCGGATTTGCACTATGTGATCATCGGTGCCGGCCCGACTGGTATAGAACTCGCCGGCGCATTACCAGGATATTTGCGGAAAATCATGGACAACCACGGTATCCACCATAAGGCGATTCATATCGATCTAATCGAAGCATTGCCGCGTCTGCTTCCTCGATCGCCAAAAATGACATCGCGCGCAGTCCGAAAACAATTGAATAAATTAGGCATCAAGCTGCATCTGAACGCGAAAGTCGAAGGCGAAACTTCTGATACATTAACGATAAACGGCCAGCCAATGAGCAGCCATACGGTCGTGTGGACAGCAGGGGTCGCAAACAATCCATTTTACAAGGCAAACAATTTCCCAATGAACGAACGTGGCAAAGTTGCTGTAGATGAACACCTGCAAGCAGAGCAGGATATATTCGTGCTAGGCGACAATGCGGCCACACAATATAGCGGATTGGCACAGACTGCACTGTTTGATGGTAAATTCGTTGCCGAAAACCTGATACGCGAATCTGATGGCAAACCAGTACAATCATATAAGCCCCGCGAACCTGTTTCTGTAATTCCCGCCGGTCCTGGCTGGGCTGCAGTCGACTGGAAAAAATTCCACTTTTACGGTTGGCCGGGTTGGTGGCTGCGCGAAGCAGCAGATTGGGTTGGCTTCCACGATCTTGAACCATGGTGGAAAGCAAGCGAACAATGGCTGACGGAGCTGGGTCACGAAGAAGAGTGCACTGTCTGCGCGGGCACAAGCGTAGCTTAATTCAGTCTATAAATTTTGCAATTGCAGTTAGGTAAGTATCTGGATATTCAATATGCGCCAGATGCGTTCCGCCGGTGATAATTTCGACTGTCGCATCAGGGAGCATTTTTGCTGTTGCCAATGCTTGCCGCGGCGTTAGTTCGTCATACTGGCCGGAAATAACTAGGGCAGGGCATTTGACCATGTTCAAATCTTCAAGCCGGGACCAGTTTTTTAGTACGCCATCCGGATACGCTTCGCTGACACCCCATAATTTTTCATACTGCGCCGTTCCGAACGAATTGGGCGGGCTTTGATATTTAACCGGCATCTTATCCGATTTTAAAATATGCCGCTTGTTATATACTGCCATCGCTTTATGATATTCGTCAGAATCCGTCGTACCGGCTTTTTCGTGTTTCGATAGCATTTTGTAAATGTCAGCGGGCAAGTCTTTTTTGAGTATATCGACTTCTATCCTGTAAAGCGGCATACTGACCATCGAGCTTGCAAATATAACTTTATCAACTCCTTTGGGCACACTGGCGCACATATATTCGGCAGCCAGCATACCGCCCCATGAATGGCCGTATAAAATAATTTTATCGAGCTTGAGAAATTCGCGAATTGCCTCAAGCTCTTTGACAAATAATTCCATACTCCAGATCCGGTTGTTGAGCGGACGATCGGATAAACCGCCGCCCAGCTGGTCATAAAAAATTATCTGTCTGCCAGACTTCGCCAATTCTGCCAGTACAAGCAAATAATGGTGTGATGATCCCGGCCCGCCATGCAGAACAAGCAGCGGCGATTTTTTAGGATTGGGTTTTCCAAATATTCTGAAGTACGTTTTATACTCCATAAAAGGCATATAGCCGTCTTTTGATGTAGGCATGTTAAAACAGTACCACATAATATTGGTTGGTAAATAATAAAAAAACCGCCTTATTTTGGGCGGTTTTTTTAAATTTTAGGAGTGTATTACTTTTTTGATTTCTTGGTTTTGCTGGTAGTTTTACTGCCAGATGAAACGGTAGTAGATGAGCTGGACGCTACCGCGGCTTTTGCTGCAGCATTTTCAGGATTCATACCGGAAAATACCAGCGCGTATAAGTTGACCCCGATTATAGCGCCAAGTACTGGTCCAAGCGCATAGGTACCCCATCCCCATGAGTTAGAGCCCAATGCAACAGCTGGGTTGATGAATCCATTCGAGGCCGACGATGCGATGATCATACCGGCGACGAGACCTGCACCAACAACAACAGCGCGGCGTGAACCCCAGACGCGGTCATACAAGACTGCAGACGCGACTAGTGCGAATACGAATGCGCCAACAGCTTCGGCGACAAGGATGTGCCCATCAAAACCGTTGCTGACATGCTGCACCGTGCCGTGCGCGAAATACCGATACAAACCGTACGCTGCGTAAGCGGCGACAAATTGTACCGCAACATACACGACCATCTGTGACGTCTTTATCCGGCGAGCGGTCCAAAGGCCGATCGTCAAAGCGGGATTCAAGTGTACGTCAGTCGCGATTGATACACCCATAACTGCCACAGCCAGTCCGGCTGCGATCGCCACAAAGTAGGGGATGCCGATGGTAGACCGACTGACTGCGAGCACTACGAAAGTCAGCGTCGCGGTCCCCAGGAATTCGCCCGCCACAGCAGCAATTTTTCTTTTCCCAAACATCTAATAACTCCTCCGTATTAGTTTCTTATATCTTAAGCTTAAACGCTTTACCCCGATTTTGCAAGTGTGCCCTAAGAAGATAAGCCTTGGGTATGACTATAGCACTTTATTGCTGATGCGCAAACACCGGCATACCCGGTTTGACCAGTCCCGCACCAACATGCAATGTATCATCAATGAATCCAACTAAAATAGCTGTGCGTTCTTCTTCGGATGCTCCCAGTTTTCTTGCAAGAAATTGCATCATCCAAGCAGTCACCGCGAACGCTTCTTTGCCATCAGTGTTTTGGATAAACTGATTCTTTGCAAACCCTTGTTGATCGCCGGTTATTACGTAAACACCGCTTTCATGATGGCCATGTGCTACATGGTCGTTGTCGTCACCCTTAAGATAGGTAAAGTTTTGCGGGTAACGGCTTGTCAGATAATCCGCGTGATCTGCAGGGCTCCAATCGGCGTAAAAACCCGCTTGAAGGCGACGTTGTTTGATCACTGCATTACGACCGGCAATTTGGATAACTTCTTCAGTGGTAGGAATAAAAAGTCCAATACCCTGAATTAAACTTTCGCCAGGAATTTCATTTTCAACGGACGACAGTACGTTTCCGCTTGCCCCGCAATCTTCGTGCCCCGCATCTTCAATTTTTTCCGGTAATTCAAATAAACTGGCTGATACTATTCGATACGCTTCCGTGAAAGACGTTGCGCCATGAATAATTGTTGCATTCGCCGCGACACAAGCCTTCGTTGCCGATAAACCGACGCCGCCGAATAATTGCGGGACTACGATTTCGCTTGCTGCTGTTGTGTCATCAATGTGACCTTCGGGTGTCTGCGCGAAACGCACTGTTAGTCGTCCATCGCCGCAAAAAGCTGTATTAGATTTTGTTACAAAGTGCGTGTTTTGACCGAGAGCGACGGCAAAACCGGGTACTTCCTGCTCGCCGAGCAGCTGCCCGACGCGTCCACGTGCAAAATCAAGCTCCGCTATTTTTACGGGAGCGACTTGAACATTTAACATTTCGGGTCCATTCTGCGTTGACATTTTGCTATAAAAATTAGAGACAACCTCATCGGGTTGTCTTCGGGGGATATTTTACGCTTATTTTTATTGTGACGCAAGTTACATTTTACTTGTAACTTATATCACACGCATCTGTTACCTCTGTTGGTAAACTAGGTACATAGACAGGAGAAGTTAATGAAACAGCAACCAGACCGCAAACAACGCTTCCTGACTTCTCTAAGCAAGCTGGATTTACAAAAACTATATCTATCGGAACACCGGCCATCACACCACCAAAAATGGAACGATTTCGCTGATGCGTATCCAGAGTTGGCACGAAAATTTCTGATTCGATCTAATTTTGTGCGTGACGGATCGCTAGACAAAGGCGATGCGTATCTGCACGCGGCAGCCGATTTGTTTATGGAACTGAAACGGATGCAGACTATCCATGAATTACGAAATTACTCGATTGTACCAAAACAACATAAAAATCACGATTTAGCGGATAGCCAAAATGAAAAGGGCAATGTTACGTGCAACGTGTGTAGCGGACTAGGTTAATCGTAGCGGCAAGCTTATTGGCGGCGGCCGGAATGGCGGCGCCGGATTTGTGCAACCTGCAAGCGGACGGCGCTGCGGTCGAGTAATGCTTGGGCTTTTTCGAGACTGACTTCGTCTTTGGCTTCTTTTTTAAGTTGCATAGCACGTTGATGGGCAGCTTCGGCTTCGGCTTCATTTATTTCATCCGCATGGTCCGCTTCATCAACTAAAACGCGCAATTTATCACCTTCGACATCGATGACACCGCCGCTCGTGGCATAAAATTCGCGTGCCGAATCCGGATCCTTTGCATCACGCCGAACTTCAATTACGCCATTTGTTGCAACGCTCACAAGCGGCATGTGACCGGGTAAAACACCGATCTGACCGTCGAGCGTCGGCAAGATTACTTCGTAGACGTCGTCGTCAAATTTGGTACCGGTGAGCGTTACGAGCTGCAGATGGATCACTTGGATTTCTTCTTGCCTTTCTTATCTGCTTTGGCGGCCGGTTTTTCTTCATCCTTTTTATCAGACTTTTTGCCGGTTACGTCGTCGATGCCGCCCTTCATGTAAAATGCGCTTTCTGATAAGTCGTCATGTTTTCCATCAAGGATTTCGCGGAATGATGCGATGTTATCCTGCAGACTGACATATTTGCCGGGGTTGCCGGTGAATTGTTCGGCAACGAAGTTCGGCTGGCTCAGGAACCGCTGGATTTTACGAGCACGGTAGACTGTCTGCTTATCTTCTTCTGACAATTCTTCCATGCCAAGGATAGCGATGATATCTTGCAGATCTTTGTATCGCTGCAATATACGCTGGACTTCACGTGCCGTGTTGTAGTGTTCTTCGCCGACGATTTCGGGGTCGAGGATGGTCGAACTTGAATCGAGCGGGTCGACTGCCGGGTAAATACCGATTTCGGTCAAGGCCCGGTTTAAAACTATCGTGGAATCCAAATGGGCAAACGTCGCAGCTGGCGCTGGGTCTGTCAAGTCATCGGCTGGCACGAATACAGCCTGGACTGACGTAATCGAGCCTTCGCGTGTAGATGTAATACGTTCCTGCAAGGCTCCCATCTCTTGCTGCAAATTCGGCTGGTAACCAACTGCTGAAGGCAGGCGGCCAAGCAGGGCAGATACTTCGCTACCGGCCTGGGTAAATCGGAAAATGTTATCAATGAACAACAGGGTATCTTTGCCCTGGTCGCGGAAGCCTTCGGCGATTGTCAAACCTGACAAACCGACACGCAGACGTGCTCCGGGCGGTTCGTTCATCTGGCCAAAGACTAGTGATGTATTTTTTATAACACCTGAATCTTCCATTTCTCCGTACAGATCGTTACCTTCGCGGGTACGTTCACCGACACCGGCGAACACTGAATAGCCACTGTGGAATTTGGCGATGTTGTTGATCAATTCCTGAATCAGAACAGTCTTACCGACGCCGGCGCCACCGAATAATCCTACTTTTCCACCTTTGGTAATCGGACAAATTAAATCGATAACTTTGATGCCGGTTTCTAGGATCTCAACTTTGCCAGACTGGTCAATCAAAGCTGGCGGTTGTTTGTGGATTGGTGCTTTTTCTGTGAAACTGCCATCTTTGCCGTCAATCGGATGTCCGGTTACATTAAACATGCGCCCAAGCGTCTTTTCACCAATCGGTACACTGATTGCAGCACCCGTGTTTTTAACTTTCGCACCACGTGGTAGACCATCTGTAGATCCCAGCGCTACCGCACGTACGCTCGATTCACTCAAATGCTGTGCGACTTCGAGCACCAATAGTTTTCCATCTAATTCAACTTCTAACGCATTATAGATTTCCGGCAAACCATTAGCCGGAAATTCAACGTCAACAACGACGCCGACAATCTGACTAATAGTTCCTTCGCTTGTTTTTGATTTCGTTGCTTCTGCCATCATATTTCTCCTTCTATCTGTTCGAATTTCGCCCATTGTCGCTCAATATGTTCTTCTGTTGCTCCTGCCAAAACTTGCATTTCTAGCCTCATAAGAATAGCTTCCAATCGTTCAATACGTTGTGAACCATCCCGTACGGCACCGTATCTCCGAATATCATAATGCGGAACATTTGAGGGATATATGGCCCTTGCAGCGTTATGTGTCGCTTCGCCAATAGTTGCCTCAAAACTTGGTAAATAGCTTTTCATTTCATTGCCTCCACACCGGCGGAGATTTCGGCTAGTTCCTGGGTGATTGCTGCCTGGCGGGCAGTGTTGTATTCCAGAGTGTAATCCGCAATCAGATCTGTTGCGTTATCAGTTGCGTTTTTCATGGCGATCATTCGCATCGAATGTTCGCTTGCTAAACTTTCCAATAATCCTTGCCAGATTTGTAATTCAATCAACCGTGTCGCGACGTTGTGAACGACCGTTTCTACGTCAGGCTCGAAATTCATCGCGGCGATATTCGCTTCTTTTACTTCGGCTACATCTTCGCTACTTAGCATAGCCGGAAGCAAAGCGATATCAGTAACTATTTGTGAAACGGTCGATCGGAAGTCTGTATATAATAACCGTACTTCATCAACCTGTTCGTCACGGTACTGCGCAATAACCGTATCCAAGATGGGGCGGATATCGTTTTCGGTTGGTTTGTCGCCGAATGCGGGGTAGTGAGCTAGCAATTCGACGCCATGTATGCGGCGAACGAACTGAACGGCTTTGCTGCCGATGGTAAGTACGCTCGTCTTAACGCCGTCAGCTTGGTCTTTTCGGATTGCTGCCGCTAACTGTTTGAGCACATTTGCGTTATAAGCACCCGCAAGTCCGCTATTGCTGGTGATTACGATATACAACCGCGAATCAATTTTTCGTTTGCGGAATAATGGCTGCTGTTCGACTTCGGAAATCTGATTCAACCGTGCAAGCAAGCCATACGCTGCAATTCTGTAATCCCGGCTAGCTTGGGCTGCTTCCTGCGCCCGGCGCAGTTTGCTGGCACTGACCAATTGCATCGCCTTGGTAATCTGGCGAGTATTCTTGATTGAGCCGATCCGGCGTTTTAAAGTTATCAGGCTAGCCACGTCTCATTACTCCGATTCTTTTTCCTCTTCATCGTCTGCAGGAGCCGGTTGCTTCTCGGCTTCCTTTTCCGCTGATGGAGCTGGTGTTTTTTCTTCAACTTCATAGCCAGAAGCGACACCTTTGGCAACTTTGACGACTTCTTCGTTCTGCTCGTCGGTCGGTTTGTCGCCGGTGTTGAGCGTTTCGGTCAGTTTCTTGTGCTTGCTCTTCAGTTCTTCCAAAAGTGCGTCTTCGCAGAGTTTGATCTTTTCAAGCGGAACTTTATCAAAACATCCTTGGGTTGCTGCCAATATCAGCGAATACATCTCCCAAATAGCTTTGGGCGTGTACTGCGGTTGTTTCAATAGCTCGGTCAACCGCTGGCCGCGTTCGATGGTATGGCGTGTTTCTGGATCCAGGTCGGTCGAGAACTGGCTAAAAGCCGCCAATTCGCGGAACTGGGCCAAACTTAACTTAAGACCGCCGCCAACTGATTTAATCGCCTTAGTCTGAGCATTACCACCAACACGGGATACACTCAAACCGACTGAAATAGCCGGACGGATACCCTGATAGAACAGATTCGTTTCCAGGAAAATCTGGCCATCGGTAATCGAAATCACATTGGTAGGAATATAAGCACTAATGTCGCCAGCCTGCGTTTCGATAATCGGCAGTGCAGTCAAAGAACCCGCGCCGAGTTCGTCATTCAATTTAGCGGCACGTTCGAGCAATCGCGAATGCAGGTAGAAAACATCGCCAGGATATGCTTCGCGTCCAGGTGGGCGTCGAAGCAGCAGTGACATTTGGCGGTAAGCAACTGCGTGTTTGGAAAGGTCATCGTAAATGATCAGTGCGTGCTGCTTGTTGTCGCGGAAATATTCGCCCATGGCAGCGCCGGCGTAGGGTGCCAAATAAAGCAGGGCCGCAGGATCAGCCGGGCTAGTAGCTACGACAATGGTCTGGTCCATGACGCCTTCTCGCTTCAGACGTTCGACAAGACGCGCGACTTTGCTTAATTTTTGTCCGATTGCAACATATACATTGATAACACCGGTTTTCTGCCGGTGCTGATTTATCATGGTGTCGAGTGCGATAGCAGTCTTACCGGTCTGGCGGTCGCCGATGATAAGCTCGCGCTGGCCGCGGCCGATCGGAATCATGGAATCAATTGCCATTAGGCCGGTCATCAATGGTTCATGGACACTTTTGCGGTCCAAGACGCCTGGTGCGATCTTTTCGACCCGGCTCGTCTGTTTGGCATTAATTGGTTCACCGCCGTCCAACGGATTTCCTAGCGGATCGACAACACGACCCACTAATTCGGGACCAACCGGTACTTCCAATACTTTTCCTGAAAGTCGGGCTTTAGCACCAGCGACGATTTCGATGTCTTCGCCTAAGATTACCGCGCCGACTTCGTCTTCGCCTAAATTGAAGGCGAACGCTGTAATGGTCTGGCCGTTGTTGCCTTCGATATCGATCATTTCGGAGTAACCGCAATCACGTAATCCGTAAATCCAAGCGATACCATCGCCCACTCGCGTGACGACACCGACTTTTTCAATTTCCGGACGATTCTTGAGTTCGGCAATCGCCGAACGAATATCGTCGGACAAATCTTTAATTGAAATATCACTCATTAGGCCGTCCTTTCAGAAGTCGTTAAAGCCTTAAATCTGTTCAGTTTATTGCGAATACTCAAATCGAGTTGAGAATCTGGGAATTCCATGCGGACACCACCGATGATGTTCGCATCAATACGTTCGTTCAAGATGATTTGTTTTGCTTCGGGGAATAATTTCTTAACGGTTGCAGTCATTTCATCACGCACCCCTGGGGTGATTTCTCTTGCGCTTACAACTGTAGCTTCGACAATACCGCGTTCGGCACGCACTTTTACAATGTCTCGGGTTAAGGAATTGAGCTCGCCAGTTCTTCCAGTTTCTAGCAAGTATGCTGCGATTTCTTTCGCGGAAAAAGATTTGTCAGCTAGAACAGCTGCAACTTGATGAAGTGGTACTTTGCTCATGCCTTGACCCGCTCTTTTAATGCCTTGTCGATCAATTCGGCGTCTTTCTTGGTGTCGACTTTTTCATCGATGATAGCCTCGGTCGCTTCGGAAATCAGTCCGACCACTTCGTGTTCGAGCTGTTTGCGGGCTCGGGCGGTATCCTGTGCTATACGGTCTTTTGCCGATGCTACGATTCCATCAGCTTTCGAATTAGCTTTTTCTTCTGCATCTTGGACAATCTTACGGCCTTGTGCTTGCGCTGCATTGACAATTTCATCCGATTTGGCGCGGGCTTCGCGCATTTCTTGCGCAACCTTTTGCGCTTGTTCGGCTTTTTCTTTCTGCATTTCCTCGCCAAGTTTTACGCCTTTTTCAATCGTCTCGCGTCGTTGCTCTAGCATCTTGATGATAGGCTTGAATGCGAAATGCTCAAGCACCCAAAATGCCAGGATGAATGTGACGACCTGAATAATCAACGCCTTGCCATCAATACCAAGCGCGCCGATACCGGACGAACTGTCTGCAAATTGTGTTAATCCACTAATCATGTGTACGTAAATCCAATCTGTAAATGTCCTATTTGACAAAGAAAGTCGCAGCGAATGCCAGCAGACCGTAAACCTCAATCAGACCGACGAAGACCAGAGCCTGACCAAGAAACTTGGAAGCTTCCGGGTTGCGGCCGACTGCCGACAGGTAGTTAGCGCCGACCAGGCCGATACCGATGGTCGGGCCGATGAACCCGGCGCCTATCATGATGCCGTGGGCGATTGATTGAGCTGCTTCGTTTGAAGTTGCGGCTGCAAAAAATGTTGGTAACATGTTTACTCCTTATTACTTAAAGTGATGTTTGCATTCATCACGGTCGAAGTTGAGATATCTTCCATACGAAGATCGCTCTGTCCGACCATGATTTATCCTTTAGCACCTTCCGGGGTTGCCGCCCCTATTGTTTCAGGTGAGTCATTATCGGTCAAGCTTTCATGGCTATGTGCGCTGTTGACGCTGATAGCCAGATAATTGACCCCAAGGATAACGAAAATATATGCCTGCAGCGCGCCGACGCCGAGCTCGAGCAGGGTGAACGGCAGCGAAGTGATGGGCGATAAAATCAACGATGGCCCTAGCAAACTGCCCAGATACGCGAAGACTGCGATGACAATCTCGCCGATGGTCACGTTCAAAAACAACCGGAGTGCCAGGCTTAAAGCTCGCGTCAAATCAGTCAGCATTTCGATGAGACCGATGGTCAGATACAGCGGATTGAGTGGGCTGCCAATAAAGAAGTGCCTGATATACTTGCGAATACCGCCAACTTCCCTGATAGATGCCGTATAGACGAAAATCATCGTTATCAGGCCCATCACTAATGTAAAATTCAGATCCGCAGTAATCGGCCGGAACACCGGATGCCCATCAACCTGCAGTCCGTCGCCGACACCCGGAATCAATCCCGACCAGTTATTCAAGAGCACCAGGAAAAACAACGTTACAAAAAACGGTACGTATTTGCGTCCGATTGATTTTTCGGTAAATGCACCCGTGACAAGATCGGATACGAATGTAACGCCGGCTTCGACATACTGGATCAATCCGCCCTTCGGCCAGACAGTGACTTTGCGCGCGACCATAATCAAAGTAACGATAATGATAAGCGAAACTATCCAGCCCCAAACCATGGAGTTGGTGACTGGAATACCAGCAACAGTAAAATCAGGTGCCGGCGCAACGTGTACTGCCGGGCCGCTTTCAGCTGCGAATACTCCTAACATCCCCATCATTCGTCTTTGTCCTCGTCTTCGTATGACTTTTTCACTGCGCGCTTCTGCTTTTCGGTTAATTTCGGAACTGGCGCTTTGTTTGCTACTTGCAGCGTCCGCCACATAACAGCGATTGATCCGAGCACCGCGACGCCAAGTCCAATATACGTAAATGTACTGCCGGTGTGGGCTGACTTGTCGATTTTAACGCCGATGATAATCGGCACTAATACGACCAGAGCAAGTTGCCACGCCATCGTCAGTGCCATGTTTATAAATAAACCGGTCGCTGTTTTCGACTTGTTTGCAAAATCCGCGTCTATGACGCCACTACCATCTGCTGATTTATTGTGCGATTTTTTATCGGTCATCCTACCACCAAGAGCAGAAAGCGTCGCGTTTGGCGCTGTGGTGCTGTTACTCATATATGTGTAAATAGTAGCAGTTTTACCTCTGGGATTCAAGAGCAGCTGGAGCAAATTTAAATTATATTATTTTATGCAAGCCTTGCTACAAAGGGATTTAAAATTGCCATTTCGTCTGGTATTTCAACTCGCCTGGAAGCTGCATATCTTTTAATACGATCAGATACAGGTGCTGATACTGTATATTTGACTACCAATATGCCGCTGCCGTCATGATACCAACCATCTTCGCCTGACTGCTCCGGAAGAATCTCATCGATGCCTTGCGCAGTCATAAGCACAGCCGGATCACCCGGCAAACCGTCACTTTCATTTGCAATATCAATAAGCAAATCAGCTCGCAAAGTGCCAATTCCATCTTCAAATTCAGCGCCTCCGTCGATCATGTTTTGCAACAACAAGGATGCACCAAAAGCAACAAAAAAATTCCGCCTATGACGTTCTCTGTTTTTAGCACTCGCAAATGCAACTTCGCTGTTTTTGTAATAGGCCACAGCTGATCCAGTCATTTTACGAAGCAATAACGAGGCAATGTCACTTCCAGCAATGTCAACGTTTTGTTCTGCAGCATTCGCGTAACGCACCCAAATTTTTGCACATTCTCTTGCGGCGAGGCCGAAATCACGAGGCTCCATTGCTTTGTTGCGCAACGCAAATTGTGTATCGCAAGGATTACCATCGTAAATTGCAAGCTTTCCCATCAACAAATCTCCGAACTTAGATCACTATATGTCATTGACTACTACTTAGCCCAAGCTACCACAACTTAAGATTAAATGTAAAAAATTAGTTGCATCAGACATCTCAATGGTATACAATGTATAGTATGACAAACCAAACAGTACCAATCACTATTTATAGCGCCGACTGGTGCGCGTTTTGCCACGCCGCGATGGGCTATCTGGACAAACTCGGCGTACCATACACAGAAAAAAACGTCGAAACCAGCCAAGAAAACGCCATGGAAGCGGTCGACAAATCCGGCCAGATGGGTATCCCAGTAATAGACATTGACGGCAAAATCATCATCGGCTTTGACCGCCCAAGAATCGACGCACTACTCCGCGAAAAAAAGTTAGTCTAGCACTGGCGTAATCGTTTTTACATCGTCAAAAGGTGCAGTGCTGTATCTTTAATTTGTGTCTGAACAGGGTGGGGAGATTATTGATGGTGAACCTTCTTTTATGCGAATAATCCAATTCGTAGATGCTGTATTTCATAGCGAAAGAGCCAGCCGTATCGGTGCGCCGCCTCTTCATAACTTTCACCCCACGACTTATAACGCGCGGAGATTCGGGGCATTATTTGTAGCTGCGATTCTCGCATACACCGATGATCCATTATTCCCTGACAATTCAGAATTCAATGGGACGCTTAATCCCAATTTATGGGTCTCAAGCCAAACCATTTTTGGCCACTTAGATCCTTTTCGAAATTCGAATGGCTCTCTGCCAGATAGCGCAGTAACAGAAATTAACCGGATTACATTGCAACCGGATCCACATTTAACTATCGGCCGAATTTTAGTAGACGGACTTGAGGCACGAAAATTCCGTATGGCCGTTATCGCACGGGAAGCTCTGCTTTCGATCCAATTAACGCTTGGACAAGGCCAACAACTTGAAGCATAATTTGTCTTGCAATGGCATTTGAAGACTATAAGATCAAAGATTCGGTCGTAGTGGTATATACCGGCGAAGGCAAGGGCAAGACAAGCGCTAGTCTTGGCCTACTAGTTAGAGCCCTCGGCAATCGTTGGAATGTCGCTTTCATCCAGTTCATCAAATACTGGGGCACCGGCGAACATGTCTTTATCCGTGATATCACCCCGTTATTTAAAGACCAGTTGTATTTTTATAAGGGCGGTAAAGGATTTTACAAAGCCGGCGATTTAAGTCCTAAACAGGTCAGTCAGGCCCAGCATAAACAAGCCGCAAAAGAAACATACGAAGAGGCGCTAAAAGCCGCAACAAGCGGCGATTACGATCTGGTAATCTGCGACGAAATCAACAACGCCGTTCACGATGGGCTCTTGACTCAGACGCAACTGAAAAACTTGATAACAAAACGGTCAAAAAACACCAGCCTCTGCCTAACCGGCCGCGATTTCCC
>DATIJK010000023.1:0-19063 GCA_035478715.1 Saccharimonadales bacterium (SeqCode)
GCTCAGTAACGCGGGCGAAGTCCTGCGAAAGATCATTCGGGCATTATCTCTTGTCGCATGCTCTTTCTGCGGTGTTCTTTTGGCGCTAGTAACGGCAGCGTGGATTAGCGCGCTGTGGTGGCTCGTATTCGGCCACATCAACTTATACGACCAACTCAGTACGATTCCGATCTGGACGCTGGTCTTGGCTGTGACGGCGGCGTATTTCATCGTGTCTATGCCGCTCACTGTGTTGACGGGAGCATTCGGTAGATTTGGAACCAAACGTCCGTTCGGTAAGCAATCTGTTCGCGGTTTGGCGGTTGCTGCCAGTCTGTGGGTGGTGTCAATCGGAGTTCTCATCGGTGTTGGAGCGGTGACCGGCGGAAGGGTAAGCGACTATCAATCGACGCACGCCTACGTTGATTTCGGCCAGCATCATGTCTGTATCAACTCTAATCTTTGCGGCGACGATCAACAGGGGTTTGATATGAAAACGACCGGCCCGGTCATCATACAGGAATTGCCGCCGCAGCCGGTCATGCCGCAATAATCTATTTGCCGATCCGGAAAACCATGCGCTTCTTATCCCCAGCGATCTTTCGTAGGGCAAGTACGCGCAAGCGGAGCGTATTGGCAAGCGCAGCATTCGGCGCGACAATGATAATTTCTTTCTCGCGTACAGTGACTGCGACTGATTCGTCAAATTGCTCGCGGACGTATTTTTTGATCGCCTTAACTTCCGGCGGCTCATCAAAATCTTTGCGGCTCAAAATCTCATTCAGTGAATCCATATCCCCATTGTATAGGGAAAATTGAATACCGAGAATTCCCGTTGATACAATGGTAGTATGCCGGAGTTGCCAGAAGTTGAAACGATTCGAATCGGATTGGGCGCGCTATTGCCCGGACGTAAAGTTATCAGCGCAGAACATACCTGGGCAAAGAGCTTTCCGAATGCTGATACTGATGTGCGAAAGTTTTTAATCGGAGCGAAAGTTGTCCTGGTAAAAAGGCGTGCAAAAGCCCTCATAATTGAGCTTAGTACCAAATATTCATTAGTAATTCATTTGAAAATGACCGGCCAGTTGGTGTTTCGCGAAGAGGGAGGCGAGCGGTTCGGCGCAGGTCACCCGAATGATTCTTTGATAGGAGAACTACCTGATAAGTCGACGAGGGTAATACTGTCGTTTGATAATGGCAGTAAATTATTTTTCAACGACCAACGAAAGTTCGGGTGGGTTAGGTTGTTGCCAACGGCTGAAATCCCGCAAATAGACTTTTTCAAAAAGCTAGGTCCCGAACCGTTGAGCACAGATTTTACCTGGAAAATCTTGCGCGACCGGTTAAAGCGCCGATCGAACACAAATATTAAAGCAGCCTTGCTCGACCAGACCGTCGTAGCTGGCATTGGCAATATTTACTCTGATGAGTCGCTGTGGGACGCCAAAATCCATCCGGCGACGCAAGTTAAAAATTTATCGGATGCAAAGATAAAAAAACTGTACGAAGCGATTGTGGCTATACTAAAGCTCTCAATTGAAAAGGGCGGTAGCACCGATAAAAACTATGTCGACGCCGAAGGCCGCCGTGGCAGTTATCTAAAATTCGCGAACGTCTTCCGCCGCGAAGGCCAACCATGCCCGCGGCATCCTGATACAAATATCGTCAAAATACGGATAGCCGGCCGCGGCACTCACATTTGTCCGCGTTGCCAACAATTACGCTAAGCGCCAGCTTTTGAGCCGATTTTTTCGGGGGCGGGGAACTTTTGTACGTCGCCTTTCATGAGTATCGGCAACATGCCGCGAATTTCTTCCATTAATTTAGACTCCTCGGGAACGTCGTAGAATATATAGATTGGTAATCCCAAGTGGAATGCCAGCCCCATTTCCATCAATACGTTGCCGCCGATGTAATTCTTTTGCCCGTTCTTTTCGCCGTTTATGATCAGTACTGCGTCGGCTTTTGCCACCTTGTCGAAATGGCCACGCATCAAATCCGCTTTGACGTCGTATTGCGTCGGATCGTCCAGCCAGGGCTGGTAGAATTTGCGCTCGTAATTATTTTCGAGCTTCATCGCGGTCGCCATATTTGGCACCAGCACTTCGTAACCCATCTTTTCTAGCTCTTCCTGCAAGTCGTTGGCCTGCTTGTAAAAGCTCGAACTCGAGCAAATCGTAATAACCGGTTTTTTGTCACCCTTCTTCATAAATCAGATGATATCATAATTTAACGATGATTGTGAGTTTAAGCGGAGAGAATTCTTTTAGTTTGCATTTGGAGCTGGATAAGCTGGTTTCGGCGTTCGTTACCGAGCATACCGATATGGCGCTGGAGCGGCTGGACGGGGAAGAGGCTACTTTCGAGCAGATACAGGAAGCGTTGCAGAGCCTGCCGTTTCTAGCGAGCCGGAAGATGGTGGTCTTGCGCACTCCCGGCACGAATAAGAAATTTGTCGAAAATGCCGAGAGGCTGCTCAAAGAATTACCTAAATCATCTGATGTAATAATTTACGAGCCAAAATTCGACAAACGTTCCGCATACTACAAACTACTCAAAAAAGTTACCGATTTCCGCGAGTTCGGCGAGCTCGACCGTAACGGGATGGCAAGGTGGCTGGCTACAGAAGCAAAAACGCGCGGCGGCAGTTTGAGCCAATCCGACGCAGCCAATCTGATTGACAGGGTAGGGGCGAACCAGCAGAGCCTGAGTAATGAATTGGATAAATTGTTGCTGTACGATGCAAAAATTTCTCGTGAAAATATCGAACTTCTCACCGAAGCCAGCCCGCAAAGCACGATATTCGAACTGCTAGACGCCGCATTTGCCGGTGATTCTAAAAAAGCGATGGCTCTCTACGACGAACAGCGCGCAATGAAAGTCGAACCCCCGCAGATAGTAGCGATGTTAGCGTGGCAACTCCACATCTTGGCAATAATCAAAACAGCCGGCACTCGCAGTCCTGACCAAATCGCGAGTGAAGCCAAACTAAACCCGTTCGTAGTCCGCAAAAGCGCCGGCATAGCCCGCAAATTAACGCTAACCCAACTAAAACAACTAATAGCAGACCTATTAAAAATAGACATCCGCCTAAAAAGGGAATCTCTGGATGCTGACGAAGCCCTCAAAAATTATCTTTTAGGCCTTTCAAATCCGCAATAAAACTGCCAAAACGTTCATGCTTTATGTTGACAACATTAATATATTATGTTAAACTGCGTAGCATTATGGCAACAACTTTACCGGCTCCAGAACTTCCACATCAGCAACCTGATTTAAACGCTTTACAGCATCAGGAAAGGCAAGCTGGCAGGCATCGTGTTTTAGCTGGCACGCTTGCGGCTGATGGCACGATAATTCTTGGTCAAGAAGCACAAGACAGCCTAGTTTCTGGCGCATCTGGCGGCCGGCATCGTGCGAGCGATGGCGGAGGATCCGAAGCATGGCGTGCGTGGCAGGCTGAGGACCCGGGTTTTCACGCGGGTTTGGAGGGGCGAGCCATTACCACTGAGTCTGATCAATTAAGGGCACGGCATGCGGTTGACCAGCCTGCAGACGGGCGTGGTTTTGCACCGATGACTGCAGCTGAATTCTTCAGTCCTGCTAAAACTTCCGGAGATGTGCTTACGAAAACCGGAATGGCTCGGCGATTGATCCAATCAGCTGGATTTGGCGAATTACCAGGAGCTGTTAAGGACAAGATTGTTAATTCGGCGTTCCATACTTCACGCGTCGTTACTGCTGAAGAAGCTGCTGCAAATGCTGAGCATGTTGTCCGACAAGGACACGAAGCAGATGTTGCCGCAAAGGCAAGTCAATTTGCGTTCCGTGGCTATCAGGGCGGTCGTGGCACCGGCGAACGCGTCATGGGAGAGCATGGAGCCGATCAAATCGCGAATAGAAACAAAGCAAGCGATGGTGGATTGACAGCTGCTGGTTTGCCTTCACGACGTAAGTAGGTACTTCCGTGACTCACTCAGCAACTCATAATCGACCGCAATCTTGGGCTGAAATGCCTAAAGCTTTGCGTACAGTTACGATTGGTGCGGGAACGGCGCCATATATGCGAGATGCCGAAGTCCGACGTAGGTACGAGGGGCTAACTGATGTCACTAATGTGTTTGCAGCCATTTCCGTAACAGATGAAAAAGACAAAGATCATCTTTGGCTCGTTTCGCCGGCTCCGATGCATTCTACCGAAGGTGAAGTCGTGGCACGGTTAATTCCGGTTCGTTACGAAGAAGGCGCGCCGCGCCCGATCGCAGATGAATTAGCGGCAGCCACAGTGCACCCAGGTCAGGGAATTACTTTTCAGGATTTATTACATCGTCGGGTTATGGATTCAACCGAAATGCCGATGCGGCACGAGTATCAACAGCCTAATAATGGAATGGTGGCGTTAGCTGCTGACGGAAGTTTACATATCAACAGCGTTGCAGGGGACCCAAACGTCCATGTTATAGCCGCGCATGGTGCGCAAATAATTGAAGGCGGCGTGTTTGTGAATTAGTAGCGTTTGGTTACTTTTTCTTCGAAGTAGTTTTCTTGGCGGCTGGTTTCTTGGTGGCTGGTTTTTTTGCTGGAGTTTTCTTTTTTGTTGCTGCTGGTTTGGCGCCTGATGCTTTGGCTTTGGCTGCTAGGGCTTTCTTCTGGCGGGCGGCTTTGTTTTTTGAGATTACGCCTTTTTTTACTGCTTTGTCTAGTTCGCTCTGGGCTTTGCTGGTGCTGGCTGCTTTGCCGCCGGTGAGTGATTTGTGAAATGACTTCAGGGCGCTCTTGAGTGAACGCTTGGTCTTAGAGTTGCGGACGGCTGCTTTGTTGGCGGTGCGAACGCGTTTTTTGGCTGATTTGATAATCGGCATCTTAAATTAATTCCTGTCCCTTAAAAAATATTTCGTTGGATTCAAACTATACAGATAAGGAACAGATTTGTAAAGAGAGAAACGCGTTAGATTGGTTACAGACTTTTTTGTGGCTGAGCGGATAATTGGTGCTCGGGAAGCTTCGCTCCCTTTATTTTTTTAGGAGGTGAAATATGAAAAGCTCAGCAAATTATTACGAATTATCAGATGCGGTGTGGCGAAAATCGTCGGTTAGCAATCCTAATGGCGAATGCGTCGAAATCGCAGAACGTCAAGGGTCCATGATCATTAACGGTCGGGTTTATGTTCGCGACAGTAAAAACCCGAGCGGAGCGATATTGGAATTTACCGAAGCGGAATGGAATGCATTCATTGCAGGGGCGAAAAAAGGGGAGTTCGATCCACGCTAGAAATCGGCTTGAAAACCTCGACAAGCGTATGCGATTGTGATACGTTTATGCTTACGGGATAGTAAACAAAAAGATGGATCAACAAAAACAATCTGCCATTGACCGCATTAAGCAAGCTACGAACGTACTTGTCACTGTTAGCTCGAACCCGACGGTGGACCAACTAGCGGCTTGTATCGGTTTTACGGTGTTGTTGAATGCGCTGGGTAAGCACGGAACTGCTGTGTTCAGCGGGGCGGTGCCATCTACCATCGAATTTCTGCAGCCCGAAAAGACACTCGAAAAAACTACCGACTCACTGCGCGATTTCATCATTTCGCTTGATAAAGCCAAGGCGGATAAATTGCGTTACAAAGTCGAAGAGTCTGTCGTTAAGATTTTCATCACGCCGTACAGGACTTCGATCACCGACAAGGACCTGGAATTCAGCCAGGGTGATTTTAACGTTGATGTCGTCGTGGCGCTTGGCGTACACGAACAGCGTGAACTGGACCAAGCAATCACGTCGCACGGCCGAATCCTGCACGACGCCACTATAATTAGCATCAATACTTTGCCGGGAAATAATCTGGGAACGATCAACTGGCAGGATCCGCAGGCAAGCAGTTTGTCCGAAATGATTGCTAGCATGATTGATAGTTTTGACCAGAAAGTGATGGATAATCAGATAGCGACCGCGCTCTTGACTGGTATCGTCGCCGAAACCGAGCGGTTCAGTAACAACAAGACGTCGCCGAACACCATGAAAATCAGTGCGCAACTTATGGCAGCGGGTGCGAACCAACAGCTCGTAGCCACTCAATTGCAGGGGCCGCCTGATCAGCCGCCGATGGGCGGCTCGGCGCAGGGTAATCCGTCCGGCCCACCGTCAGGACCACCAAAACCAAGTGATGGAACAATGCAAATTGACCATCCTGGAAGTGTCCAGGGGACTGGCAATACTGGTGGTTTACCGATTGATACTGGGCCGTCACAATTGCTGAACACGCGTGATTCGCAGATTCATGTAAATGACAGCGGTGAATTGACTAAATTGAATGAAGGCCGTCAGCTGCTGCAGGGTCCAGGCCCTTCGCAGCCTGAGGGGGTTTTGCCGTCAAGTGTAGAAACTGAGCAGCCATCAGGTGTACCCAATACTTTACAAGGTCCCGGTTACGCGCCGCAGGCGTCCGATGAAATGATCATGGGCGGATCGGCCCCTGATGATCATGGTCCGTCGGACAGCCAAAATTCTGGCGCACCGGCTAATGGCGTTCCAGGACAATCTGAGAATTCTCCGCCTCCACCAGTGCCATTGCCACCACCTCCGCCGCCAGTGCCGATGCCATCATCATCGCCAGAACCCGTATTCCCACCGCCTTTGCCACCGATGCCGCCATCGCAGCCGCAAATGCCGCCAGTACCAGCGCCACCTCCGCCACCGCCAATTTCTGACGTAAGCCCGCCGGTAAGCGTTCCATCGGTACCGAGTGCGACTTCGATACCTGATGTTACTTTACCGCCGCCAGGCAGCAATAACGGGCCGCCCGCCATGAGCGGACCCCTGCAGCCAATAGCACCGCCACTGCAACAAATGCCGTCATCAGTACCAGTGGTCCCACCTCCGCCGCCAATTCCGCCCGCACCAGTAGCGCCACCGCCACCATTGCCGCAACCCGCAGAACCGCCAAAGCCGGATCAGCTTGAAGACGTACAGACCCTGTCAGAGATAGAGAAGGCGATAAATAGCCCGCACATGAAAGCGCCTGATGAAGCAGACGCCCGCGATGAAGTTGAAAAGGCAGAAGACAGTAAGCCGCCACAAGTTTTGGAGCCTATCAAGGCGCTCAGCGCGCAACCTTTAGGCGAAGACCTGCACGACGACGATTCCAAAAAAGAGGAAAAAGAAGACAAGGATAAGGAAGATAAGAAAGAGCCCGAAGCGGACAAAAAGGATAAAAAAGAGGATAAGCACGAAGACAAACTGACCGAAGCGGCAAGTTCGTTGGCGCAGCCGCTGCTTGCCGAAGAAGCAAAGGATTCCGAAAAGGATGAAAAGGACGGAAAAGAAGAAACTAAGCCTGACAAACATGACGAACCGTCGGGTACCAAATCGTCAGGAAGTTTAGCCGAGCCGCTGCCCATCGAAGAGTTGAAGGAAGCCAAAGCGGACGATAAGGATAAAAAAGAAGAAAAAAAGCTCTCCAAAGACGATAAGCCATCTGATATCAAGTTACCAGGCATTTTAGCCGAGCCGCTGCCGCCATCAAAACCACCTACTTCTTCAGACAGCGACAATCCGAAGCCGCCGCCACCCGTACCACCGCCAATGATGCCCATTCCGCCGACGGGATAGAAACTTTTTTCATCTGTTAACACGTTTATCATATAATTGGTCCGAATGAACGGTATCTTACTTATTGATAAGCCAAGTGGTTGGACAAGTTTCGACGTGGTCAATTACGTGAGGAAAATGGTTGCGATTGCCGAAGGGAAAAAACCGAAAAACGTAAAAGTCGGCCATACCGGGACTTTAGACCCGCTGGCGACCGGGTTGCTCGTACTTTTAATAGGTAATTACACGAAACGTGCGCTTGAACTTTCAAAACTGGATAAGACGTATGAAGTAGCAATGCGGTTGGGCCAAACAAGCACAACTGGCGACAGGGAAGGCGACATTACTGAAATTTCGGATACTAAACCGGAACACACCGATATTGAAGATGTTTTACAGAAATTCACCGGTGAAATCATGCAGACTCCGCCGGCGTATTCCGCGGTTAAAGTCAACGGCCAACGGGCTTATAAACTGGCGCGGGCAGGCAAATCGGTTGACATCGAACCGCGAAAGGTCACGATACATCAGATCGAGCTTAAAAAATATGAATACCCAGCCGCAGAATTTATGGCAGCAGTTTCTAGCGGTACCTATATCCGCACGCTTGTCGAAGATATCGGCAAAGAGCTGGGGACAGGGGCGTATATGACCGATCTACGTCGCGTAAATGTCGGCCAATTTAGTATCAATAATGCCGAATCTCCAAAAACGACGGATCTTTTACATAACGTGTTCGAGATTTAATTGCCCGCGTTGTGGGCTTGTACGACGGTCTGAAGCTCAGGATGGTTGCTGATCGCTTGAGGTGCAGGGCAGCTATTGGCGGAACATTGCACCCCATATGTATAAGCGTAATCGAACGCGGGATGTGCAATCAGGTTATTCCATGTGCTTATCATTGATGTGAGTTCTGAAACTGTCGGCGTACGGTAGTAAACTGTCCCGCTATCACTGCGGCCTTCCTGACCGAACGTTTGGAATACAGGTACGATTTGCGCTGCCGGAATACCATTCGCTTCAGCTGTCTGAACACTGCCTGTTATTTTGGTATTGTCACACGGTACCGCTGTTGTTCCGTTGTAATGACATGGATATGGATCGATTCCGAACAAATCGACATCTGTTTTGGACGGTTGGAGTGCGTTGTATTCGCAGCCAAGTCCGTTCGGACAGGCATTTGATCCGTCGAGGACGACAATGAATGATTTCTGTGCCGGAGCATGCGCGTGAATATAGTCAGCACGAGCTTTTATGTCGCTTGCCGCGTTCGGGCAAACACTTGGATGCGGTTCATCAGCCAAAAAATATCCGTATACTTTGCTGTCGCCGTTGAGTGTGTCGACTAGCGATTGGAATTGCACATTTGTAAAACCTGGGGCGGGGCAGCTTGCGTTGAGCGGCGCATTGCCGAGGTTACCTACCCACACCAGACCGCGGACACCATTTGGCAGTGCATCGACAATGGATTTTGTGCCATTCGGGTTAGTGGTGCTGCCTGTTATATCAAGTAAATTATAGCCAAGCGAAACGGCCGCAGCTTGTCCGCTGCCGACATTGGCGGTGTAGTGCAGTGTATTAGATGATAAAGCTCCAAAACGAACCGCCGCACCATTTGAGCCCGAGGGGTCGTTAAAAGTTGAAGTTGAACCAGCCAAAACACCTTGTTCAGCTTCGCTGGCGACGGCAAAAGTGGCTGCGTGAGACGCAAACAGCAGTATCGCGCCCCCTAAGAGCGCGAAAATGACACCGAAAACATAGATTCCGATTTGTCGCGATCCAGTTTTCCGAAGTTGTCGTCTACGCATAGTTTCTAAAATAGTATAGTCCAACGCGCATAACCATGAGCAAATTGTGCATGTGTTATGTTTGAATTATCAGAAAAAAGTGTTGACATAAGCGGTTATAAGTGATAAAATGTTGCCTATGTCTGAATATATGCCAGGCTCAGTGGATGATCTGACTCAATCCCAAGTCGATGCCGAATTTGCGGCTATGATGGGTATTGACCAGGAGTCACTTGGCAATACAGAATCTCTGGGTGCGTTGCATGCAGATCTCGGTGCTACAGCTATGGGACCAGAAGTTATGGTAATCTCTTTGGCTGATGATCAAGATCGTCTCGCGGCTGAATTTATGGAAGAATTGGACGCTTCTGCGTTTTCGATGACACCTCAGGAACTCGCCGAGTATCATGCTCATGTAGATAACACTTTGAACCCCAGGCTAGTAGAGTTAGGCTTCAACGCAGTAGATACCAATGAAGCTGAGCGCCGTGAGAATATGATGAATGCTTTGATCCATGCTGATGCTATCTTGGCTTCGCGTCGCGCATACGATGAAGGCTTGGCAATCCAAGCTGAACACGACGATGAAAAATCAGAAGCTACCCCTAGAAGGAAAACTAGCTCAACTTATCCTAGCACTGTGCGCAAGAACTCTAGGCCAAATTCCCCAGCTAATCGTGGTCGGAAGAGCGGGGCTCTTCGTACTCGTAGTTCGACAAAACAGCTTAGTTAATTATTAAAATAGTTGTGTAACAGATAGGGTTTGTGATATAATCACTTTAACGTATGATAACGAGTGACAAAAAACAGGCTAGTATTAAGAGCCTGCAGACACATAAGACTGATACAGGTTCCAGCGCAGTGCAGGTTGGGATAATGACTGAGCGCATCAAGGAATTGACTGAGCATCTAAAGGCTAACAAGCATGATTACATGGCTCGCCGCGGGTTGTTGCAATTGGTTGGCAAGCGCCGACGTTTATTGCGGTACATCGCCTCTAAAGACGGTGAAGCTTATCTTTCGTTGATCAAAAAGCTTGGCATCCGCCGCTAGATTTTAGTTTTTCGATTTTATTTTGGACAGTGGATTTTAGCAGAAACTTTGTGCGACTAAAATCTACGATCTAGAATCAAAATTCTAGCAAGTATTAACAATTTTTCTGGGTGGCAAAGTATAAGTCCTTCACCTTGGAGGATTGAACCTTGTCACTTAGTTGTGAAAGGACAGTAATGGGACAAACCATCAACCCTTTTGGTAAAAAAATAACATCGGTAGAAACTGAATTCTGCGGGCGCAAACTGACTTTGGAAGTCAACCGCGTCGGGTTCCGTACGTCGGCAAGTGTCATGGTGCGGTATGGCGACACGGTTGTACTTGGTACCGCTATGCTCGGCCAACCTTTACAAGGTTTTGACTATTTTCCACTGAGCATCGATTACGAAGAAAAATTTTACGCCGCCGGCAAGATCAGCGGATCGCGTTTTATCAAGCGGGAAGGCCGCCCAAGCGACGAAGCAATATTGATCGGCCGTCTGATAGACCGCCCAATCCGCCCATTGTGGCCGAAGGGCTACCGAAATGAAGTGCAGGGTGTGGCGACAGTCTTAAGTATGGATCCTACATTCCGCCCGGACATGATCGCAATGATCGCTATGAGCGCGGCATTTATGCTGACTGGTGCACCGTTCGAAGGCCCGGTTGCGGGTGTTCGTGTCGGCTTAAAAGATGGCAAACCGACAGCCTTTTTGTCAGCGGAAGAACTCGCTACAGGCGACCTTGACTTGGTAGTAGCCGGGACCGCGGACGCGATCATGATGGTAGAAGCCGGAGCCCGCGAGGTAACAGAAGAAAAAGTTGCCGAAGCTTTGGAATTCGCCCAAGCGGCAATCAAACCGGCTGTCGACGCCCAGAAAGAATTGGTCAAAAAAGTCGGCGTCACGGCGCAAGAGTATGAATTGACATTACCCGAAGAAAGCATCCAGAAGGAAATTGATGCATGGGTTGAGGGCAAACTCGGCGACGCTATCCGTGCGCCATATCCGGAGCGCAATGAACTGGTGGGCCAACTAAAAGAAGCAATGCATGCCGACTTTGAAGAGAAAATCGGCGAAGATTATGCGACGATGCGAACCAAGTATGACGAGGCATTCCAGATGGCGCTGCACAAGGACGTACGCAAAGGCATCGTCAAAGACGGCGTACGCCCTGATGGCCGCAAGCTTACGGATATCCGCCCGCTTTCGAGCGAAGTCGGGTTACTGCCGCGGGCGCATGGTTCCAGCCTGTTCACGCGTGGGATGACGCAGGGGTTGAACATCGTTACATTGGCGCCGCTGAGTTATGCGCAGCTCGTCGACACCATGGAAAAGAACGAAGAGCGCCGCTACATGCACCACTACAATGCGCCAGGCTATACGGTTGGCGAGGTACGGCGGTTGGGTTCTCCAGGCCGCCGCGAAATCGGCCACGGTTATCTGGCGGAGCGCGCGATAATTCCAGTTTTGCCGGATGAGGCCGAATTTCCCTATGCCGTCCGCTCGGTTACCGAAATCATGAGCCAAAACGGTTCGACCAGCATGGCTGCGACATGTTCCAGCTGTTTGGCGCTTATGGACGCCGGCGTGCCGTTAAAAGCACCGGTTAGCGGTATCGCGATGGGCCTGATGGTTGACGGCGACAAGACTTACATCCTGAGTGACATCGCCGATGCGGAAGATTTTGCCGGTGATATGGACTTCAAGACCGCCGGTACCAGCAAGGGCATTACCGCATTACAAATGGATATGAAAGTCCACGGTTTACCGGTTAAGACCCTGAAAGAAGCTTTGCTGCAGGGCAAAGAAGGCCGAGCGCACATTCTGGAACATATGCTTACCACGATACCGGAAGCACGCAAAGATCTGAGCCCGTACGCACCGCGCGTCGAATCAATCCAGATCAATCCTGACAAAATCCGCGAGGTAATCGGCAAGGGCGGCGAAACAATCAACAAGATCATCGCCGAAACCGGGGCAGAAATCGATATTAAAGACGATGGAACGGTATTCATTGCCAGCCCGGACAAAAAATCTATCGATGCTGCCGTGCAGTACATTCAGTCGATTACGGCTGAGCCGGAAGTCGGTAAGATTTACAAGGACGTACCAGTGGTCAGCGTGCTTGACTTCGGTGCATTCGTGCAGATTCTGCCAGGCAAAGACGGGCTGGTGCACGTGAGCGAGTTGAGCGAAGAACGCGTCGAAAAACCAAGCGACGTAGTTAAAGAAGGCGACAAAGTCACCGTAAAACTCGTCGCCATCGACGATCGCGGACGTTTACAATTAAGTATGAAAGCTGCACAGCGAGAGCTGAACGAAAAAAATAAGAAAGGATAAACATGGCATTGAGTAAAAATGAAAACTGGGTCAAAGAGAGCGGGTGGTATCTTATGGGGCTTGGTTCGGGTGTGTCAATTTACTCTTCACATGTAGTTATCGGGATAGTGATTTTCATCGCCGGCCTGCTAATGGTGACATTCAAATCAGCGAGTAAATCGGGAGTATCAAAAACAACAAATGGTAAAAGCAAGAAATAATCACACGCCGCAAGCACTCAGATGGTACAACCGGCATTATTGGTCGATGGGGCTAGCATTTGTATCACTGGTAGCGGCATATATCATCGGATCTCGGTCCCTGGATACGGGCAGCTGGCAAGAGTACATCATGACATTCGTGCTGCTGGTGTTCGGCCTTAACCGGCTCGGCAATACGGCGCACACGACGGCAAAGACGCTTTGGGCTATGCTGCCGAAAAACAGGAAATAACACCAAATATTTATTTTGTTAACTATGCAAATGACTTCCAGACTACCCGAAACATTAGCCGTACCAGATTCGTATCGTGATGGCATATTCCTTGAAGCTCTCACGGGCTCTGACCACGGTGACCTTGAAGGCTTTCTAGCAGCTAACAGGTCGCACCTTGCTAGATTCGCGTCCTTCTCGGGTGCAGGCATATCGGAAGAAGCTGCGAGATTGGTTGGTAGTGTGGGCGGTGGAGACGAGCTGTATAAAATCATGCACCGCGGCGACGCGCAAAGCGCCGACATAGGCGGTCTGGTGGGTTTGAGCGGACTCGGGACCGGCAAGCCGACGGCTCAATTATCATATTGCATAGCCGAAAGACTGCAAGGCAGGGGCTTTGTGACGGCTGCCGCACGAACGCTCTGTGCGGTCGCATTTCGTGAACGGCCGATCCAGCAGATTGTGGCTGGGATAGCTTTGGAAAATGTTCAGAGCGAAAGAGTCATGATCAAATTAGGCGGAAGCTGTGAGGGTGTTTGGGGGTTTAGCTATCAAACCAATACATATGTCAGGCGATGGGGAGTTAGTCGTGAAGTCTTCATATATAAGTGACAAAAAGCAGAAGCTTGACTCCATCAAGGCTAAAATTGTGACAGATAACGTCTGTCCGGAACTTGCGAAGACTGCGACGCAGTTGGTCTTTGGCGATGGAAACCCGGATGCAGACATTGTTTTTATCGGCGAAGCGCCTGGTAAGAACGAAGATTTGCGGGGGCTGCCGTTCGTCGGTGCCGCTGGCAGATTTTTGGACGAGATGTTAGAAAGTGTTAATCTGAAAAGAGCTGACGTGTACATAACTAACATCGTCAAATACCGGCCGCCGGATAACCGTGATCCGCTGCCGGAGGAAAAAGCGGCATTTCTGCCGTATTTACAGGCCCAGCTAGAAGCGATTCAGCCCAAAGTAGTGGTGACATTAGGCCGCCACAGCACGAATTGTTTCTTGCCGGATCTGCAGATCAGCAAAATCCACGGACAGCCGAAACGTATCCGTATTCAATTCGGAAAGCGGGAAGCAGTAACTCTGGTAATTTTACCGCTGTTTCATCCTGCTGCAGCATTGTATAACGGAGCGATGCGGCAAACCTTGCTGGACGATTTTGCAAAAATTCCTGCAATTTTACGCAAAATTGGAGAAGAACATGCATGATCCAAATAGAAATTTTTGTCCTGAGCGTAGTCGAAGGACGAAGATCCCTGAGATTTTGAAACTTATAGAAAAAAATGACAGAAAGGAAGGCATTTAAATATGCAACCAAATCAGAACAATAAGAATAAACCCAGACCTAATAATCAGCGTAAGGGCGGCGGCCAACAGAACGGCAAGCCGAATCAGAAAGACGGCGGCCAACAGCAACTGAATAATGGCTTATCGACTTCGCGCGGACAAGCGGTACGGGCACAGAAGCGCAGCCAGATGGACGCGCAGAAATACGTCAATCAATACGCATCAGCTAATTTAAATGAGCGCAAACAACGCGCCAATACCATCACCGATGATTTCGACAAACTGAAAATCACATTTTTGGGCGGTCAGGAAGCAATTGGCGAAAAGAACATGCAGGTAATCGAATGGCAGAACGATGCTATCATCCTTGATTGCGGCAATGATCTATCGGTCGATCTGCCAGGTATCAACTACACGGTGAATGATCCGGCGTATCTAGAGACTATCAAACAGAAAATCCGCGGCTATGTTATCAGCCATGGCCATTTGGACCATTTGGGCGGTTTAAAGCACATTGTGCCGAAGTTTCCGGCGCCGATTTACGGCTCGCGGTTTACATTGGGCGTCGTCGAAAAGACGTTTGACGATGCCGCCGCGGAAACTGGGCTGGAATACAAACCGCAACTGGTGATAATGAACATGGACAGCCATGAACGGCTCAAAATCGGCAGTTTCTTTGTCGAATTAGTTCGAATCACTCACTCCGTACCAGAATCGAGTTGTATCGTTGTCGATACGCCAATCGGACGCATCATTAATAGCGGTGATTTCCGGCTTGACCCCGAACCGCTCGACCACATGCCGAGCGACGTCGCCCGCCTAAAACAATTGGGCGACGAAGGCGTTCTGGCGCTTATGAGTGAAAGCACCTACGCGAACGTTCCCGGGAGGCAATTGACTGAACATACTTTGCAGGATACATTCCACGATATCATCAGCCATGCCGAAGGGCGTGTGTTCGTGTCGATTTTCTCGAGCAACATGAACCGTATCCAGATGATCGTGAATGCTGCTGTCGCATCAGGGCGACGTGTTGCACTTGATGGGAGAAGCATGATGGGTTACGCCGAAATCGCCGTTCGTCAGGGGATTCTGAAAGTCCCGCGCGGTACGGTCCTGTCGATGTCAGAAATCGCAAACATACCCGACAAGCAGGTGCTGGTGGTCTGTACCGGAGGACAGGGCGAACCTGGATCCGCGTTGCAGCGTATGGCAGAAGGCAACCACAAGCACATCAAACTACGCGAGGGCGACACAGTGGTCGTCAGTTCCAACCCGATCCCGGGCAATGAAGTCCGCTACGAAATCATCGGTAATGACCTGGCTCAGCGCGGCGTACATCTGTTCCGAAATCCGAACCACGAAGTTGACGGCTGCGGCCCGCTGCACGTCGGCGGCCACGCCCGGCGCGACGAACACCGCGAATTGATGCATATCATCAGGCCAAAATTCTTCCTGCCAATCTACGCGGGTGCACTGAACCGCCGTTATCACGGCGAAATGGCCATCGAAGAAGGCTGGCCGCGAACCAGTGTTATCCAGGCGAACAACGGCGAAAGCATCAGGTTTACACAAGATAAATGGGAGCCCGCAGGCGAAGTACCGAACGGTAGCCTATTAGTAGACCAAACCGGCTCGATTGTCAGTAACGTGGTGGTGAAAGACCGCGTGTTATTGGCCGAAGAGGGCTTGGTAGCAGTCGTTCTGACTATCGATAAAAAGACCGGCAATCTGTTGACGAGCCCAGATATCATCAGCCGCGGATTCATCTACATGCGCGAGCAAGAAGAAATCATGAACGGCTTGCGCAATGAACTGCGCAGGGCAGTGCAGCAGCGATTCAAGCGGGTCGACCTTGACCGGTTCAAAGCCGAGTTGAAAGATCACGTCACGCACTATCTGTTCGAACAAACCCAGCGCAGCCCGATCGTCATACCGGTGGTAAACGTATTGGGTGGCAAGGGCGAGGTTAAAACGGTCCACCAGTCAAAGACTAAGACGGCCGAAGAAATCGCCGCAGAGCAACAGCGAAGATTCCAGGAAATGCGTTCGAGGCTGTTGGGCCAAGATCAACCTGATTAATAAATCGAGCCAACTATTTTGCTTTAAATCATAATAAGTGATATATTATGATTTATGAGACATAGTGAAGAAAATCTCGCGCAACGCGAGGCAAATCCATATGCATACGAAACAGCGCGTGGAACGTTAGTACAGGCTAGGTATGTTGAAGATGTTGCGTCGGTTTCAGCTCAAATGAGTGAGAGCGCAAGCGCGTCCGAAGAACGTCAGGTTGAGGTTGAAAGCGGCCCGTATGAATGGATAGTCAGCGGCGATGGTAACAGAATGGCTGCCAGGAACGCCGTTGAAATAATAAATGGTATCATCATTCCCGAGGATCCGGATTTGGCTGGTTTTGGCAGTGTTTACACGTTCGGAATCATGGATGTAAATGGTGCGGAAATAGCCGCATCAAGGGTGAACATCGGTTGCTATTCTGATAGAGGCTTGAGCCAGGCTGATTTAGCTATTGCTCAGACTACGATAGCAGTTCGGTTGAACAATTTCTTGACCAACGTACAGTCAGACTTACGGCTGCCGGCTCCTGGCTCCGGTGTCTATCTTCCATTTCCGCCGAGAACCCCTCACGAGTAAACTTTTGACAGAAATTGTAAGTTCTTAGGAATGCGGTAGAGCAACGCCGCCGCTTCAAGATATGCGTTCCAGATAGTTGGGCCAATATCAGCCCTATTAGCAATAAAACTAGATGGTATACTATCGTCATGGCTACTCAAGAAGCAGTTCCTCAGGATGATATACGAATACCCAGTACCGCTTGGTCGAGTCCAGATAGGCGGAGACAGTTCGAGGGACACTACGGGTGCGCTCTGGCCAGCGAAGCCAGCGTTTTCACCGACCCGGCAGCTTTTAAAATCGCTACCTTATTAGCTGCGGGCGTCGTTGCAGGTGATCCAAGCTTTGACGGGATCCGTGTAATACCACATCACAACGGTACCTCTGGTCAGGATGGATGGCAGGGGCTGCTCTTATTTGGCGCCGACCCAAACAGATTACCCAGTAGCGCCCTTGATCAGGCACGTAATGCCGCGCTTGCTGAAGTTGACGCTGCGCTCACTGACTATCCTCAAGCTGGCAACATACGACTGAGCGCACCAGCAGCTTAGCAAGGAGCTAAAGCTTTTGACAAAAGTTGTAAAATTTGCTATAGTATTAGTTGGGAATAATTCAGTATTTTGACTGATTGATATAAAATATAAAAACTTATGGCTAAGAAGAAAAAACAGACACGCAGTAGAAATACTAAAAAGAAGCAGGCCATCGAAGAAGAAGTCGAGCGGCCGGTGTTCTGGCCTTTGGCGTTTGGCATCTTTTCGATCATACTGGCGCTTTTGATTCTGCTGGGCGGGTTCGGTACTGGCGGGGCGTTACCCAAAGGTTTGTTCCATGCTGGTTATTGGCTGCTTGGCATAGCAGCTTATTTATTGCCGATTGCGTTCGTTTTTTGGGGTGTTACTACTTTTACTGACGAAAATCACAAGATTTCCAAAGGTAAGTGGATAGGCATGATTATGATGTTAGCATTCAGCGCTGCGTTATTATTTTCAGCGTTCACTACGAAAAATGCTGACGGCAGCTTCAGCGGCGGACATGGCGGTAATCTGGGGCAGATGATCGGCAGCGGCGTCATGGCTGCGCTCGATAAGTTTCCGGCATCGCTGGTGTTCCTAGTGCTAATCATGCTGGCATTTTTCTTCGCGTTCGGCATATCGCCCAAAGTTCTTTTGAACCTGGGCAAACCATTCGGCCCCAAGTATAAGGAAGATACCGATCTGAATGACCTGAAAGCTCGGCCGGAAGGCGGTAACTTCCAATTGAACGAAGGCGTGCCGGTTGAGCATCATGGCAAGGCGGTGCCGCGACTTGGTAGTATGAAGAATAGCGCCGAAAAGATAGGTGCGAGTGAAAACCATGCTGCGCTAACGACCCGCGGCGATCCAGACTGGAAATTCCCAAGCGTCGATTTATTAGACAAGTCGCAGGATAAGGCTGATGCCGGCGATGTAAATGGTAATGCTAAAACGATCCATGACACGTTTGAAAACTTCAACATCGATGTCGAGGTCGAAGGCGCAAATGTCGGTCCGCGCGTCACGCAGTACACGCTCAAACCACCGAATGGCGTTAAACTGACCAAGATTACCGCGCTGGAAAACAACCTTGCGCTTGATTTAGCTGCCCATTCTATCCGCATGGAAGCGCCGATTCCCGGCAAACGGGCAGTCGGTATCGAAGTTCCTAATGTTAAACCAGCATTAGTTCGCATGAGCTCAGTCCTGCTTTCTGACGAGTGGAGCAAGCTGGTTGGGCCGCTGGGTTTTGTCCTGGGTAAAGATATCGCTGGCAAACCGATCGTCGGCAATCTAGAAGCTATGCCGCATCTGCTAGTCGCAGGTCAGACCGGTTCCGGTAAGTCCGTCATGATCAACGATATTTTGACGAGCTTACTGTACCGAAACTCGCCGTCAGATCTTAAGCTGATTCTTGTTGACCCGAAGCAGGTCGAACTCACACCGTATAATGATTTGCCGCATCTGTTAACGCCGGTAATAAACG
>DATIJK010000024.1:0-24504 GCA_035478715.1 Saccharimonadales bacterium (SeqCode)
AAGCCACGCGGACGCTGCTATACGTGAAGCCGCTGAAGAAGCAGGCGTATTCGGATTACGTCCTGAAGATGTGGAGCAAATACTCCCAACGCTCTTGTCATCGATAAGCGTCAACCGGCAACCATTCAATCTGTTCGCAGCCGAAATCGGCAACGGCATGTGGGAGCCGCGCTTGGTACATCCGGACGTCGAAGAGGGCAATTTACGAGTTAACGCGTACCGCCTGGACACCGCCGTCATGGATATGATCAGAAACGGCACCGTCCGGGAACTCTCGGCAGTTACGGCGATCATGGGACTGCACAACACCCGCTGGCGCAGATACATGCCGTAAATTGCAGGTAATAACAGGTGAAAAATGCTATAATTGCCAGCAAGAAACTGAGGCCATAGATGAGTAATGTAAAAGTATTCGTTCAGATTCCGACGTACAAAGAAGAAGATACGCTCGGTATCGTGCTGGATTCGATTCCCAAGCATATTCCAGGCGTTGACCTGGAAATACTTATTATTGACGATAGCCCGAACCTCAAGACGGTTGAAGTCGCCAAAAAACATGGCGTCAAACATATTATCAAGAACCCGAATCGTGTCGGACTGGCCCGTGCCTTCCGCGACGGCGTTATGTACTCGCTGGACCATGGTGCAGATATCGTCGTAAATACCGATGCAGATAATCAATATCCGCAGGACCGTATTCCTGATCTGATTCAGCCTATTATCGACGGCAAGGCAGATATCGTCGTCGCAGACCGTCAGACGGATAAGATCGCGCATTTTTCACCGCTCAAGAAAATGCTGCAACGGTTCGGTAGTTTCATCGTCAACAAAGCGGCCGGCACCGAAATCCCGGATGCACCCAGTGGTTTCCGCGCCTATTCAAAGAACGCGTTGATTCGATTAAACATCATCACGCAATTCAGCTACACCATGGAAACGATTATCCAGGCCGGCAACAAACGCATCGCAATCACGAGCATTCCAGTCAAGACCAACCCGAAGACCCGCGAGTCCCGCCTGTTCAATAACATGTGGGAACACGTGTTCAAATCGATGTCCGCGATCGTGCGAGCATATATCATGTACAAGCCGTATATGGTGTTCGCAACCATCGGCTACACACTGCTTTTGCTTGGATTAATCCCCTTTGTGCGCTATTTTGTATTGTATAACGTGCTCAAGCACCCGGGCGGGCACCTGCAGTCATTGCTGGTTGGTACGATTTTCCTGTTGGGGGCATTCCTGTGTCTGGTGTTGAATATCGTGGCTGACCTTATCCGCACCAACCGGATTTTACTGGAAGAGACGTTAGAACAAGTTAAGTATCAGCGCTTCAATAAGTAGTTCGTAAGAAAGGACCATAATAAAGTGGTTGGAGACAAACCTAATCAAGATATTGTAATGGTGGGAGCCGGCTATGTCGGATTAGTCACGGCCGTAGGGCTGGCTGATTTGGGTCATAAAGTTTCGTGTGTGGAGATTAATAAATCGCGCGTTGAACAGCTCAAAGACGGCAAAGTACCGTTTCAGGAGCCGCAAGTACCCGAATTGCTGACCAAAGGCATGAACAACAAAAAGTTAGAGATTTTTGAATCGCTAGCAGATGCCTACAATGGCCAACGGTATGTTTTCATAGCTGTGCAGACACCGACTGGAAAAGACGGTAAGAGCGATCTGACCGCTCTTTTCGCAGCTATCACAAGTATTGCAGATACCGTTACGAAGCCGACGCTCGTCATTGTTAAGTCAACAGTTCCAGTAGGTTCTTTCGACTTACTCGAAGAATTGCCTGCAGTTAAAAATAGCAAAAATATCACCTTCGTGTCGTGCCCTGAGTTTCTTTCTGAGGGTACAGCAGTACACGGCTTTTTCCATCCGCAGCGCACCATCGTCGGGTCAGATGACCAATCAGTTTCCGAGGAAGTTGCAGGTTTATTCTATGGTTTGGGCGGGAAATTCATCGTTACTGATGCCAAGACCGCACAAATGATCAAATATACTTCGAATGCTTTCCTTGCAACGCGCGTGGCATTTACCAATGACATTTCCGAGCTGTGCGAAAAGCTTGATATCAATGCCAACGATGTTTCCAAGGCCTTGATTATGGATCCGCGCATGGGTACGTCACACCTTATGCCCGGTATGTGTTTTGACGGACCATGCCTGCCAAAAGACATCGCAGCTCTGATTGAAACCGGCGAAAAAGTCGGTATTCCGGCACTGTTATTGAAAGGTGTGAACGAACACAACGCATCACATTTGAATCACATAATTGAAACTGCCAAAAAATTGGTTGGAGATGGCGATACAGTCGCGTTTTACGGCCTGGCTTTCATGCCTAAAACGAATGACGTGCGTAATGCCATGGGGCTGAAAATCATCGAAGCACTGGCCGAAAGCGGCATCAAAGTCCGCGCCACCGACCCCGAAGCGATTTCAGTAGCCAAAGAGTTGATTTCGCACAAGAACCTGACATTCGTCGAAGACCCGTTCGAGGCCGCCCAGGGCAGCGACGTGCAGCTGTTCATCACTCGATGGGACGAATACAAGAATATCGACCTGCAAAAATTAGGCGCAAGCGTCCGCACAAAACAGATTTACGACCTAATGCAAATCATTCCAGAAGAAGAAGCCCGCGCAAATGGCTTCAAATACCGCGCAGTAGGCCGAGCCTACGGCGACGCCGGCTCTCCAGTCTTCGAACTATCCGAAAACCCCGCTACCGTTTAACTACTTCTGTAAATCCTGAGCCAAAAATCGTGTCATCCCGGACTAGATCCGGGATCCAGTATATTAGGAACTCCTTTTTACTGGATTCTCTTCGAGCCTGAGCGGCCTCAGAGCCGAAGGCCAGCCTTAGCTGGAAAGACGGCGTGTTGTGTTGCCATCTACCAACTACCACTACTATTTTTATTTCTGGAAACGTTTGCTGATGTCGCCGACTTTTTGCGATAGGTCTTTGCGGGCTACTAAAATGCCATTCGGGGTGTTGATTACCACGATGTTGTCGAGGCCGATCACTGCTACCGGCTTTTCTTCGTGATTTTGGATAAAAGAATTCTCTACTTCTGCCGATTCGACCCAGCCGTGCATATGGTTGCCGGCTTCGTCATGGTCGACCGCTTTGGATAAGTCCGCAAACGAACCCAGGTCCATCCAGTCAAAACTGGCTGGTACTACCATCAAGCCGTCGGCTTTTTCGATCAGCGCGTATTCAATCGAAATGTTTTCGAATTGCAGGTACGTTTTTTCGTAATCATCATCTTTGGCTGCGGAAAGCTTTTGAAAATTGTCAAAAAGTTCCGGTGCGTGGGCTTGCATTGCATTGACGAACATATCGATTGACCCCACGTGATAACTGCAGTTCCACAGGTAATTGCCGCTCTTAAGGTATTCCTGCGCGGTCTTGTAATCAGGCTTTTCTTTGAATGAATGCACGCTGTAAATCAGCGCATCATCAGACAACAGATCGCCCTTCTGGATATAGCCCAGACCAGTCGATGGATAATCCGGTTCAACGCCGACCATGACAATCCGCCCGGTTTGCACCGAAGTGCGTTCAGCCATCCGGAAACTCTGCACAAACCCAGTATGGTCGCGCACGTGATGGTCTGCTGCCACAAACGTAACGGTTTCGTCGCCTTTGTGTGCTTTGTTTAGCCGAACGAGTGCAGCAGCAAGGCAGCTTGCGGTACCTCGCCGCGCAGGCTCGACGATGAAATGATCATCAGTTAATTCGGGCAGCTGTTCACGGACGAACTTGATGTGCCCGGCTTCGGACACGACATACACGCTATCTTTGCTTTCGGCAACTTGCTTCGCCCGCTCGTAAGTGTTCTGCAACAGCGAATTGCTATCGCCATTAACCCGCAGCAAATGCTTCGGATAATCCGAGGTAGAAAGCGGCCACAAACGGGTACCAGACCCACCTGCGATGATAACAACAATCATGATGCGCCTATTATTCTATAAACAGAGGTCAAATACAAGGTTAAGCTGTATAAAATTCTAAAACCCAACTACAACACATTATCACCCATTAAGAGGTCCGTCCTCCGGAAACACATACTTATTAGAGGACGGACCTGTTATCAAGATGTTTTATAGCAAAATCACGGTGCTGCCCATGTCCACTGGCAGGTGTTATCTGCCTGGCCATTAGGAAAGACTGTTGCCACTCCAACCTGTACTGCTTGATGCCATGATCCCCGGGCGCAGAGCCAAGATGGTTCGTCAAGCCCGAGCGACTGGTAGTTGTAGTTAGACCAGTACCGGTTTTCGACATAATTGATCGTGCCGCCGCCTCCGGCAATGTTATGGATGAATATGGTGCCATCGCCGCCGCCGGTCCCAGTGTTGGGATCGTTGCAGGTTTCGAGCGCGCCAAAGAATGCGGCGTTATGCTGCACGTCATTGCCAACGCACTTACCGGACGTGGTGCTCCTGATCTGGTCGATCTCATCGCCCAAGTAGCGCGTATTGAAACCCGAACCGACAGCGAACGGACAGGTCGAACTGACATAACCGTGATCGCACATGTTAATCTGCTGGAAGTAAAAATCTTCGTTATTGTCGAAGTCTTTGGTCCAGCCGATTACCGATGTACCAAGACCCGTGCCGCCACCATTCCGGTTGAGGCACAGCGGACCGTACTTGTTGCCGCCGTCACTTAGGCAAACTGCCCGTCCAACATTAGCATGTACGACCTTAGTGCCCGAGCTAAGCACACCAGCAACGCCCAAAGCCAAAACAAAAACAACTGTGAGCCCCGCCCGCAACAAACGGCTTCTTAATTTAATAAATCTTGTCATAGACAACCCCCCACAATTAATATTAAAGCTTAAGCTTTTTCATGCTATAACTTTAATCAGCCTAAAACAATAAGAAATATTACTGAAGTGTCTGTTGCATGCGGCGGAAGATTCCGTCTGGTTCTGCTATGCACATTTGGACAATTTCGGCGGCCCGTTCTGGAGTGTTGGCTACGCTGTAGATGCGGAGTTGGGGGGCGTTGCTGGAGGGGCGGAGGTGGGCGATATCGCCGCTGTCGAATGTTATTCTGACGCCGTCCAGGGTGTTTATGTCTGTTATGTTACCGAATTTCAATTCTGAGCTGAAGTAGGTTTGCAGGGCGTGGCGGACTTTTGGGTCGTCCTTGCCGAAGTGCTGGACCATGGATTTTGATACTTCTACCGGGAAATTGTCGATTAATCCTGCGTCGGTGAATCGCTGTTGCAGGCGGCCGAATAGTTGTGATACTGAGATATTTGATTGTTTGGCTGAAAGCAGGGCTACAAGAATCGGGAAAAATGCGTCGCGCGTTGGCAGGGGTTTTAGTGTGCCATTTTCTACCGTTATCGGGGTTTCTAGCATGAAGCCGCCATTTACCTCCCAGCCGACTACCCGTTCTTTGCCTTTGGCTTCGCCGTCCATCATGGCTTCGATTACGAAGGGCGAACCGATTTTTGTACGCATCAATTCTACGCCTGACTTATTGAGTTCATTATCCACTGCATCACTCGTGCTGACCGGATACGCGGCAAAATCTGCTTTGCACCAAGTAGCCGTGACTGCGCCGAGCACGTCGCCGCGGTGGAATTCGCCGTTTTCGTCGATTACGAATGGACGGTCGCTGTCGCCATCTGTCGAAACTATTGCGAAACAGCCCGGATTTTCTTCGGTCAGCCGTTTGAAATAGGCTTTGTTTTCGGGGGTGACGTTTTCGCTGTCAATCGGTATGAATACGTCTGAGCGCCCCACGGTTACGACTTCGGCGCCAAGCTTCTTGAATAAATCGACTAGCAGATCGCGGCCGACTGCCGAATGCTGGTAATACACAAGCTTCTTGCCAGCCAGGCAATCACCGTGGAACACATCAAGATAGCGGCTGCTATAAGCTTCCCCTGCCCGAGAGTCTGCTGCCGGCAATTCAGGCGTCTTCTTGAATGTTCCATCATCATAAAATTCGGATTGGTTTAATTCGGTTCCGTATAGTTTTTCGCGTACGTGCGATACTGCCACGTGGATGGGCTCTTCGTCTTCTTTTAAGACTTCCCCGCCCTTTTTGTAGAACTTGATGCCATTACGGTCCGACGGAATGTGGCTGCCGGTCACCATGATGCACGCCAGGTCACGTTCGAGCGCGTAATAGGCGATGGTTGGCGTCGGAACCAGGCCGTGATACTCCGCCGTGAAGCCACCGTCTCGAATAGCTTGAGACACTGCCCCGACTATCCTTGGCGTACTATCCCGCAAATCACCAGCCACCAGCACAGTCTGCCCCTTTTCAAGCTGCCCATTCTCTACCAGGAATTGCAAAAAACCAGCGGTGTTGATGTAACATTCCAAATCAGTCATTACTACGACTAAGTCACGCAAACCCGAAGTACCGAACTTCAATTCGATCGGATCGTATGTAAGAGATTCACGCAACGAAGACATACTTCTATCCTACTACTTCTTTGATTCGATTAATCAAATCGTCCAATTGCTCTTTGGTCTTTGCTTCGACATTTAGTTTTATGACAGGTTCGGTATTGCTTGGGCGCATATTGAACCAATAATCAGGATAATTTACAGTCAATCCGTCGAGATCGTCCTGTGTGCCATCTTTAAATGCTTCGCGCAATTTTTCTATAGTGCCCTGTTTATCTTCGACATGGAAGCTCATTTCGGGCGCCGATTCGTAGCGGTGGTATTCATCCACCAGTTCGGACAACTTCCGGCCACTGTCAGAAATAGCCTGCATGGCGACCAACGCGGTAATCATGCCCGAATCCGCGCCGTAATTATCCTTAAAGAATTGATGCCCGGTCGTTTCGCCGCCGAACGGAGAGTCGACTTCCGCCATTTTTGGAGCGAGATTTACTCGACCGGCTTTGGTCCGGACCGGTTCGCCGCCCCATTCGCGGATCAGCTCTTGTGTTGCCCGGCTCGTACGGACTTCGTGGATAATTTTCGCGCCCGGATACTTTTTGAGCATGTATTGCGAAACGATGCTGATCGTGTCGCTGCCGAGCACCGGCCGGCCCTTGTCGTCAACCAATGCGGCGCGATCGCCGTCGCCGTCAAAGGCGATGCCAAAATCCAGATTGTTCTGCGTAATTTTATCTTCCAGATCTTTCAAGTTTTCGACGTGCTGCGGATTAGCTTCGTGGTTCGGAAACGTGCCATCCAGTTCAAAGTACATTTCCTCGACTTGAATCGGCAGCTTCGGCAGAATGTGCGGCAATACCGCGCCAGCCATGCCGTTACCGTTATCTATGGCGATACGGAATGGTTTCAAATCACCAACGAATGTCAGACAATGTTCGACCCAGTCGTCCATGATGTCGTGCTTTTCGACAGTTCCGGGAGTTTCGGCTGCAGGTTTGAAATTATCAGCCAGTACGGCGTCGCGTATCTTGTCCAGGCCAGAGTCAAGCGCCACCGCGATTACTTTGTCGCGGTACAATTTGACGCCGTTATCTTTGCCCGGGTTGTGGCTGGCGGTGATCATCGCGCTGCCCGCCAAGTCGTATTTGCCGACAGCCCAATAGCTCATATCGCTCGTGACAAGTCCTAAATCCACGACATTACGCCCCTGCATCGTCAAACCCTTAATCATTGCGTCAGCTAATTCACCGGAGTCAGGCCGCATATCTCGCCCGACCGCAACCGGCCCCTGCTCGGGCAGCCAATCGGCAAACGCACGGCCGATTTTTTCGCAGACTTCGGGCGTCAGCTCTTCGCCGACTTTGCCTCGAATGTCATATGCTTTGAATATTGCAGCCAGTTTATCATTCATACTAAATACCAACTACTTCTATTTATTAAAACGTTTGCTTACTTCGCCGACTTTTTGAGACAGATCTTTGCGCGCAACGACAATCCCAGCCGGCGTATTCACGACGACTACGTTATCGAGCCCGATTACAGCCACCGGTTTGTCTTCGTGGTTTTGCACGAATGAATTTTCGACGCCTTCGGTCTCGACCTTGCCCAGCGTATGATTGCCAGCCTCATCGCGGTTAACAACTTTATACATATCACCGAACGAGCCAAGATCCAGCCAGTCGAAACTTGCCGGGGTAACCAGCAGATCGGGCGATTTTTCTATCAGCGCGTAATCAATCGAAAGATTTTCAAATCCCAAATATGTTTCGTCGAATTTGTCCGCGGGAGCAGCCTCGAGTTTCTGGTAATTTTCGAACCATTCGGGAGAATGCTGCTGCATCATGCGCTTGAATGTATCGAGCGTAGCGATGAAATAACTGCAGTTCCATAAATAATCGCCGCTTCGTACGTACTCCTGAGCTAAGTTGTAATCTGGCTTTTCTTTGAAATCGCGCACGTGATATACCACAGCTTTTTCATCAAGCACGTTATCTTTCTGGATATAGCCGAATCCGGTTGCAGGATAATCCGGCTCAACGCCGACGAGTACCATTTGCGCATGTTCGACTGCGGTATTACCCGCAACTTTGAAGCTCTGGACGAACCCGGCTTTGTCGCGGACATAATGGTCGGCCGCCATGAATGCGATCGGTTCTTGAGCATCGTGTTTGCCGGATATGCGGACAAGCGCCGCAATGATACAGCTGGCCGTGCCGCGGCGAGCCGGTTCGGCGATGAATTTATCTTCTGATAGTTCCGAAAGCTGATCCTTGACGTGATGGATGTGCCCGGCCTCGGATATTACATAGACATCATCGCCCAAAAGCTTTGCGCGTTCGTACGTGTGTTGCAGCAGCGATTTTGTTTCACCATCGATTGTAAGAAGGTGTTTTGGAAAATCCGGCGTCGAGAGCGGCCACAAACGCGTACCCGACCCACCGGCAATAATTACAGTTATCATATGCACCCACAATATACCATAAATCTCGCCCGTATCCATTGAATCGTGCCCGCTCCTGTGTTGTAGAAAGCCGGACAATCGGGGATGAACCGTCTTAGTAATTTATCTATACGTTATAAAAAGCAGCTTATTTATCAGTTTTTGTTATACGTTCGAACCCTTTTAGATAGTCCTGTACGATGTTGTCCCAGCTGTAATGTTCCATCGAATATTCGCGGCTTACGGTACCGAATTTTCTGGCCGTTTTGTTGTCTGAAATGAACGCGCCGATCTGTTTGATGAACGCATCAACGTCTTCCGATTCGACCAATCTGCCATTTTTCCCGTCTTTGATTGCATCTTTGATACCTTCGATGCCGGCCGCCACTACCGGCAACTCACACAGGGAAGCCTCCAAAAGAATCCGCCCGAAGCCTTCCATATCGCCCGGTACGACGATATTCGGCTGCACGAACACATCAGCGCCGTTATATAACATCGGCAGCGCTTCGTCTGGAACTTTGCCAAGCATTTTTACGTGATTTTCGAGCTTGTTCGAGCTGATCAAAGTTTTGATCTTAGCTTCGTTTTCGCCGCCGCCGACAATCAGATAGATGACATTCGGATATTTCTTTATAAGCATCGGCATGACGTTTTCCACGAACCATGCCACGCCTTTCCGCTCGACTAATCGGCCAACTGTAAGCAAAACGGCGGCGTCGCTTTTTAAGCCAACCTCTTTTTCGAGCTGCTTGCGCGCCTTGGTTCGATCCATAAATTTGTCATCAGTAATTCCAAGCGGTATCACCATTGTCTTCGATGCATCCACGCCCCGTTTAATCGTTTCATCAGCAGCCGCCTGACTTATACAGAAAACCACTTCTGCCTTTTTGATTGCCCACAGATTAATGGTCTGAAAGATTTTATTCTTATATGTCGTGTCTAGCCCGTGTATGACCACGCTGTAGTGCTTTCCGAACAGTTTACTCAAAAATAAACCCACCGGCGCGAGAACGCCATCCTGCGAATGAACCACATCAACCCCGCCGCTTAGCAGTACAAAAAACGATTTCACACAAATATAAGGAACAACAAACAGAACCATCGTCAATCGCGAACTTGACCTGCCCCATTTTACAAGTTTTATATCTGCGGTTTTATTTAAGGACGTATATAAATCAAATGCATAGTTTTCCATACCGCCTTTTGCGGGAGGAAATTTGCGTGTCATAAAAAGGATAGTCATTTTTGAGGCCATCGAAGCCAATATTATACATCACCGAAGTAATCTATTGCCATGCGTTCGCACACAAGCTTAACGGATGCTGCAGTAAATTTTTGCGTACGTTTGTTTGCGCTGAAACTGCCGTGATAAGCTACTTCTATGTCCAGTTTGAAGGATAGGACCTTAGTGGTTGTTGCTTCGACATACCCCCGATGGCCCGACGACAAAGTTTCGAATTTCGTTGAGGTGTTTGTTAACCACATGCGCGGCGAGGTCAAAAAAATTGAGGTAATCGCGCCGCATTACAAGGGCGCCAAACGCAAAGAACAGCTCGCTGATAACGTCTATATAACCCGTTTCCGTTATGCGTGGCCGCATCATTTCCAGAATCTTGCTTACGGCGAATTCGAAAAATCCATAGGCTATCCGTTCAAGGTAGCGATTTACGCTATCGCTGAGTTTTGGACAACGTTATTGGTCGGTCTTAAATCAGGCCCGATTATCTTAAACCCGCGCTGGATGATTCCACAAGGATTTGTGGGGATTCTGCTCAAACCGATTCTGCGTTGCCCGGTCGTCGTTTCTGTCCATGGAGCCGATGTCTTTACTTTGAACGGGTGGTTTATGCAGCGGATCAAGCGGTTCGTTCTGAAACACGCCGATGCCGTGGTAGTTAACAGCACGACGACACAGAAAATTTGTAATGAATGGTACCCGCGCGACGATTACGTCATCTGCCCGACCGGTGCCGATACGAGCATTTTTAAAAAACAAGTGCACACGCCAAGTAAATCCGGAAATTTCGAGCTATTATTTGTCGGCCGGATGGTAGATCAAAAGGGCGTAATGTATCTGTGCCAGGCAATGCGGATCCTGCGCGATTCGGGCGCGAAAGTTCACCTGACGATGGCCGGCGACGGCGCTGCAATGCCCAAAGTCAAAAAATATGTCAAGAAATATCAGCTTGAGGATTATATAACGCTGCCCGGCTGGGTGCAGCTGCAGGATCAGCCTGAATATTATTCAATAGCGGACGTTTTCGTCGGCCCGTCAATAGAGGACGAGAATGGCTGGCGCGAAGGATTCGGCGGTGTCTTTGCGGAAGCTTCGGCTATGGGTGTACCTGTAATCGCCAGTAACACCGGCGGGATTTCCGATGTCGTCAAAGACGGCGTGACCGGATTGTTAGTTCCCCAAAAGAATGCCCAGGCGCTCGCAGATGCGATTATTAAACTTAAAAACGATCCGGAATTACTAAAAAAACTGGCAAAAGCCGGTCCGGATTTCATCGAAAATAATTATTCGTTAAACGTAACCGTCAAAAAGTACCGAAAAATCTTTGAGGGCTTGCTGATTTTATTCGTCAGCGCCCTGTCTATACTGTCTTTTTCGACGACGTAAACTTTTACGCTAACCCTGTTTAACGACCGGGTCGGCAATTTCACGAAGTGTCGTATTCAAATTATAGATAAAACTACCCGGCCAATAATACGACGAATTCTGCGCGAGTACGTAAGTTATCATACCGCCGCCTTGCGTGAATATCAGGATTGAAAACGCCAAGAATATCAGTATTGCCGGCTTGGAATAGCGGAACAATTTAAGAATCGACAGAGCGACGAAAAAGATAAATATCGGCAAAACCGGCAGCAAATAGCGGCCAGTAATTGCAACCGGAATGCCAAGACGAAGGTACGCGCTGTAATTATAAACCGCCAATATAAACGCATACCCCGCCGTTGTTATCAGTAGCATCCTCCAGGCTTTGTTTTTCAGGAAATCCCGAAGATAAACCAGCACTAATATCCCGCCGCCAATTGCTCCAAGATAATACAACTGACGCAGAAGTTTAAACGGCGGCTGATGACCTGGCAGCAAAATCGTTTGCGTGACCACCATCCCCGGTATCCACTGCGCCAATGTGTAATCAAATGGTCCGACCGGCGAAAAAGCTGCCGGCTTGCTATCGATAGCTTTGATGGTCCTGGCGGCCGTATAGTTTTTCATACAGCGGTCTTTACTGATCAAACTGGTGCATGTCGGATCGACAGCGTGGTATTTGTATTCGTTGTAAACTGGCCGTTCAATAAACAGTCCTGCCGAAATAACGAGCAAAACGATAACTCCTACTTTCGCCCATATAGACAAACCTACGAACGACTTTTTGATGCCCGGCAACAGGCGCGACCGGTGTTTCATACTAATATCAATCAAGAGGTATATGATGAGCGGAATCGAAAACGCCAGATATTCGAATTTGATCAACGAACCTAGCAAACAGATTGAAACTATCAGCGCCAGCCTGGTCACATTGACTTCTTTTGACCTGATTTCGGCCAAAGCAAGCAAGAGCAGTACGGGCGCCAATAAGAAGACAGCGTTATCGTAATTGACGGCACCGCCAAGTACCGAAAATGTCGGTGTTAATACTACGAATAGCAATACCATGCTGGCAATCGCCTTTGTCGCGCCTACCGCCAGAAGCAATTTGCGATAGTAGATAATCCCGCCGGTAAACATTGCTACACAGATAAGGCGCAGGAAAATAATGTGGGCGTAGATGCTCTGCGTGAAAAAGCTGACCAGATGCCAGGGCAAGCTCATCAGGTAATAAAACAGATACGATGGGCTGCGGGTGATTTCACCCAAGTAGTCATACATCGGTGATTGATGCGTAATGAATGGCGAAAGTTGATGGGCGTACGCGGCGATGAAACCGACGTGTTCACCCTCGTCAAGTATAGTCGGCTGAAAGCTGAACGCGTACCATAACGCCTGAATGATTGTTATGGCAATGACCCCGTAAAAAAAGCCGTTGCTCGAAAGCAACCGTATGGTGAACCGGTAGATTTTCTCTACTCCCGACGCCTTGCTCTTTTTTGCCATAGATCTTGCTACGTACTATACCACTACTGACTCGTCTGCTGCGCCAGCTTAGCGAAGAATGTACTTTAAAATACAACGCAAAATTTTATACAAAGCGAACCTGAATTTTAACAGTAGTAATTGCTGTTTTTGCAAAAACGTAATCGTTTTTTACTGTTCGCCCTAGTGCTTGCAACATTCCGGCAATTATCTATACTGCAGAATCACTTGAACCCATTACTTACCTTTTCTTGGTAGTGAGAGCGAGGTTGGCGAGTGTCAGGAGTACTGAGCGGGAGGAGGCGTAACTGAAGTTACGTCGACGAGTGATCGGTGTTTCTGGCGCCGCCAAGCTTGTTCGTAACTGAGAAAAGGTAAGTAATGGGTTCAGAGAACTCTAACGGGTGGGGCGGAGGGTACCATCTTGTTGGGAGCAGGTTATAATTTCGGAAAACGGATCGCAAGTTCCTTTTGGCTCTGCATCTCGGTTGAATCCAGCCCCATACCAGCAAGACGTAAAACTTTCCGACTACTGCCTTTGTACCTGTCGGCGTTGATACTTTTACCCGCGATTATCGTTATCGTCAGGGCTCCTTTACCGGCGCACGCGGCGAGCTATAACAATGCCGTCATTGCCGATTCGGCCCTAAAATACGTCGGTCAAAACTATGGTGACTGCTGGACGCTGGTCCGTGACATGGTCTACCAGGCCAGCGGCGGAGCGCAAGACATCAGCGCTGCCGCAGGCGGCGGCAATTATTTTGCGCACTTAAGCAACGCGGGCGGAACTCGTATCTCTACGGTGAGCAGTCTAAATAAAGGCGATGTCATCCAAGAGGGCGAATATGGCGGACACACATTTATCATTGTGGGTGTGATTAGCGGCAGTACTGTCGATGTAGTTGATGCGAATCACGATTGGGCGGGCACGGTCATGCACTATCAGCGGACGCTTTCGCTGGACTCAAATAACGAGGCGTTCAGATTCGGTACCGCGTACAGCCAAGGCACTTGGAACGGGGTCGGATCGGCAAGATTTTTAGGCACTGATAGACTTTACAGTGGCCAAACTATGTCTGCAGGCCAATACATTTCATCCGGCAATGTTCAGAACGTGCTGATCCTTCAGAGCGATGGGAACCTGGTGCTGTACCATAACAGGACTGCGCTATGGAACAGCCATACGGCTGGCAGCGGTGCCACAATATTAAAGATGCAGCTAGACGGAAATCTAGTGCTATACAACGCAACCGGAACCGCGGTTTGGAACAGCCATACACCCAATACTGGGCATGGATTTGCGGTCATGCAATCGGATGGTAATTTCGTGGTTTACAGTGATTCGTCCGGGTCGACGTGGCAAACTAACACCGACGGCCAACCGACGTATTTGTATCCGGGGACCGATCGGTTAGCTACCGGCGCTACAACTATAATCGTCAACAGCTATTTACGCTCTGCTGATAAACGCTATGCCTTGCTCCTGCAACCCGATGGGAATCTGGTTTTATTTGGCCCCGGCTATCACGTGCTCTGGAACAGCCAAACCGGTGGCACCATGGCAGCGTTCCTGACAATGCAGGCAGATGGGAATCTGGTGCTGTACAAAGCTAACGGTACCGCCGTGTGGAATTCCCACACAGCAGGACAAGGTAATTCGCACCTGGTGCTGCAGAGCGACGGAAACGCCGTAGTTTACACGAACGCCAGCCAATGGACATGGCAATCAAATACTGACGGCAAGATTTAGCACTCAAGTTCTCGAAGTCTAATATAACTGATTATCAAAACCCAGTCCGTCATCCCGGGCTAGACCCGGGATCCAGTAAATTAGAAATTCCTTTTCTAACTGGATTCCAGCCTGCCTACCGGCAGGCAGGCTTTCGCTGGAATGACCGGCGCTTAAGAGTTAAGTTTTGATGTATTAAATAAAATAAATGGCTGTGTTTTCAAACTTAATGCTATAGTAAATTAAGGGTTAACGGGCGTGAAACATGCGCCCGGATTATGGAATGTCAGCGATGTATACAACGAAAAAACAAACCAAAAAATCTTCTAAAAAACCGCTGATTATCATTATTCTTATCATCTTGCTTATTGCCGCGATCGGTTTCTGGATCTGGAATAAAAATAATTCGCCGCCGACAAACGCAACCGTACCAACCAACACCGGCACTCCCGCCACAGCCAACCCGGATGTTCCCGGCGGCACCGATGAAAATCCCTCAACCGGAGGCGGCGGATCAAAAGACGAAGGCAGCAATACGCCCGGCACCGCGCCGGATTCGAGCGTTACACCCGCAACGCCATCAGGCCAATTCGTTAGTAATCATGAACCGAACCTAAGCGGCAGCCCCGCCCCCAACACCGAAACATCGGCCTGCACCACTACACCTGGCGTGCTCTGTAAAATAACATTCACGTCCGGTTCCGTGGTAAAATCATTACCCGCCCAGCGGACCGATTCTAACGGGAACACGCTGTGGACTAATTGGACATTGCAAAGCGTCGGCCTGACAAAAGGCAGTTGGCAAATAGCAGCCGTAGCGACAAATGGCTCAAAGTCGGCAAGCGTGCAAGATTCATCACCATTGGTGGTTACACAATGAAATTAAAAAAGTTACTAACACCCATTATCGCCGCCATACCGACACTTTCATTACTACTAATGACATGTAGTCCGGTTCACGCTGTCACAACGACAAAAAATGTAATCGATGATTCGGTATTTGATAACTACAACAGCATGTCGACATCGCAGATCGATGCGTTTCTGAATAGCTTTCCAAGCAGCTGCATCAGCAGCAACAAAGGTTTCCGGGCAATCGACCCGAACGGATACAATCCCACGAACGGCTATCTATTCGGCTCAAACGTTACTGCCGGCCGGGTAATAAATGACGCAGCAAAAGCTTACCAGATAAATCCGCAGGTATTGCTCGCGACCATGCAAAAAGAACAAAGCCTGGTTACTGGCGCCGGCGGTTGCAGCACATTGGGTTATGTCGGTGCGATGGGATACGGCTGCCCGGACGGCGGAACTACGCATAATTATTCCAGCGCGAATCTGTACACGATTAACGGGCATACCACCACCTCCGTAACGGGCACGTGCGTAAACTCCAAAGCAAAAGCCGGATTTTCGCAGCAGGTCATTCATGGAGCTTGGTTATTGAAGTTCGACCGCGAACGCGCGGAAGGCGTGGTGACTTGGGCGATGATCAACGGGTCATGGGACAACAGCGATGATTTGGACACGACTTACGGCGGCTACATGACGAAGGGGACTTATCAGCGATGTTCAAGCTGTGCAGCAACTTTTTATGATGGCACGGCAACGATTGACGGCGCCTCAGTACTCTTTGCGAATGGCGCTACCGCATCACTGTATGTTTATACGCCGCATAATTCCGGCAACAACCACTTTGTGACAATTTATAATTCCTGGTTCGGCTCGACGTTCGCGCCGCATTTCCAGGCCAGGTTTTCAGCGCAAAGCGCTTCGCCCACAATCGTCCAAGGCGGCGCCGCTTCTGCTTACTTCAAATACTCCAACACCGGCAATATGCCCTGGTACGACGATGTCAGCGCGCCAGCATACCATACGTACGCCGTACACCTTGCCACAACGAAGCCTATAAACCGGCACGATCCATTTAGCTCAGGCTGGCCGAACGCCGCCCGACCGACCGTAACGTTTACACATGTGTATGAAGCTGACGGGACCACGCTGGCCGCCAACCAGCATATCGTAAGTCCGGGGCAAATCGCTGAGTTTGATTTCAACTTCACCGCGCCCGGCGGCATGAAGCCCGGCGTCTACACCGAAACGTTCCAGCCGATACTCGAAGGTTCAAGCTGGTGGAACATGGGCGGCGTTTCATGGCTAATGGTAACCGTCCAGCCAATTACATTCAAAGCCAGTTTCAGCAGCCAGAGCGCCTACCCGACCATAGCTCGTGGTAGTACTTCTGCGGCTTTCTTAAAATATAAGAATGCCGGCAACAAGCCATGGTACGACAATACGAGCGCGGCCGTGTACCACACCTACGCTGTCCACCTGGCCACGACAATACCCATCAACCGGCCAAGCGCATTCAGCGCAACCTGGCCAAACACCGCGCGCCCGGCCGTAACGTTTACGCATGTCTATGAAGCCGACGGGACGACGCCTGCTGCCAACCAGCATATAGCAAACCCCGGGCAAATCGCCGAATTTGACTTTACGTTATCAGCACCCAACTCCATGGCCGTGGGCATGCACCGTGAATATTTCCAGCCAATCCTCGAAGGATCAAGCTGGTGGAATATGGGCGCAACATCGTGGTTGAATATCACCGTAAATTAAATTATTCTTAATAGAATTATGGCCAAAACTTCAGTCAAAATTAAGAGCCACTCTTTTATTTATAGTGATTTCGACACGGATTGGTATAAAAACTGGGCCAAAAAACTCAAACAAACCGAGAAGGGCAAAGGCAAATACCATTTGTATGCCAATAAATTCTGGCAGAACGCGGTCATGGTTCAGGCGCTGTTCGAGCGCGGTGTGCTGGAGGATGGTAAAACTTGCATTGGATTTGGAGTCGGCAAAGAGCGGCTTCCTGCATTATTTGCCAGCATGGGAGTCAAGGTAACCGCGACCGACCAGGATTTTACCCAGGCAAAAGCCAAAGAATGGGATAACGACCAGCTCGCCGAGGGTGCATTTTCGCTTAACGAAGACGGCATATGCAAACCGGAAGATTTTGCTCGCAATGTCGAGTTCATGCCGGTTGACATGACAAAAATTCCAAAGAAATTAAATGGCAAATACGATTTTCTATGGTCAAACTGCGCACTCGGTCACCTTGGATCAATAGAAAAAAGCCTTGAGTTCATAACAAAGAGCCTCGATTGCCTGAAGCCAGGCGGTTGGGCTGTGCATACAACGGAATTCAACATTTTATCCAACGATGAAACGGTTACTAGCGGAAGCACAGTTATTTTCCGCGCCAAGGATATTTACAACCTTTGTGTGGAACTCACAAAAAAAGGTTTCATTTGCTCGCCATATCACTTAGTTAACGGTCGAACCAATGACGACGCACGCGTAACACTGCGTCCTGAATGGGGTAATGATTATACGAAATTATTAGTTGGCGGCCACATAGCAACACAAATCGTTTTGGTTATTCAAAAACCTCCCGTAACGATGTCCCCGATTAAACAGAAGCTTGAACTCGCCAAACAATACCAAGCTTACAAGAGCAATTTGATCGCAATCAAAAATGTAGCTGCTTGGAACCCAACACTTAAATTATTGCGACGGGCACGAGGCGCCATACCGTCAAACTACAAAATCACGCCTGTTAAAAAAACTTTTTCAGTAGCATCAGGCAAGAAACAGTTAATTGTCGAATTTGTAAATGAGTCAAACTTGCCGCTTATGGGAGTTTACGAAGCTCTTTTCGGCACGAAGCCTATCGTATTAGCTACATTTAATCCTATCAACCGAGAATCCGATTTAGCAACCAAGGAATGGTTTTCGTCAAACCGGCCAGCGATAAAGCTATACGAACGTAAAGGTGACGGCTGGCAACCGGCAGATTATATTGCGCCACATGAATCATTCGCGTTCGTTTTCGATATCAATTCGTCTAAAAAACGCACCCACAACGCAGAATCTTTTATTGTCGTGCAAGAAGGCGCGGACATTGTCGCAGAGAGCGATGTTTCTGTGCAAATAAAAAAGTAAAAGTAAACTTATACTAATTCTGAAAGTTGCTTGGCATACAATTGCGGAGAATGCTCTTTTAGCACATATTCATAACACGCGGCGGACATTCGTTTTAGTTTTGCCCGGTCCTTGATTAGTTCTTTGAGTGCGAAAGAAACTTTATCTGGAGAAGCTGCCTTTTTAACGGCGTTATCCGGTAACTCAGAAAACCATCCTACGTTGCGGACAAGCGGTACCACGCCCTCGCGCATGGCTTCAAGAGTGGCATACGAAGTCTCGCCGTGATAATACTCGCGGTAATTCAACAGGATATCCGCCTTGCCGAGTTGTCGGCGGAATTCCAACTCGCCAAGATTTGTCTTGATTTCCAGATTTTTATAGCGGGATAGCTCTGACAGAATTGACTCATCGACCGCAAAATCATACCCGAACAATTTAAAATTACAATCATTAAATTTACCGGAATCAAGTAAATCCGTAAGTACCGCAAGCCCTTTAGCCTTCGATATTATCCCAGCCATGGCTATTTCTATTTTTTTATCATCAACGCGTTTGGTGCGTTGAGCAAGTCCGATCGGCAAGTTAGCTTCTACGGCGAATCTCTTATTTTTTTCGTCCGACACAAAACACTGATCAACGGACGATTTTGCAAACTTCGAATGGACTATTACTTCGTCAGATGCATTTACTAGGCTTATGATGTGATCTGCACTGTCAGTGACATCAAGCAGCTTATCGAGTGTCTCTTCGGCATTTATACGCGCTGAGCTCATCATCTGGCTCGACTGCAGCACGCCGTATATTCCGGAAAAACGAGTATCGTGCAGGATGGTTTTCCCAGGAATTGCCAAAGCTTCAATGATTGATTTCAAATGATACGAACTGCTCCCCAAATGATAAATAATATCGTCGTAATCTGCGGCCACGTTCGCGTTGAACTCTGAGACATCGCGGGCATTGGCTACGTAACTGACAAATCCTTTACGGGCCTGTGCCCGATCTTCTTTGGGAATTTCAAAATAGTAATCAACATCGACGAGATTTGCGAGCGAAAAATGCGTTATTTCAATGACTTTTCCGATGGCTGATTTGCCGCCTGGCAGCGGACCGACAACTGCGATCTTTTTCTTATCCGGCTTCTTCGGCCTGGGTTGAAGCTTTTCACATGCCTCGGCGAACAATCGAGCCGTCCGCGGCCATGCATACTTTTTCTCTATTTCTCGATACTCTTTCAGGTCCGGCTCACCGTGTTTAACTGCGGTTTGAACGGCATCACTAATCGATGAAATATCGTATGGATCGCAGAAAAAGAACGTATTGTCTTTGTCGGATATTTCTTCAAAAACCGGAATCCTGGAGCAGATAACCTTCCGATTTGCCGCAACTGCTTCTAGTACTGGCAGCCCAAGCCCTTCATATTCGGGCACGAACATGACGGACGCCGCATTATTGTATAACCACCGCAATTCATCTGCCGATACGTTGCCGACAAAGCGAATATCGGCTGATATTTTTTTCAGTTGTTGCTGTGATTGTTTCGAGAAAGTAGAGGTAATTAGCAGTTCATACTTACGGCCGGTAGCGGCATTATATTTTTCAAACCCCTCAACCATACGCGCATTATTTTTCCGCTGATCATCGCCGCTTACCGATAGGATAAATTTCCGTTTTGGCACATGCGCCGGCTTTTCGACCTTTTCACTCAAATCGATACGTGCTCCGTCAATTGTCGTCAACATATTTAATGGCAAGCCGAGATGCCTGGTAAAATCATCTGCCGTTGTCTGCGAAATCGGGAAGATATGGTCCGCCGCGAAAATTTCGCTGAACCTGCCAAAGTAATTGTTCCGGACCGAATCGCTATGCGTAAGGTATCGGTCATAGAAAAATATCGGTATCAAATCATACCCGATAAGTACTTTACGGCCGGCGTCGGGGAATACGGAAGTAACTTTATTTTCAAACAGCGAGGGGATTAAAAATATAAAACTGCCGCTATTGTATTTATCATTCAATTGGCGCCTGTTATATTTCTGGATTTCCTGCAAATCGAATTCATTGGTCTCCCGCAGATCAATTTCAGTGTACGTCACGTCTGGAAAGATCTTATCGAGCATTTGCTTGCGTTCGTCTTCCAGTTGAAGATTCGAATTCAGAACAAATTCAAGGTCGTATTTGTCAAAGTGACCGTTTGCCTGCAACGCTTTCAGCAGTTCCAGGCTGTATTTGCCCATCCCGCGGTGCCACGTGCTAGTCTGAAAAGCCTGTGCGTCTACTATGAATTTCATGTACGGTTCCTCATTTTATGCAAGCGTGTCCTGACAATTTTTTCGGACTTCTTTACACTTCGAAACAGCAGATTATACGAGCTGCTGACTACAAAATAAGGTATGGACCGTACGCCAAATTTTTCATTTATTAATTCTTCATTTTCTTTGTCGTATTTTCTGATCGATTTCAGTAGCAGCGAAGCATTTTCATGAGCTATCGAGATGCTGCTCGACCGTGCTTTCGGCTTCAAGAGTTCAATCCGCCGAATAGATGCGTGATGCGTTTTGACAACAAATGTTTTGATTGCTTGTTTCATATTTTATCTTGTACGATTTCGTCCAGAATCTTTTGAACTTTTGATTCATTGTACCGCAGAAAATCTGCTTGCGGTGATTTTAAACCACTATTTTTTACAAAATCCGTCATTTTGTCAATTTGCGCTGCCATATCATCCACATTATTCGGATCCATATAGTGCGCAGCATTTCCCAATACTTCGTGCAGGACCGGTATATCGCTTACCAAAACCGGGGTTCCACATGCCAGCGCTTGCGTGGGCGGCACGCCGAATCCCTCGTGTATTGATGGCAGCGCAAGAAAATCAGCGCCGGAAATTACCGCCGGCAGATCCGTGTTTTCAACGAATTTCGAAGGATTGGCAATTTTTGCACCTTGCTTGCGCGCACTATCAATTACCGCTTGGATCCGCTCTGCTTTCCATGTATCTGCGCCCACAACCAATAGACTTATACCAGTTTTAGCTGTCTCGGATTTCGCAAATGCAGCGACCAGGTTCGCCAAGTTTTTCCGCGGTTCGATATTCCCCAGATATAAGATGTACTTTTCGGGCAGGTTATATCGGGATTTTGCATCTTGGATTTCGGTCTCGCTTGACCGCTTGAATTCATCACCGAGTGGAACGGGCAAAGCCAGTATTTTTTCGGGAGCAACGCCCAAATGCTCGATGATTTCCTTTTTTGATGTTTCGGTAGGAGTAACTACAACATCTGTTCTGCGTACCCATTTGCGCATGTTGTTGTTGAAGAACTTTAAATTCTTGGGCTGGATCGTCTCAGGAAAAATCAAGAACGAAACATCGTAAATGAAAGTAATGGATTTTGATCGTACGGGGAAGTTATAGAAATTCATGAAAAGGTAGATGCCACGCCCCAAAAACAAGTCCAACGGAATCATGAACGGCAATCGGGAAATAAGCCGCAGCACTCTTGCCGAAATTGGGAGCTTCCGCACAGTAACATTTGGCATTGCGGTAATCTTATCCGGGAGCGTTTTCGTATCGCTGGTAGCAAGCAGGATGATTTTTTTATCGGTACCCTTTAGCACTTCTGCCAGCTCGATAATCGTATTGGTATTTGCATACGCCACGCCGCTCGGCTTGCTGCTGGCAAGTGCACTAGCGTCAATGAATATTTTTGCCATCAACTGTTTTCTTTATTTATCACGCTTTACGATTCTTTTGATTTTTGCCTTAGCACGTCTTACGTAGTCTTGCTGATCAAGCTGGTTGCTAATATTACCCGTTATGTGATCTGTTCGATCATCTACTTTTTCAATTATTTGTTTTGCAATGGCTTCTATATAAAGTCTTAGATTTTGATCAATTATCGCATCATAGGCGGTCTGGTTCATTATGTAGCCGACGCCTATCTTGCCGGCTTTAAGATCATCGCGTAAATACTTATTGCGTAACATATTGATGGTTTTTTCTTGCCGCAGTAAGCCCGCGTGGACAGCATTGCCTTGAACACCCGTTTGGGTCGGTCGCTGGTGGTAATATAACATTGGCTCTTCGTTTCTGAGTAGAGCCACGTCGTATCGAAGCAGCAGCCTGATGCCAAAGTCCCAATCTGCAGCCGTTGGCATTGATTCATCATAGCCTCCAAGCTCTTCATAGACATCTCTTCGGTATGTCACGATACCGTCAGCCAAATAATTCCTAGTGAATTGTTTGTATAGATTTATTTCGCCTTCAGTGCTTTCCGGGGGGATTGTCTCGGAGATGCGTTTGATCGTATCGCCATTGATTTCTTCGATCACGATAATCATCTTTACGGCAACGGCTTTTTCTTTCGTTTCGTCAAGATAGGTAACCGTCTTTTCCAGCCGTTCGGGAGGCCACGCATCGTCGTCGTCAAGAATGGTTATGTATTCGCTCTTTACGGCCCGGATTGCTTGGTTTTCACCCTTAGTCATACCGGCATTGACTCTGTTATTGATGACAATACGATTTTTATCAGGATATTCATCCAGCAGTTTTTCAAGTTCCTTTTGATCACCGCCATTATTTAAAATAACGTGTATATAATTCTTATACGTTTGATTTTTCACGCTCTCAAGCGCGCGCTTTAGCATCAAACTCCTATCCATAGTTCGGGTGATAATTGCAACTTTGGGTATCGAGGTATTTGACATAGCGGCTACGTAATTTCCAGTTTACCAGAGGCGACCATAGGAAAGTAGTCGCTTCGACCTACAATGTTCGAAAATACGGCAGCGCCATTCCAGTGGTCAAAAATGGTAATCCAGTCACTTGCCATTAGTGCGATATCTAAGGTGTAATCGCCGCCGGCAAAATTATTATCAAGCGTTATCGTGATGTTTTTATGCTTATGTTTAGCAATTTGCAAATCATTTTTTATTCGGAAATTGTTGCCCGCCACGAGTTTCTGTTCTGCATCTCTCACGTCGATATTAATGTGCAGGCCATCGTAATTGTCTTGGTTGCCATTGTTTTTAATGTCTAACTTTATAACCACATACTTTTCGGTGACTTCGGTTTTTATAGTGGTTATTGACAGAGCCTGATTACCCCACCTATCGTCATCATTTGCTTTGGCTGCAGCGACCTCTGTTTCCGGTTTATTAAACATCTTCAGGTATTCGGCTGCAATTTTACTCGGCTTGCCTTCGTGCGCTTTTATGCCGTCTTCTATTTGTATGGCCCTGTCGCAGTATTCTTCGATAGCGCCCATATCGTGCGTCACAAAAACCACCGTCTTTTTAGCCTTTTTCAGTGATTTGAAATAACCGTAGCATTTCCGCTTGAAATCAGCATCCCCGACAGCCAAAACTTCATCTACCAGTAATACATCCGCCTCCGCCTTTATCGCGACTGAGAAGGCGAGCCGCACCTGCATGCCGGAGGAGTAGTTTTTAAGTTTTTGGTCCATGAATTGCTCCAGCTCTGCAAATGCTACGATGTCGTCGTACATATCGTCCACCTGCTTTTTAGAAAAGCCCATCATGGCGCCATTTAAATAGACGTTTTCACGACCAGTAAGTTCCGGATTAAAGCCAACGCCAAGCTCGATAAACGGCACGAGCCTGCCACGCACATTGACCTTGCCTTTGGTCGGCTGATAGATGCCAGCCAGCATTTTGAGCATCGTGCTCTTGCCGCTGCCGTTTCGGCCAACGATACCGAAAAATTCACCTTTCTTAACCTCGAATGATATGTCTTTAAGCGCGTGCTGGGTTTCCTTAGTTTTTCCAGAATTGCCTTTTGCCAAATTGGTAAACAGCCCCTTGACCGAGCTTACTTTCTCATGCGGTAAAACAAAGTTCTTTGACACATTATCAACCGAAATT
>DATIJK010000025.1:0-6389 GCA_035478715.1 Saccharimonadales bacterium (SeqCode)
ACATCAACTTTCAATTATTACTACAAAAGACGAACATAGTCTGATCAGGGGTATATATCTTGTAAGTGCGACGGGGCTGAAAAGCGGGGATATTCTGCATACATGTTCAGATGTCGGGTTTATTAAATCGCCTTTGCCACAAACGGATGCCATACTTTTATATGCTTCGATTGTGACTCCTGTGCCGCATACTGCCGGAGGCATTTACCCGTTAACACCACAACAATACTCTGAATCACCGCTCGTCAAACAAATAGTGAATTCGTTCAAGTCAGTCACATTTAATTAATGCGTTAAGCAACATAAATTACTAGACTTTCTTTGAGTCTGTACAACTTGATTTTAATGCAGAATTTTATTCCTCTTCAGCGGCTGGTAGCGGAGCGGCGTCGCGTTGCCTAGAGCGGTCTGGCATTAGGTAAGCTACGAACAGCGTAATCCACCAGAAGAATAGGCTCAGCAGGAACCAGCCGAAAAAGCTATGTCCTTTACGTGCGGCAACACGAGCCGGCCAGAATGCGATTGCTATCCAAATAAATAAAATTATTACAGCCCAGATGGTGCTGACTGTGAATCCCAAAATTCCCATTGCAAAATACATAGTTACTCCTTATCAGATCCCAAGGATCTGTTTCTTCTTAGCGGTGAATTCTTCTTCGGTCAGAATTCCCTGGTTTTTCAATTGTGCGAGCTGCTCGAGCTGCGCGGTTGTGTCATCAACCGGTGCCTGCTCTGCCTGCTGGCCTTGATCTTGTTCTTCTTCGGCCTGCTGGTCCTGTGCTGACCACTTGTTGTACTGCCGGCGGCTGACACGATTCGAAACTGCTGTCGCTGTGCCGGCGATGGCGGCGGTTCGCGCTAATCCTCGTAATAATCCTGGCATGTTATTTCCCTCCTTCTAATTCTGCTGCTGCGTCAGGGTGGATTCGTCCTTCGGCAACCAATACGCCATTTGCATCAATGAGCGCTTGCTTTAACGGTTTTGCCCACAGCTGTTCAACGACTAGCAAGCCAGCAGACGTGTTGTTTTCGAGCAAATCTGCCATTTCGCCGATGTCATCGTCGGTAACCTTTGATGCATCCGATTTATGTTTTGCGGCAAACTCAACTGCCGCGGTGTCGCCCAACCCATCGATATTCAGTTTGGTAACATTGCCTTTATCATCTTTGCTGATGAAAGCCAGTGCCACCAACCCGATCACACCGCTGTCTATCGCGTCGCCCAAAGCTTTTAAAATACTTCCGTCAAACTTGTTGCCCTCGAAGCCGACAATGATGTAATCAATCGGTCCTAGCATCACACCTCCTCCACTTTTAGATACTGATACTATAAATAATACAGCATGTGTACAGATTATAAGGTGACCATCGTCACAATTTATTTAGAAGTCTAAAGACCTGATCAACTTAGTTGTCGCGAACATAGCGCGGTGTCAAATAAAATAATCTGTCTACCAGGTTGATAATCGCCGCTCCAGCCTGCTGCAGGCGCGTTACGGCGGCGGCATCTAAGCGTTGATCAGGGCTGATGGCGGTAAGCTGATCTGCGTATGCTGCCACGAAATCATTTAGGTCATAACCGTTCAGCCCCATACTTTTGCCGATTGCGCGGCCGACAGCTATCGCTTCCTTTGCGTTTGGAACCGCCCAATGCATATATAATGGCAGAGTTGGTTGTTCAGCCCATTTCGATCGAGCCGGGTTCAAACCTAAATAATCGGTCCGCGCAAACCTTCTGGCCATTCTGTCTCCAGCAGAATGAATTACGGGTGTTTCACTGGAGAGGGTCCACCATTCGCCTGAAGGATTTGTTATAGCTTGCGGCGTACAAATTAATTTTGTTCTTGCACCGCCAGTAATGCTAAATTCCGCGCTAACTTCACCGGTTGTAAACCGGAGGTCGGAAACGTCAGTAAAAGCCAACCTTCCCGCATCGTATCGGTACAGGTCTAATTGTGCTTTCGGCGAACCTACAGTAATTTCCGCAGCGATCAGAATCCCGGCCGGCGGTATGGCCTGTACATCACCTTCACTGAAAGCGATGATCGGATCAACTCCGGGGCTATCCAGCAAATAACGCAGCTTGCGAAACACCGTGTTGCCAGGTTCTAATAGAAGTTCGCCGCTCCTCATAAACTTGATTATATAATTGAAAGTAGCAGTGTCAAATACCGAATCGACTTTCTAACGGCGGTTAATTGGCAGAATGCCAGCCAGGCCGGTAATCGCCATTTCAAGAGCAGATCTCGTTTGCGGCTCAGGCGGGGCTAATTCCAGCGCGGCAATCACATCAAGCCCGGCCATATGGCCGACAAAATGTTCCAAGTCGCCGCCAACCATCCCCATCGCTTCGCCTACAGAACGGCAAACCAACGCTGCTTCGGTCGGCGACCATACGGCGCGTTGTATTTCAAGTTGCCTACGATCGCCTGCCGCTGTTGATAGTAAGTCAGGATTTGTCTGAAGATTATACGAACGCAGCTCGGGAATCGTTTGACCATGCGGACCTAGTACATGCGGCTTTTTTCGGACCATAAGTTTTGCATCGCCGGCAAGATCAAAAAATTTCGGTGTAGTTCCCGGTTTGCCGGGATAAGGAGGGTAATACACAGGGTGGTAAAATCTGTTAGATTCGAATTTTGGCGTGCTGACAGCAGAAATTGATGCCGGGCCGATAATAGTGGCGCGGGCGTATAATGCGCCGCCGTCTGGCCGTTCGTCGCGATCGGGTTTTACCAATAAGCAGCCGTCACCGTATAAAGCAATGTCAAATTCGGCTTCGGGAATTCCGGGCGTTACCCTTGCGGAAATTAAATATCCGGAGGCGGGCAATCTTTCTCGTCTCAGCATGTTTTGATGGGCGGCAATAACCGGATCGACGCCTGGCGCTGCTGCTAATCGTTCAAGTGCAAAATCAAACGCTTGTTCACCAGAAAAATGAGGAGCTTCAAAGGGCGCAGCCATAATTTATTAAATCTAACACGTAAAACCTGCTTGTCAAATATTTATGCTTGCGGCAATTTTGCTTACATGTTGTTTGTTAGTGATGTTACAGCACAATTGTTCAAGGTAATCCATACTGTTTCTTGCAACTTTAAGGAGTTACTTGGGGGTCGCATGGATAAGTTGGTCGTGTCGTTTTCGGCAATTAACATCGCAATTTTAGAACTTGGCAGTTTATTTTTTCCGGACCGTTCATTTATGTGGCTGGCCGGCACTACATTACCGTATGATATCTTGCGGGCGGTTATACTCGCACTGTTAATCGCATTATTAGTTACGAAACCGCCGCGAAATTTTTACCTGCGGCTGACCGTCGGAATTATGTCAATCGGTGTCATTACAACAGTGCTATACCTGACATTCGGCACAGATAGTACGATGCCTGTGTTGGATAGCCTGACGCTGGCAGCGGCAAGCGTAGCTATGGGCTTGATGGCAATCGAAGTACCAACCAACAATTACGAAAAAGAGGATTACGTTGATATTGAAGCGCTGCGGCATTCCAAACACCGCAGCCTGCACGCCAGATAGTATGTTTTCTTTCAACGGCAGGCATTTAACGAATTAACTTACGGTAAATAGTTTCCAAAATCGGCAAAAAAGCCTTTAATACATAGTAATGAAAATAATGAGATCATTGCATATCTCCATTCCGCCCCAAAATCCATCACACCAGCTACAAACTTCCCCAGCCATCCTCAGCATAACTTTAGTTATGCCTGCGGTGTCTGGTAAAGTTTTCGCTCCCCGAGATGAATTTTGGAATCGAAAGCGAGATATTCAATGATCTCCATCGCGCCGGCTCGGAAGCTGGTCGAAAACTTTTTCAATTACTACAGCAATGACCGCGTGGGCATGCTCAGTGCGGCGTTTGCCTATGTGACGATTTTTTCAATCGGCCCGCTGCTGTTGGTTTTGATAAGTATTGTTGGATTACTGTTAGGCCAACGAGCGGCTAACGGAATGCTTTACCCGGATTTAGTAAATTTGTTCGGGCCGACCACTGCCCACACGATCCAGAACGTACTGATGCATACGCACCATACAAGTGACAATGTGATTGCACTGATCATCGGAATTATCGGTGTAATCATCGGTTCTATCGCGCTAACCAGCCAACTGCAGAATTCTTTCAACGCTATTTATGATGTAGGGCCGGACCCCAAAGCCGGCATAAAACGCACAGTTTATGCGAAAATCAAAAATTTCTTTTTGGTTTTGCTTGCCGGCCTGGCGATTACGGCTTCGATCGTGGCAACGACGCTAGTTTTCGCAATCGGCGCAAAGGCACAGGCATGGCTCGGTACTTCAGGCGCCGTGCTGGAAGCTTTTAACAGCTTAGGATTCTGGATAATCTTTACGTGGATTGTTTACGGGTTGTACCGCACGTTGCCGGATATCGTCATTCCGCGAAAAATTGCGATTATCGTCGCCTTGATAATATCGGTGCTGTTCCTGGTTGGCAGGCTGATACTGGGAATCGCTGTCGGCAATAATGCCACGATCAGCGCGTACGGAGCGGCTGCTTCATTCGTGACGCTGATGTTGTGGGCGTATTACAGTGGCCAAATACTGTTCGTGGGTGCAGTCGGCATCAAGATGTATTCTGATTATCGCCGTTTGAATTTCAAACCCAAGCGCTTCAACGTGCGCCGAACCACTATCCGAGTTGAATCCGACAGCACACAAGGCAAGGTCATCGAAGCCTGGCAGCGCGTCCATGACCGATTCCACAAATAACTAACTTTCGAGCCGGATTTTCTCCACAATCACGTAATTCTTGTTTTTTTCGGTTACTTTTTCGATTTTCGGATTTTCATGCCCGGCCGCAAGAATGAATCTATCTTTGCGTTGATGAATCTTCTCGTATTCTTTTATCGATAAAGATATGTCGTATTTGCAGTGTAAGTCAGAACATTCGCATACGAAATCGAGTTCTTCTTTTTGCGCTTTGGGCTCGTGCCCGTAATAATTTTTAATCGCCGTAGCAGCACCCTGATTCCAATCTCGAATCAGTTTTTCATTCCTCACCAGCTTATCCTCGGCTCCCATAAACTTAATTGTACTAAGCAGCAGTGCGCAATGCTGTTAAATTGTATACTGCTTATATGATGGCGAAAATAAGGTAGCTGAATAGTCTTGTAATAATTGTTATTTAGCTAAAGATATGGTATAAAAAACTTAAGATGAATGCTCCTCAATCAGCCGTCGGCGAAGTACTGGCATTGAGATCTGGTGAAATTGCAGCGAGACGCGCAGTAGCTGAAGAAATTTCAGCGCAGCATGGGCCAAATTATGCCGATACTGATGTCAGCCCAACTGACGCATTTGATTTGCCGCGCGTGTTTGAAGCGCTCGGCATTCAACCGGGCGAATGGCGTTATATGGTGGTATTCACTTCGGTTCGTAAAATCGACTCAGATGATGAAACGCTTACGATTGTAGACGAGGCGGCGTATCAGGAGGCGGATACCCAAGTTGAGGGTGGGCTAGAATTTTATTTCCGGGGTGAAGCGGTTGACAGAAAAGCCCGATCGTATTGCATATGGTTAAGCAGGGCGCAAGCCGGTGCGGCATCTACAAAACCAAAACATATAGAAGCTGTTGCACAGGCACCCTTGAATTACGAACCACCCGAAGATGGCAAAAGCTGGGCTGCTGGCTATTGGGCATTTATGACGGAAGATGGCAGGGTAATCCTGTTACGACCGGGCGAAATGGATGCTGTTTCAAATGCGCAAGTTGAAGCGATTGATAGGCACGCGCTTGCGGATATCAGAGCTAAACGTGAACTTTTAGGCGCAGCTGCAACGAAACACACCGTAGAGTAGCATTACTCTTAAAAATTTGCGCATTAATCAAATTAGTTGATAATTTACGCAATCACTTCTTGCTACTATAGTATGCCTACAAGGAGTGGCTGGTATTTATGGGCGAAACACATCCTGGCGTTGTAACGACGATTGGTTACAATGCGTTGCCGGATTTTGAATACTCAGACGAACCGCATGAATATTTATTCCAGCGGCTGAGCAGTATCGTCGCGCGCGGCGAATTAGCTCTTGTTCAGGCATTACAGAGCCCGGAATTACAATGGGCATTGATGGCAGTGTATCCGCATAATCCGCTGCTCCGCGAACGCGATTATCCTGCAAAAGACCGCACTGCAAAATACCAACCAGTTTCACGGAATCTGTCCAGAGTATACATGCAAGAACAAACATCGACGATGGATGCGGTCAGGATGGCACACGATGCGCACGAATCGGTCGTTCAGTGGTATTCGTTTTTTAACAGCGGCCCAACGGGATTCTTGGAGCCCGGCGGCATAGAAACTGTCAATGATTGGCGCCGAATCGCCGATCACCTGCACGCTTCGCCAAGCA
>DATIJK010000026.1:0-3104 GCA_035478715.1 Saccharimonadales bacterium (SeqCode)
ACCACCGGCACTATGACGTATCAAGCGATGGTTGCGGCAGCTAAACTTTCAAAAGATGGGATAAAAGCTGAAGTTGTCCATGTCCCGACTATAAAACCTTTGGATAAAGATACGATTCTGGACAGCGTCCGAAAAACCAAATGCGTCGTCACAGCCGAAGAAGGCCAGATGGCCGGCGGACTTGGCGGCGTGGTCGCTGAACTTTTGAGCGAAGAATTTCCGGTGCCAATAAAGCGAATAGGCATGAAGGATCGATTCGGTGAATCCGGAAAGCCTGCTGAACTATTAGAACATTTCGGATTGACGGAAAAACAGATCAGGCTGGCGATTCACGAGGTAATGGATAAAAAACAATAAATAAAATTACAAAAATAAAAATTTTATGAACTGGCAATTAGCCATATTACTCCAGACTGTGTTCATCGCACTTAGCTTGATTAGTTTGCGTGTCCTGGCACGCGATAAACGGACCGCGAGTGCTAGTTTCGCAATCGGCGCCGGTGCTTTTGTGACACAGTATGCAGTTATGCTGCCATTCGTACCCTTGTTCGGTCATATAGACAGTAGCGTATTGCAAGAGTATTGGTGGAGATTCGTACTAGGCGGCATTGCTTTCTCTCTTTTCGGCGTCTGCGTTTACAAGACGATGACTTTTTTTGACGTGGCGGTCGCGAATTTGGTTGTATCTGTCAATGCGATTTTTGCAGTTATCGGAGCGTTTTTGTTTTTGAGCGAAAAATTATCAACGCAACAGCTTGTTGGGGCGATAATTTTGCTGTTTGGTGTCGGCTATGGTCTTCTGGCAACTCATGCGACTCACAAAAAAGCGATGCGCAGAAAATTACTTATCGGAGGTATGTACGCAGTTATTGGCGGGATACTATTCGCATTTGCGGCTATTAACGAAAAATCACTATTGTCGAATATGACCATTGGGTCATACATTTTGTATGGAACTGGAATTCAGGCGTTGATCGGCATACTGTTAGGAGTTATTTTTCAGCCTCGAAAAATGCCGTTGCTTCTATATCCACATGTGCTCGGATGGACTGCGGCAACCGGCATTTTGCGCGGGCTTGGCGCGGTATGTTTCATTGTAGCTGAAGTCAAAAGCGATAATATCGGGCTTGTGTCAGTGGTGGCAAATTTTAGGCTCATGCTGGTCGTATTGATGGGGGCGTGGTTGCTAAAAGAACGGAATCACTTAAAACAAAAATCATTTGCAGCGATTACTGCGATAGCAGGAATAACCGTCATGTTTTGGAAATAGTTGCTTATAAAACGTAAGCAGTTACAATAATTGTTAAAGATTATCTAAATGTGGGAAATACTATGAACCAAGAAGAACTTGAACGGGTAGCCAAGGCGATAGTGGCGCCCGGTAAGGGATTGCTGGCGGCCGACGAAAGCAATGCCAGCTGCGAAAAGCGTTTCCAGGCGGTTAATGTTGAATGCACCGAGGAAACGCGCCGAGAATATCGCGACCTGCTATTCACGACCCCTGACGCCGAACAATACCTAAGCGGCGTCATATTATTTGATGAAACGTTTTGGCAATCGACCAAAAGCGGCCAGGTTTTCCGTGAATTTATGAAATCAAAAAATGTGTTTCCGGGAATCAAAGTCGATAAAGGCTTGGTTGATCTGCCAGGCTTTACCGGCGAGAAAGTTACTCAAGGGCTTGATGGATTGCCAGAGCGGATGGAAACGTACGCCGGTGCCGGTGGAAAATTTGCCAAATGGCGCGCCGTGATTGCAATCGGCGAAGGCATCCCGACAGACGAATGTATTGGTGCGAACACCTACACACTATCGAGATACGCAAGAATCTGCCAAGATGTCGGCATCGTTCCAATTGTTGAACCAGAAGTATTATTTGATGGTAACCACACGGCAGAACAGGCAGAACAGACACTGGTCCGCGTGTACGACACGCTGTTTAACACGATGCGCGCATTTCGGGTGCATTTGCCCGGGGCTATCCTTAAAACAGGCATGGCTTTGCCCGGCAAAGACTCTGGCCTGGAAATGAACCATGACGAAGTGGCCGAACGAACCGTAAGGGCTTTACACGAACACGTTCCGCACGAGTTAGGCGGCGTCGTTTTCTTGAGCGGCGGACAGACTCCGGTCGACGCATTCGTAAATCTTAACCGGATTGCAAAGCGCGGTCCGCATCCGTGGGGCTTGACGTTTTCGTATTCCAGGGCACTGCAGGATCCAGTGCTGAAAGCTTGGGCAGCCGATCGGCAAGCAGTCGATGCATCTCAGAATTTATTCAAACAGCAACTTCAATTCGCTTCGGCAGCTTCAAAGGGCGAACTTGATGAATCTACTCTTAATACTGAAAATTTCGTGTCGCATAGCCAGGATTTGTAATTGCTGACATGAGTGTGGCACAATATTGCTAATGATTAAAAATAAAGGCGGGCATGGAACAAATTGACGTCTTGAGTATCGGCGATATCGTTACAGACGATTTTATAAGGTTGCTCGATAAAGAAGAAAAAGTCGAACACGAAAGAAACGGCGAGCAGTGGCTGGCAATTCCGTTTGGCACGAAAATACCGTTCGACCACCGCGAAGTGATCGAAGCGGTCGGCAATGCTGCAAATGCGGCTGTCGCATTCGCGAAGTTAGGGTTAAACAGCAGTTTCGTGACAAATGTCGGCGGGGACAAATACGGGCGTGATATGATTCATGCTCTTGGCGATAGAAAAGTTGACACTCGATTCGTTCGGATAAATCCAGGCAAATTGAGCAATTATCATTTCGTGCTTTGGTACAAAGAAGAACGTACGATACTTATCAAGCATGAAGAATATGATTATCACTGGCCGCACTTCCGTCCTAGCGAGATTCCCCGCTGGGTCTATTTCAGCTCAATCAGCAAAAAAGCGATTCCGTATCACGACAACGTAGCTAATTGGCTTAATGCGAATCCTGATGTAAAGATGGCTTTTCAGCCAGGAACGTTCCAGATGGAAGCCGGCACGGAACGGCTGCATCGGATTTATAAGCGATCGGAAGTATTGATACTGAACCGCGAAGAAGCCGTCAAAGTCGGCGGCGGCAAGCATGACGATGTGCATGATCTGATTGAT
>DATIJK010000027.1:0-8954 GCA_035478715.1 Saccharimonadales bacterium (SeqCode)
TCGTTGGCTAATGCCAACCGAATTGCGACTTTGCTATAAGAACTGTTCGATATAACCATAGCCCGGTCGCAATCGTATAAATTCAATCCGGTTACTACTTGCCGTACTGCATCGGCTTTGACTAATCCAGAATGGCGTTTAGCTTGAATGCCCCAGCGAGTATCATCTTTTTCGGCTATTATATCAACTCCAAAATCATACCGTTCTGTTAGTGAAACATTTCGGAAACCATTGTTACGTAGTAGTGCTGCGACATACTCTTCAAATTCCAATCCATCCATCATATCGACATTTTGAAATTGCAAAGATCGGCTGCGGCGTAAGTAATTCCAGGTTAATTTCAGCAGTATTAAACATCCGATCACGCCAACTGAAATGTAGGCTATATGCACGAGTTGCGCCCGGTGCATCCAAGCGGCGGCTCCGACAAGTACGAAAATAGGGAAGGCTAGATCATTGGATTGAGATCGTGAATGGCGCGACATATTAAACCTCCACGCCAATCTCTAACTCGTCAAAAGCTTTGTCAATTTTCTCCAAACCGGTTAAAAAAGAGTTCCATGTTTGGTCAACATGGGTCACCATTCTTAGTATTAGATTATAAAAAGTTCCACAATCTTGTGGGACTTTTGTTTTATGCCAAACTCAGTTATTTTGAGTTCGACTCCTCTATGACGTGGCGTCAATCTTCAAATGCAATGCCCTGCTCAATGAGATATTGAATGATTTCATTAAGCATTTTCTCAACTACAACCTGTAATTCCGGGGTAGGTAAGTTCAAGTCGGAGATAACGCTTTCGCCAAGTAGTTTAAACGACGGGAAATTGATAGGTAAGCTCATGGCTTTTCCCGGAAAGCTTGCTGCACTTAAGTAGTAAGACTTATTAACCACTCCCAAGAAGGTGATCATCTTGGTAAAGAGCCGGTTTGCTATATAAAGAACTTGCTTCCTCGTGCCGAATTGTGCCGTGTTTACGAATTTATTGCATTCTTCATAGATCTCTTGTAAAAATATATGACGGATATAGGGCTTGAAATCTTGCCGTATCGTCTCTTCGTACAATTGCTTATAGGTATCGAATAAATGTTGCTCATCTTTGAGAGGCTTTGCCGTAACAAACTTACCTACGAGGATCGGCCATCGCATATTAACAGATGTAATTTTGCTAGTAATAATGTCTTGGCTAAAAATATCTATACCGTAGCTTAGGCCGTTTTGTACTCCTTCGATATCATCAATAATCTTTTCTCCTTTTACTACCGCGATCATGTCAACATCAGAATAGTCCATATCCTCGTCGCGGCTCATTGAACCAAAGTGGGCTACAGCCAGTAAGTCGGATCCATACTTTTCTTGTAGGCGAACAACTAAGTTCTTGGAAAGATTAACTCGTTCTTCGTGCGTGTGATTTATTGGGTAGTTCATTGATAAAGTATAGTTCAATTAAATAGCTATGCCCAAAACTTCAACTGGGATCAAGTTCTTCCTGATCGGTAAGATGAACCTTGCCAGCTCGGTACATCATATCTGTTACTTTAGTTTGGTTCTCGTAAGCTTGGACTCCCGCAATGCCTGTAAAAGGATTTACTTATATCATAAAATATGATATAATATGTATAATTCCTGAAATTGTCTATCACTGACCGAAATATATTTCATGGGAGTTCTTATTATATGAAAACCAGCGAGCAGCAACCAGGATTCAGAAAGCGTGCCTTTGCAGCAACGGGCGCTGCGGTGCTTGCATTTAGTTTGGGCGCTTGTAGTAGTGCGAATACCGCACCGGTGCCTAGTGGGTATTCTAGCGTAGTCGGAATAGGCGGTTCGTACGAGGCGGGTTTTGCTGCTGGACCGCTTGTAATTGGTATGCCGAAGCGTTGTCTGCAGACTGCGGCTGCGAACCCGCTTCAAGTCGCTCGTGAACTGGGCGTACCGGTGCACAACTTCGCGTGCAGCGGTGCGAAGACAAGTGATGTGCTGAGCAAAACTGGCTCAAAACGCCAGCCAGCACAGCTGCGTTTGGCTGAACGGGCAATGCGCGATGCACTGGTGACTGTGCTGGTTGGTGGCAACGACGTGGGTTGGATGCAATATCTGGAGCATTGCGCACAAAAGGGTTGCGCCAGTTTGCCTGCCGCCGCAATTGACTCGCCGCGCTACCAGCGACTAACGCATAACATCGAAGCCATCGTGGGTACGGCTTACCATGACGGCGCGCGTAAAGTTCTAGTTGACGGCTATGTAAATCCCGGGAAGTTGGACTGTTTGCTGACGCTTGGCCTAACGCGTCACCGCATGACACACATGGATTACCAACGGATAGATCAGGCACTGTGGCTATTGAATGGCGCACTAGAATCAGGCGCGGAAAACGCAGGAGCGCAATATGTGCCGCTTGACCAAGCGTTTTTCGAGCATGGTGTCTGTGTGCCCAAGGTGGCGCAAGGCTACGTGGCAGTCAATGAATCCGGACCATGGCTCGCTGGTCCGCACTACCTGAATGGTGGCGGTGCATGGCATCCGATCCAGGCGGGCCAGAACGAAATTGCCCGCCTAAACTTGCAAGCGGCTTAAGCTTTCAATTTACCCCTTTATTCCTTACATACATTTAAAAGCGAGTACTTTGATTGGTCAACGTGGCTCACCAATGAAATTTTTACAAGATGCTCGATCTGGGGCATCTTTTGATTAACTGCAGTTCGAGTATTATGCAGCATAATATTTATTAAATATTTAGATTGCTTTGAATAATTACTTTTTATCTGGATTGATCGGTTTTGGCTGGGGTTTTGATTTGGATTTTGGCAGATGGCTGGCAATCATATATAGCAGGGAAAACCAGAATATGAAATTGACTGCTAGGTTGACGTAGCTGAAGCCTTCGAGTTCTGTTGATGCACTTGAATATCCGGCATAGTTGGGCGATTTTGAATTATTGTTGGCCGGTTCGAAGGTCACCGTTGAACGATAGGCAAGGGGGTATCCATACATGCGGTGGCTAAGCGTACCGAGCGGCTGCTTGTCGATGTTGGCACAACCAGGTGATTCAACGCAGGCTGACACATTTGATACACTGCTCCATCGCACGATACAGGCGCTAAAAAGCACGGCTAATATAGATATCACCACCCATTTGTTAAAGAATTTTTTCATACGTTAATTATCCGATAATGATATAAAAATTACAATGTAATCTCGGCATTAATCTTTTGAAAGTTCGCTGCCCAAAGATTTTATCAAATTACCGTAATCAAACTGGTACTGCGCCAAGCGGTCATCTTCAATCGGATGGCCGGACTGGTGCACTTTCCAATAGTTGTATGTCGCAGTGCATAGCTTGTCGACCAGAATGTCAATTTCAATCAGGCGTTCGTTAATTGTGCCACCCGCGTCCGCATACCCGTTAAATAGTGCCGATCGTTCATCCGGTGTGATATGTACGCGCCATCGTCCGTCATTCAGTTCCATATCCGGATAATAGATAGTTGAAAAATCTGACATCGGGTCTTTGAATGACGCGAATTCCCAATCAATCAAAGATACTTCGTCGCCATTAACCAGGAAGTTATTCGGTGTCAAATCCCCATGAATGAGAGATTTATGTATCGGCTCAAACTTTTGATTTTGCGCAATAAAAAAGTCATGTGCCTTGTTGATAAGCTTGTGTAACGTTTGGTCAGGGTGATGTAATAGTTTATTTTCATCACCGAACATTTTGGATGCCCGTAAATAATCGTCCCAAAAATTAATAGCTGATAGTTCGGGTTCAACAATTTTGTGGATTTTGGCAAGTAGTTGCCCAAGACTTCGATATTGCTGTAAGTTGAGCCGGTCAACCTGTTGTCCTGGAACAAAACTTTCAATGATCCACAATCTGTTCTTTATTTTTTTGTTGCCATCAAAAAATAGTAAGTGCGGAACACGATTGAAATCCATCAGTTCAAGCGCGTCGGCCTCTAATTGCAGCATCCATGAACTTTCAAATCTTGAAATTCTAAGTACAGCTTTACTGTTGCCGCAGTCAAGCGCAAAGGTGTCATTGACTTCGCCGCCGCCAAGTTCAGAATATTTGCCGGTAAACCCTTGCAGGCCGCTACTATTTACGGCATGCTGTATGTCGGCATTAGTAATATCGTGCATTAAGCGAATTATAGCGCATTATTGCTGTGCGGTGTTTAGCCGAAGCGTTTGATTGCACGGGCGTGGGCTTTGGCGGATTCGGTTTCGCGGTTTTTGTGCGGCGCATCAGTTGTGAGCGAACTTAGCAACTGCGTGGCCGCTAACGCAACCTCTTCGATAGCGCGATTAAAAGCTTCTTCGTTGGCTTGCGAGGGTTTTTGATATCCAGACAATTTCCGCACGAACTGCAATGATGCGTCGCGAATTTCTTCGTCCGTAGCTGGCGGGTCGAAGTTAAATAAAACTTTGATGTTCCTGCACATTGTTCCTCCTTCGAGAATTATTTACCGCGGGCGGTTTCCCAAAGCCGGCCCAGAACGTCAGTACTGAACGGACTTTTTTGGCGTGGGCGGGCGCCTTCGGCCGGGACCATCAATGTTATCGCTTTTGGCATGATCTCGATTTTTACCGGGGTTTTGTATGATTCACGCTCGCCGTCTACGCCGGCAACAAGTTTTTTACTGCCGCTATTTATCGTAAGGTTTTTGCCGGTCCACTGCATAACGCTCGGATTTGCTTTCAGATTGCGCTTGAATGTAAAAACTCCCGCTAAACTTCTGATAGTTCTATCGTCGAGTTTCGTCAGGGCAGTGATTTGCAATTTGCCAGTATCGAGTTTTTCGCGGTGGCCAAGCTCGAGCAAGTTCATGACTTCGTATGGATTGACACCGATGAATAGCTGGATGGCTTTTTTGTGCATTTTGCCTGAGTTGTCTTTGAACCGCACGTCGTACGATTTCTTTTTGTCGTTCGTCAGTTCCTGCATTACTTTCCGCGTGGTAGCAACTTTATTATCGCGGTATTCATCGTGGTCGACAATATCTGCGTAAATTCCAAATGATGCATTGTTCAAAAATATCCGGTCGTTGATTTTAGCGGCATCAATTTTTCGTTCAACGCCATTGAAGCCTTCGAGAGCATCGACAATCCTTTCCGGATCCAAACCGATGTCACGCGCGAAATGGCATCGTGTTCCGCCGGGCAGGACGACCAGCGGCAGCTCCTGTTCAATTGCAACTTTCGCAACTGCGCCTATAGTGCCATCACCGCCAGAGACGCCTAAAACATCCGCGCCGTTCTTCGCTGCTTTGCGCGATAATGCTTCGATATTATCTCCTTTTTTCGTGATATATACTTCGATGCCGCGTGCGCGTGCCAGCTTGTCGATTTTTGCTTTTATGGCCCGGCCGTTACCGGATTTCGGATTCATAATCAGGTATGGTTTTTTGAAGTCCGTCGATTGTTTCATAGAAGCGCCTGAAAGCCGGCGCTCGGCCCAGAATTTTTCGCGCAGGAGATTCAGTAGTAGCACGTATGACGCAATCAACGCGACGACGATAAAAAGAGTTGCGGCGTTCGAGATATTTTTAATGAAATACAGCAACTCGATAGCGATGGCAACCAGACCAACGGCAATCGTAATCGCTCCCAGAAATAACCGCTTTCCGATACCGGAAAACATGAGCCAGATGCCATATAAAACGATAAGTATCGTCAATGCCAGTATCAAAGCGAATAACAAGTTATGAATCAAGAATCGCACAAAAAGAATTACCAGTAAGACGTAGATAATCAGTGCTGTAATCGCCCCGAATTGTAAGGATACTTTCTGGCGCATCTCAGGCTCCATTATACAAATCAGTATATACTGCAAGTGTGGGGAGTTCCATTGATTAAGATCAAACAAAATAAATCGTGGCTGCCAGATTACATGGCTGAATCGGTGGTGCAAATAGATGCGGACGAATTGAGGAAGGCGGCTATCACGCATCTGGTTTTTGACTTGGACAATACGTTGCTGATCCATAAGACGAATGAACTATCGGCAGAAACCGTGGCGTACATTGCTGGTTTACGGCAGGCCGGATTCAAGATCATATTAGGCAGTAACACCAGACGGGATACTGATGCTGTCGTTGAAGCGATGCAGGGAAAAGGTGTCCGCGTCCGTGGGCTGTCCATGAAGCCTTTTAAATCTTATTACAAAAAAGTCATCGCTGCTGCCGAGACGGAACCGGAACATATCGCGATGATCGGCGACCATCTGATCAATGATGTGATTGGCGCGAATCGGGCAGGGCTAAAAACGATACTCGTGAAATCACTCAGCCGCAGGACACTGACCTTTAACGCAGCATACATCCAGTGGCTTAAAAAATATGCTCAGAAAACGTAATTATTTGCGGGAAGATTTTTTCTTTTTTGAAGCTGGCTTTTTAGCTGAAGATTTTTTCATTGCCGGTGATTGCCATTTTGTTTTGGTTTTCTTCTGATAATCAGCTATTGCAGCGTCGAGTGTCGGATAAAAATGATGTGGTTCCAAGTCTCCAATCAGACCGAACTTTTCAAATTTCGCATGGACCCGGTGTTTCAATTCAGCAAATTCCAGAGAAATATTTTTTGCGTTCATTGACTTGTCAAGATCACGCAGCATATCTGCCGCAGTTGCATCAATATCAGTAATCGGCTCCGCCGCAATCAATATATATTTTGGTTTCGGTCGAGACGCTGCCACCAGCTTGATTTGATCCCGGAACGTGCGGGCATTCGCAAAAATTAGGGGGGCATCAAAGCGGTAAATTACCAAACCTGGTAATAGCTCGCCGTCGGGATATTGCTGGACATCATGGTACCCGGGGTAATTCTTTACTTTTCCAAGCGTGGTCTGATATGGCCACCACAGCCGCCGGAAGACATTGAATATCGACAAGGCAATTGCAATACCGATGCCGGGCAAAACTCCAAGTAAGGCTACCCCAAGGAATGCTACAAGTGTCGTAACAAATTCGCTTCGGCGCTGTTTGTAGAGTTTCATCGACGCTGGGATATCGGCAAGCGACATAGATGCTGCGATCACGACAGCGGCTAAAGTCGGATTTGGCAGATTACGCAGTAAACCAGGTATAAACACCAGCATCAGTACGATCAGAACAGCTCCGACGATACCGGTGAGCTGCGTTTTAGCACCGGACTGTTCGGCAACCGCCGTTCGCGATCCGCTGGTGCTGACCGGAAAACCCTGGAAGAATCCTGCAGCTACGCTCGCAACGCCGACACCGACCATTTCGCCATTGCCGTCTATTTCTTTTCCTTTTTTTCCTGCGAACGCTGACGCCACAGAAATCGTATCAGTCAATGCCACGACGGCAATACTGGCTGCACCAGCCAGCAGCAGCGGAAAGTCGGATATATGCGGCAGGGTAAACGGCGGAAATCCCTTCGGCAAAACGCCAACGACAGACACGCCATGTTGGCTTAAATGAAGCACGGACGACAAAATCGTCGCTCCGACAACTGCCACCAAGACGGCTGGAATTTTAGGCATGAATTTTCCGAGTAGAAAAATAAGCGCCAGGCTGGATATGCCGATAATGACTGCGGCCCCGACAAATTCGCCGGAATACAATCCATGTATGAATGCACCAATTTCTCCAAGCAAACCGCTCGCATCCGTCGAAAAGCCGAATAATTTCGGAAGCTGGCCGATTAATATCGTCAATGCAAGGCCATTCATGTACCCAAGTTTGGTCGGTTTGGATAATAGATCGGCAACGAATCCTAATTTAAAGACGCCAGCGATAATCATTATCGCACCGACCATCACGGCGAGCATGGATGCCAGTTCCACGGCGCGTGCAGGATCACCATTTGAGCCAACTATAGGTATGATGGTAGCAGCAATCATCGGCCCGAGCGAAGAATCCGGCCCTAACACCAAAACCCGCGAGGGGCCGAAAGCGGCATATCCAAGCAAACAAAGCACTGAAGTATACAGGCCGGTGATGCTTGGCAATCCAGCAAGCTCGGCATACGCCATTCCCTGCGGGACTAACAGCGTCGTTAAAATAATGCCCGCTACGATATCACTGCGCAGCCAGGTCCTCTGGTAACCCTTCAATACCTTCACTCCCGGCGGCAACGCGAATTTCATAAGATTCTTTTATTGAACCATACAATGAATCCATTGCATATCTCCATTTCGCCCCAAAAACCACCTCGCCGGCTATGAAGCACTCCGGTCATCCTCGTCGTAATTTCAATTACGCCTGCGGTGCCCGAACCACTTCTCGCTCGACGAGGAGGCTTTTGGAATCGAAAGCGAGATTTGTAATGGATTCATAGATATACAAAAAGCGGTTATGAGTAATTTGGACTATTTTGACGACGGATTCAAATGCCAGACCATGATATTATAGTCACATAATGCGTGGTAAGATTGCAGATGTTTAGTCTATTCATGATAGTTTTCTGGGTCGCACTGGCCGGTACAATCGTGTTCGCGGTCGTTCGTTTTCGCAAATATAACGAACACAACACCAAACATTCAGCTAATCAGATAGATTTTATAAAGTCGCAATACGATAAAGGCGAGCTGGACAAAGCGCAATACGAAAAACTAATTAGGGATCTGACAAAGTAAAATGAGAAAATATCTTGGATTCGTAAAATCAAAGTGGTTCATTGGCATCGGCTGCCTGATTTTAGGTGCACTGGTAATCCTTACGATCCGCTTCTTTACTTACAATCCTCCACACACCCATTATCATGCGAATTTCGAAGTCTATATCAACGGCCAACGCGAAAAATTCCAGGGCCCGCAATATTACGCCGACATTGAGATGTGCAAACTTAAAACAATCCAGACACCGATACAGCGTGCGCACATGCATAATAACGTCAATAACGTCGTACACGTTGAAGCGCCGGCAGTGACCTGGGGGCATTTCTTCTCAAATATAGGTTGGACACTGGGCCCGGATTTTATCGCCGATCC
>DATIJK010000028.1:0-5396 GCA_035478715.1 Saccharimonadales bacterium (SeqCode)
CAGCTGCTCTAATCCGAATACACATTGGAACTGGAGGGGTGTGGGCGATAATCATGAGCTTTACAACACCGGAACCGGCGGCTGTTTGAATGCTCTTGGCGGTACATCGTCCGGTACACCGCTCGGGGTCTACACGTGCAATAGCGACCAGAATGAGAAGTTCTACAAAACGTACAAGCCTGACGGTGGCGGCAGCGGCGGCAGCACCGAAACAACCGGCCAGAAATTAATCGACCGAGCTCACGACTGGGCAGGTTCACCATATGTCTTCGGCGGCGGTATACATGGGACCGGTTACACGCAATCGTTCTTGAATTCCTGCGAGCACGGCACGAGAGGCGGAAATCCGGTACTCAGTTACGCATGCGGGACGGATTGCAGCGGATTCATCAGCGAAGTCGTTGATGATGTATTAGGCTGGCATAGCGTATGGACGGTAAATGGCGGTTATATGTCAGGTGGAAACTGGACACAAATATCGCTGAGTAATGTAAAGCCTGGCGACATTGTGACGGTTGGAGACCATGTTGAGTTTGTCCAATCCGGCTCAGGTAACAATATTGTCAGCTTTGGCGACCACCACACTGGTACGAATGTTAGCGCAGTAAGTACCTCCGGCTACTACACCAGAGCATTCCGCTGGGAATAGTCAGCTAAAAAAGTGAAAGAAAATCCGGCTTATCATATAGCCGGATTTTCTTATTGACAATCAAAGCAATAAATTAATGCAATTTAATCTGTTATAATGCCATCTGCGCGCGCCCGTAGCTCAGCTGGATAGAGCGTTGGTTTCCGGTACCAAAGGTCGTAGGTTCGAATCCTATCGGGCGTACCAGATTGTAATGAAACTTAAGGTTAATCGACCGGAACTAAGGAATCATATGGAAGAGGTACCACCATATAAGTTTGTTGCTAATGAAGAGCTAAGACGCCAAGCAGCATTTTTGCTAGGCGATGTGTTAGTGGACCCGCATCCCGACTATTTATTCTTTCCAATCATTACTGATCTTTACTAACGGTTCTTAATCCTTTGTGCGGAAGATAAATATCAGATTATAATTAAGTATAGAAACACCTGATGCCCGAAATATATAAAGACGTTAGAATCGTTCCCGCTCGACGGAGTGAGCAGTGTGCCTTACCAGTTCGTATTGCGTTGGTAGATTACCGAATGGTTGGAATTCACGAACACGCGCATCCGGCAAGGGTACTCGCTTACTTGCAAAGTTTCCTGCAGCATGGCTATCGTGCACCAGCAGTTAGTGTTTTCCAACAGCAATCCGATAAGATTTTCAGCATACTTCCTAACGATCAACCGACTACTGTAGTACTACAAAATTACGGCCATCTTGGCGTTGCAGACGGACATCATCGCTTTGCCGCAATAACGCTCCTCGATAAATTGGGGCTGCTTCGTACGGCCACCATTCCAGTCCAGGTGATTCCTGTTCGTGATTATGATTTAGTCAGGTTTATAACTAAGAACATTGGCAGCCATTTAGGAAACCATGACGTGCAACAATTAGCCATTGCCGACATTGAGGCATGTTTTTACAGGCACAATACGGCAATACCGGAAAACCTGGCAACGATGTTTGAAGTACGGTTTTATGACGGCACTTACGACCGCATTAAATTAGGGCAACCGGATATTGTTATTGACCGATCGGATTTATTAAAAAACGTGCTTGATTTGGACAAACTGACCGAAAGAGTCGAAGATTTGGAATCGCGCAGACTTAACCTGCCATCCGAAACAGAGGCACTAATCCAAAGACTGTATCATGACCTTTCAAAAGGTCTTGATCAAAAATAATCGGTAGCCATGCATTAATGTTTGTCGCTTTCGATGTGATAGCATAAGTATAAATGGCGCAGGATAACCTTTTAAGTAAATACTCTCCCGAAGAATTATCGGCACGCGTCAAGGAAATAATCGAGCGCATTAAATACATTACTATCGCTACTATTTCTGAGCAGCACGAGCCGTGGAACGCGCCAACATTTTTCGCCTACGATGACAAATTCAATCTGTATTGGGGATCGCCGGCCAGAAGCCAGCATTCGCAGAATATCAGGGCGAACGGCCAAGCATACATCGTTATTTATGATTCGACAGTCACGCCGGGTACCGGCAAGGGCGTGTATATCAGGGCATTTTGCGAAGAATTGAGTAATCAGGATGAAATGAGGGCCGCGTTTAATCTGATAAGAAAACGCAGAGGTGACATTTCCTATTGGGAGTTCGAAGAGTTTCAGCCAGACCGGCCAATCAGATTATATAAAGCAGAACCGAAGCATATTTATACGAATGGCGGCGTCATGGTAGATGGCGAGTATCTTGATTCGCGGGTCGAAGTGACATTATAGTACGGCGTTTCTATTTTGAAGGATCGTAAGTTGCTTCAGTAATTCCCAAGTCTGATTATCATGGAAATTGTGTGTTTTTATCCAGTCTTGGTTGAAAATTGTATCAAGGTATTTTTCGCCGGCATCGGCGAGCAATGCTACTACCGTCTGATCGCGGTGGTTGTGGGCATATTTTATCGCCGTTATTAGTACGCTGCCAGCTGATCCGCCGACCATCAAACCCAACTGTTTGGCCAGGAAATTGCAGGTTGTGAATGCGGCCGCATCAGATACTTCACCCGATTCGTCGATTAATTGGCGGTCGATATTCTCAGGCAATTCGGTGCCAGCCGGAACTCCAGAACCGGATTGTGCGTAGGCATGGTCTTCATCTGAAAATATAGTTGAGCCTTCGGGCTCGACCCCGACAACATGTATTTTATGGCCGCGGCTATGAAAAGCACGGGCTGTGCCGCACAAAGATCCACCGGTACCAACGGCACCGATGAGCGTGTCAATTGTCGGTACTTGCTCTAACAATTCCGTTGCCAACGCCGCAAACCCTTCAGGATTAGCTGGGTTATCTGCCTGACGGGTGTAATAGCCTCCCGGCGTATCGTTCGCCAATTGTTGCGCTACTTTGCGGCGCTCGCCAGTTGCCGGCACGCCACCTTGCGTTTTGACTTGCACGATAGACCCGCCGAACGCCTTCACAGCTGCAATTTTTTCAGGCGAGCACATGTCATCAACGACCGCGATAAACTTGTACCCTTTTGCAGCAGCAATCATCGCCAAGCTTTCTGCTGTGTTGCCTGACGAAGACTCAATTAACGTGCCGCCGGATTTTAACTTGCCCGACAGCTCGGCATCTTCAATCATGCTAAGTGCGGAGCGGTCCTTAAAGCTCGAGGTCGGATTGAACCGCTCGAGTTTCAATAATAATTTTAATTTAGTATCTACAAGCGGATATTGCATGACAGGCGTTTGCCCGATCATATGAGTGATACTTTTTGCGTATTGTTTTTCTTTTGCCGCGCTGCTTTTTAAGTCCGAAGCACTTACTAGTTTGTCGTCGATAAAATGCCAATCATTATTCTTTTGCAGGGCGACTATTTTATGTGGTACTGGCATCCGATGAAACCCTGACTCTTTCGAATCCATCTGATAACCGGCAGTATTTACGAATACAAGCAGGTCGCCTGTTTGGGGACGCGTGCGAAATGGAATGAAGCGGCGGGCGAGATAATCACTTTCTAGACAAGTATTGGATGCGATGGCTGCTGAAAATTCTTCCGGATCACATTGCTCGCGGCTAACTAGAATTGGATCAATAAAGAATTCGCTATTGCGCCAAAATTCAGCCAGGTGCCGGCTATTACCGTCGACCATGACCAGCCAACGCTCGCCAATCGGCCGTACGCTCCGCACGCGGAATACGCTAATACCTGCCTGATCCAATAGCGACCTGCCCGGTTCGGCATCTATGTACACAGGCTGGCCAATTTTCTGCGCAGTCGACTCAATGACGGATTTTGAGTCGTTGAGAATCTGTTTTAGCTGCTCATGTCCACTCGACCTCTCTGCATACGGATAGACAAACTCGGGCCGAACCCCGCCAGCAAAATCACGGTCCAGTGCCCGCTTCAAGTTCCAATCTTCAGGCCGGGCATACGTCAGGCGTAAACCGCCGCCAATATTTATATGATTCGGTGCGAGTCCGGCGTCGTGCGCGCGTTCAATAGCCTCGCAGGCTCGCCGTAACATGGAAGTTCGATCGCCGGATGCATAGCCAGAAACATGAAAAGAAAATCCCTGCAATTGCACATCATGCTGCAACTTTGCCAGCTCTTCGACGACCGAATCTATAACCTGTTGAGACATACCGAACCGGGATGATTCTGCAGAGCTAATGCGTAAATAAACGCGCGTCCGATGTTTAACGGGCATGTTAGCCTGAAGTTCGCGGATTGCTGCCAGCTCTGCCGGCTCATCAATTGCAATCGCGGCGTTGTGCAAAATGGCTAGTTCTAAAAGTGCCGGCGGCTTAGCCGGGCCGCTGACACTTATCGCTTCCCCGCGAATTCCCGCACCGAGCGCCGCCGCAAATTCCTGGGTGCTTGACACGTCGGCACCGGCACCGGACAAAACGCTCGCGGCCAAGAACGCGTTTGCCTTATTAGCCTTTGCAGCATAAAATAATGTGCCGCCTTTCATACTCTCGTTGTCCAGTACGGTCCGGAACTTATCGACCGCGTCCATCATGATATGCGGAAATACCAGATTGAGTGGTGATCCCAACAGTTCTGTCAGTTTAAAAAGCTCGCCAGGCTCCTCTTCTATCAGAGAACGGACCTGCGGATGGATGATGGGTATTAAGGACGATTCCATTTTTTATTTTCACAATCCGTACATCTTGCGATGATTCATAATTACTATAGTAATTTTACCATAGCAATACTTCTAACTTCGGCTGCATTGCTGTACTATTGCAATATTAATCGCAGGGAATATGGTACATCTATTTAATTTGCTTGGTCCGGTGGGTGTCGTCTGGTTGATAGTTGACTGGGTTATTCGAATCACCGCACTTTTTGTTGTGCCGCGGAACCGTAAGCCGTCATCAGGTACGGCGTGGCTGTTGCTGATATTTTTCTTTCCGATATTCGGTATCATCTTATTCATAATTCTTGGCAGCCCAAAATTGCCAAAACAGCGGCGCGCACTGCAAAAGACGTCCGATAAGATTATTTCAGGACTTCTTAAAGAGGTAAGAAAAAATCGTGATACCAATCATTTACTAGAGGCAGCGCCACCTGCAAAATATTCCCATATCGCAAAGCTCAGCGAGTCATTGACCGGTTTCCCAGTGTTTGAGGGGAACGGCGTAGAAGTTATACCTGAGTATGATGAAGTGATACAAAGAATCGTCAAAGACATCAATGCAGCAAAGCAATATGTTCTGATCGAATATTTCATCATTACGCTCGACAAAACTATCGATCCGATATTTGATGCGCTGGCCCGGGCCGAACAACGCGGCGTCTTCG
>DATIJK010000029.1:0-55810 GCA_035478715.1 Saccharimonadales bacterium (SeqCode)
CCAGAAAGTAAAAAGACAATATCACAGATCAGAAAATTAGGCATCAAAAACGTCCTGATGGTAACCGGCGACAATCTTACGACCGCTAAACATATCGCAGCCAAACTTGGTATCTCGGATATTTATGCGCAGATACTGCCCTCCGATAAATTGCGTACCATCGAAGAAATCAAGGATCGACCGGTCGCGTTCGTGGGGGATGGCGTGAATGATGCGCCTGTGCTGACGTCCGCAGATGTTGGCATCGCACTCGGTGCGCGAGGCTCCACTGCAGCCAGCCAATCAGCCGACATGGTAATCATGCAAGACGACATCAGCCGCGTTGCCCGTGCTGTAGAAATCGCTAAACGGACGTTCAAGATCGCACGCCAAAGTATCCTCGGCGGCATAGTGTTAAGCATCGCGCTGATGTTCGTATTCGCAACCGGTAAATTCCCGCCTTTAGCAGGGGCAATAATTCAGGAAGCCGTTGACGTCATCGTAATATTCAACGCGCTGCGTGCACACGGCTCATTCCGCAAAAACCGAGCTTAAGAACCTGCCTTAAGATTCAAGCGCCAATACAATAAGTATCGGAATCATCAAATTGTCTGACCCGGCTACTCCAACATTTTCAATCGCCGTTGCTAATGCCGGAAGCCAAAGTAAAATCACCGGGCTGTTCTGCGGACCAAATATCACGCCGCAAAACAGAACGATAAAAAATGAACAGATAAAAAAAGTGGTCGTGCCGGCGCGCGATTTTGTATGGCCGAGCACTTTATATCGATGTTTTCGCCCGATGAGAGTGCCGACTACTGCAGCCAGCCCGTCGGCAATACCCAAGTGCAGCATTGCAGCAGAATAGACGAGCATATTATTCGCAAGTAGTATTGAAAATCCTATACTGACTGGAAAGAAAATCTCGCCCCAGGTCAGGCGCTTGACGTCATAAATGGAGTGAAAAAATGCGAGCCGCTTAGTTACTAAGACCCCCACAAATAACAAAAGACTCATAATTCCAATCTCTCTCGCGGACATAAAAAGCGGCCAAAAAGCCGCGTACGTTGCTACCGAAATGTGGATGAATTTCCGCGTGATTTCCGGGTGATAGTCATAACTGTGCTGTAAAATTTCGCCCAAATATATAAGCAAACCCACACCGGCAACGCCAATAGCGATTGGAATCATACGTTTATTCTACTCCACGCAAACTTTGTATCAAACGATTGATTTCTGCAGTCGGTAAAGTTGTCTACTAGGCCACTTTGTAAATATTTCGTTGACGTGCGATCACTAGTCTTCGCGAGGATACTATGTCAAATTTTATAAACAATCGGTCGATGGGTGAATCCGTACGATTTTTTGGCGCCCGATGTACATCGGTGAATTTTAAGAGCGTGAATTCGCCTGGATTTGGGCTAAAGACCCTTACTCCGTCCTTATCAAGATCGGGCTCTTCTGGTATCAGAGTTGCGGAGCTGCTTATCAATCTGACTACCTTGCTACCTTTAGGCACTTTTATGGCTCCTACGGCAAATTCAGTGGTTGGCGCAGAAGACAAGAGTAAAGCCGTGTCATCTCCAGCATGCCACATGCTTGGATTGCTTCCGTGTTTTTCAGGCTCGAGCGTTTCTTTAAGCAGCATAAATCCTATCTTTTTTAATGACATGACTTGAGATGCGGCTTCAATAGCTGCTTGAGCTAAATTAACCATTGGTTCGCGTGCGGCTCCCCAATTATGAAAACCGTCCAAAAGTTCAGCAGGTGCAGTTGGCGGGCAGCCATTATAAACAACGTCAGGTAGTACATCGGAAAGTGCCTGCAACTCTGCTACATCAACGCTTCCGAAAGTATCGGGCTGAGAAAGCCGCCATTCAAAACTAGACATAACATACTATTATAACATTTTTATTAATATATGTCTATTTAACTTATCAGCGACTGGCATTCTCTCGAACCATTCAAAAAGTCCAAGACAACCGAGGTAAATTTAGGGGGTAAAGGAAGAACATCCCGTGGCTCTTCGACTTCGCTCAGGGTCATTCGACTCGCCTAAAGTTTTGTGAATAATTTAAAACTCACTTCGACCGCACATGGACTGGTTTACCATGAGCGAGCGAAGCGAGTCGAATGGTCGGGGTGACTGGATTTGAACCAGCGACCTCAGCGTCCCGAACGCTGCGCGCTACCAAGCTGCGCCACACCCCGATATCCAAATGAGACAAAACCTACGGTTTTTTTATAGCTTCACGCAGGTTGTCTCTCTTATTTTTAAGGATTGAGCCAATCTGGCTCTGCATATAATTTTCGCTGATCGCGCAAATTATCATCGCGCCGGGCAAAAAGTGCGATTTTTGCTCGGGCTGCTCTTTTCCCTTTCGGCAATTGAGAGCGTTGCGTGTGGATTATAACTTATATTACCTCTGTTGCCAATGTGTTTTAGTTTGAATTTAACCTAGCTGCGTTCATATTGCTGATACTGCGCCGACGAGTACTCTCCCGCCGATTTCCGGCGCAAGCACGCCCGGTCTGTAATCTGCCGCGATACAATCAGCACCTTCTCGGGCCCGGCAGAGCAAAGGCATATCATCGGATGTTTCAAGTGGTACTGTGGCACCATCTAACAAAATATCGCCTGGATAAAAGCCATTCTTATTCGGTGTAGTCAATATAAACTCCAGATATTCACGTAATTATACACTTGTCGCGTCGGAAGCGAAAACAGGCCAAAGCTTGTCAGCTATAAACAACATAATGGTATAATTAAGACCAAGAAACAAAACAAATATGATTAGAAAAAAGTCTGATGATCCTGATGTTGAAGATGCTGCGCGCGATGCTTACCGTATCGTAAAATTTGAATTGTCTAAATTGCCGCATGCTACTAAGTTTGATTACTCTGGGCATATTCTGAAATTGGATGATTATGGCATGTGCACGCGGTGCAGCGGGCAGATTGCCGAAGCACAGGCTGCCCAAAAACACTTGCTTGCGGCCGCGAATAGGATCACCGACCCGACCGTCAAAGAACACGTTGATCTGGCTGCGAAATTATTATTCCTGGAAGCTGAAGCGGCCAAAATACGGGCCGAATTCCATAACGGCCACGGCACCGAACCTATTTTGAACGAAATCCTGGGATTTCTGCACGACCGCAACATTCACGACAGCTACGATCATAGCCATAATGGAGGCAGTTAGTGGACGTTGATGCGGCCGTCCAGCATCATTTAAAAAACCTGCGCGCGCTGCGTACGTCGTCAGGCTTGTTCCTGGCATCGTCGCATACCGTTGATACCGGTTACGACAAAGCCTGGCTGCGCGATAACGTGTACGAAGCATTGGCTTTTGAATACGCTGGCGAGTGGGATATCGTCACGAAAACATACCACACGCTACTCGACATTTTTGATAAACATATCGACAAAATTAATTGGGCGACAACGAACAAACCGTTCGAAACCTGGCAATATATCCATGCACGATATAATCCCGAAACGCTCGAGGAATTCTGGGAATCGTGGGGCAATAAACAGCACGATGCTATCGGCGCGATCCTTTTCAAACTGGCCGATTTCGAACAAAAAGGCTACAGTATGCTGCGCAACCGAACTGACAAAAAGACTGTCCAGACGCTCATCCATTACATCTGCAATGTCGAATATTGGCACGATCCGGATTCCGGCATGTGGGAAGAAAACGAGGAAGTCCATGCAAGCTCCGTCGGTGCTGTCGTTGCCGGATTGAAAAAATGGCAGGAAGTCGGCGGCTTTAAAATCGACCCGGATGCCATTAAGCGCGGCGAAGAATCGCTTGATAAATTGTTGCCAAGGGAATCCGAATCAAAGTTCGTTGATCTTGCTTTGTTATCCCTGATTTTCCCGTACAATGTCGTCCGCCCGCAGATCGCGCACGAAATCGTCGAAAATATCGAATATCACCTGACCAAAGACAAAGGCGTGATCCGCTATAAATTCGACCGTTACTACAATAGCAATGACGATGGTATTTCCGAAGAAGCTGAATGGTGCTTCGGCTTGTCATGGCTGGCGATAGATTTCGCCCGGCTCGGCGACAAAGAAAAAGCCCGCGAATATCTAAATAAAGCAACGCAGTCGATTACCCGTGGCGGCAAAATTCCAGAACTGTATTACTCAAATACCGACCAACCGAACGAAAATACACCACTCGGCTGGTCCGAAAGCATGTACATTGTCGCGCTGCACGAAGTCAATAAATAATTCTGTATTTAAATCTTCGGAAATAAGTGTTAGCTATTTATTGCGCTGCACAAACTTGGAAGCCAGTGCTTTGATTGACGGCTCTACTTCGTTGTATTTGGCAATCCAGTTAGCGCAACCTTCAGGAGTAGTATCTGCCAATCCATGCACGGAAGTCTTAATTACGTCAGTGCCGCTGCCACCCCATGCCACTCCAATGGGCGCATACGCGTAATAGTAACTGCCAATCTTTGTATACTTACCTGGGTTTTCAGCCGCCCACCGAGCGACTGGCGTGAATCCGACGCCATTGGTGTATCCATAATTGTCTTTGCCGCCCATCCTATAGAAATATCCGACAGTGCCAGTTGCCTTATCCGATTTGCAGCTGCCAACTGCATTTGCAAGGTTCTGAGAATTAACGAACACTTGGCATCCTAAGTTAATACCACCGGCATCTCCAGTTTCAGTACATGTCGATTTTGAAACTGATAGGGTATCGCTACTGCTCTGCGGTACGCGGACTTTCCATGCCGAAATAGTCAGATATTTTTGAGCCGGTTGATTGCCAGTTGATGAATTTTGGTTTGAAGTTGTTGAGGTCTTGGCCGTGTTTTGGCTAGTTTTATTATTATTTTTGTAAACCATATATCCGGCGACTCCCACAGCAACTACCACCAAAACGATTAAAATCAATTCGACTGCGCCAAATCCGTGCTGATTCTTGCGGAAATTGTTCATCGCTTACTTTTTTTAATTTCTAAGCAGACCGCCCCATTCGACGACCGTGAAGCCGTCTCGTTGCGGAGCCTTGAACGTTTGTGGAGATAGTTGCAGCTGGTGGTCTAGCCCCTGGAAATCCAGGAATGTACGGATGACCGTCTGCGGCGTTGGAGTAATTTGCAGCGGCGCAAGCTGGTTCATATCATCTGTGCCGAGCCATGTTAACCGCGTATAAGGCGTATTCGGTAGCTTTGGCTGCCAGAATGCCAGGAAATCAGAAATTTCGTGTGCGTTCAAACCTTGCTCAGACAGCTGCGACTTAATAGTAGAAACAACCTGCGCATGCGGAACGACCATGCCAGAACTCAACAACGGATACATACCGATTCCCTTGCCTTCCCAGTACAACGAGCCATATGTTTTGCCTTGATAATTCAGCGATCCATCCGGATGTGCCACTACATTCTGCCAACCATACGGCCCATAGGTGGGATCGGATTTCGTAATATGCGCGCCGACGCCGACATCAACATTCGTCGTCTTTTGCGGATACAGATAAATCACTGGCTTTCCGCAGCCGCCGCCCGGCGTCATATCGCCGCGGGCGTAGACCACGTATTCACCAAGTGCATTTTTCATGACTATCAGTGCATGTTTGTTCTGGTAGCCTGTTGCCGATAGGTTGTACAACGTCTTGTCCGGCTGTGCAACAAAAAAGCCTGTCGATCCCGCACTCACGTAATTTGCATAGTATGCTTTGAATAATCCGCTCGTCGTCGGAACCTGATATATTACAGTGCCGTCCGGCGCCGTTCCGGCTTTAACCAGCTGGTTTTCCGGCAAATTCTTTGTGACCACGTAACCACCGCTGTCGCCGCAATGGCCCGTACCATATCCATACTCTGCCGTGGTATTGGTCTGGCCATCTGTCCATTTGATTTTGACCGGTTTGTTTGCCGTATCACTGCCTGCAAAACCTGGGTTCTCCAATAGCGTTTTTAATTGGTACCATACCGCATTAACTCCACCGACTGCGCCGCGCAGCATTTTTACCTGGTAATAGGGTTGGTCGTTCGTCATCACTTCGTAAAAATCCTGGCCGTTTTGAGAGCCGAGCTTCACTGGCTGCTGGCTGGATTTTTGCCCCAGTGATCCAACCTGCGCTAATCCATCTAAGCCATTGATGAACGTTCCGGTGACAGTTTTTTCTGCGCCATATGAAACCATTGATACTCCTTTTATAGTGACGCTTGTTGGATACTTAAACTCCGGTATAGCTGTCGTTGTATCCGCAACAACATTGGCATTAAATGTTTTTGTCATGCCTTGATCAAATTGACCGCCCGGCTCCATTTTACCCAGCATCAGATATTTGCCGTTAGCCTGTTTGATAGCGTAATGAGCAATCGGGCCGTCAATCATACCAGCATCGTACGCAACGACTACGATTGGCTGGTTCGATTTCGTCGTACCTATCTGGTAATACATCAGTTTTGATGGAGCTACTAAGGGTGGGCAGCCGGTGGTTTGCGTCCCCGTGCAATTGACACCAAAGGCGATGCTCGTATCTTTAAAAAAGTTCAGATCACCTATTTTCTTCGGTGTCTGGTAAAAAGTGTTTCCGCCTGATGCTTGCTGGACTGGCGCTGGCGCGGGAGCCGGAGTAGCTGTCGAAACCGATTTTGCCGGTTTTGAATTTGATTTTGAGTAGAAGTAATATCCTATTCCGGCCGCTATCACTAAAATGAGTGCCAATATCAGCATCATTTTATGGCGATTTTTCGGCGGTTTGGATACTGCTGCTTTTACAGAAAATTCTGCGTCAGCTGGCTTTTGCGGAGTATCTGTCGGTTTGTCGGATGATGATTCCGTTTCATTTTTGCCGTTTTCACCAACTGGCTCAGCTGGCTTGTTCTCATCAACCTTACTACTTTCAATCCCAACGTTTTTATCGGGAGGTATTTCACTTTCGTTTGAGGAATTTTCGTTTTTCGGCGCGTCCGGCTTGGGCTCGTCCATGATATCTTAAGCATAAGCGATACCATTTTATATTGCAATGGTTTGAAAACTAGAGCTGGCGTCCGTATTATCGCAATCCTATAAACCTAAAGCGACGTTTTCTGATATTGCCGTCCAGTCGAAAGAACTGCAGTCAAATAGAACTTCGTACACATAAACTTTACGTTGTCACATGCTTCACCTTTGTCGTCCGCTGACACGTATGCGTACGCTTTGGCTTGCGGTGCTGATACCAACGTTTCTGACATACCCTGCGGATCCTGCAGCGCTGCAGGGTCAAGGCCCTTCATGTTTTCGTTAAACCAACTCGCTGTGTTCATATTTGCTAACGTCGGGTAAAAACCTTGGTCTGCATAGAATGCTTCAAGGTGTGAGTCTACTGCATTTATGTCCGTCTGCCGTTCGGTGTCCTGTTCTTCAGTCTGAATACTTGTAGGGCCTGACTGAGGCGCAACAGCAGGTGGCGGTGTTGCAGATGAGGTCGTTTGAGCTGTCGTAGGTTTTTTAGCATTCGATTTGATATAGGTCGCGTATCCGACACCGACGGCCACTACGAAGACCATCACTAGTGAAATTATAAAAAGCGGTTTGTTACTCTTTGGAGCCTGATTCGGCGATATCGGAGCTGCTGGTGGGACGCCGGCTGGTTGTTCATGGCCCTGATCGCTTCCAGCCATTTTACTAAGTTCAGCTTTTACAGCATCCGGGGTTCCATTGGGTGCTTGATTCCCGACAACAGCAGTGGGCTGAACCGGAGTTGATCCGGTACCATTTACTACGTTTTCGTTTTTCGGAGCGTCCGGCTTGGGCTCGTCCATAATGCCCTAAGCATAAGCGATACTTATCTCGAAAGCAACGTTTTGCTCAGACTTGATAAAGTTAATGCCGAATGACAAATGATTTAATTATCGGCTTACATTGTAACCGACGCGTATTTTTCCGTCTTTGTTTTTGATTTTTGTTATGGTCAGCTCCTCTAGTTCAGCTAGGTTTTTGACATGCGTGCCGCCGCAAGGAACAGCAAAATTATCAAAAATGACAACCCGTGTCGGCTTATTTGTCGGGATATTTTCAGGAATGTGGCGGCAGAGTTTCTTCAGTTCGTCGTAATTCACAAATTTGAAACTAACAGGCATGGCTTGTTTGATGAATTCATTGCCCAATTTCGCGATATCTGCAATTAATTCATCACGTTTTTCAAAATCGATCTGGCCATCATATTCGACATACGGGCTATCGGGGAAATGATACCCCTTTCCAGGAATCCAATCTGGGCAAAGTTGACTAACTGCCATATCTACCACGTGGCCGGCGGAGTGCAGCCGAGCGTGCAGCTTTCTCCTATCGGCATCTACTATGATATGAACTGCTTCGTCTCGCTTAAATGAATCGTCGTCAAAATTTCCAAAGTGCAAAACCTCGCCATCAACAAAACGGACTTCCTCAACGATAAATTTAACATGATCGTTTTTTATGACACCAGTATCGTACGGTTGCCCGCCGCCTTGGGCATACAATATTGTTTGATCCAAATAAACTACGTCACGGCCATCTTGCTTTTCCACGCGCATAACATGGGCGTCAGCTTCCAAATCCCACATGTTTTCTAAATACAATAATTTCGTACTCATGAACTAAAATAATAGGTCAAAACTACTTATATGTCAATATGTTTGACACTACATATAAAGCTATTTTTATTGACATTTTGAATTTTTTGTCTATAATTCTGACAACTATGGATGATTACGCTGCTCTTCTTGAACAGTTCGGCCTGTCTGATAAAGAGAGCGCCCTTTATATAGCATTGCTTGAACTTGGGCAGGCAGATGTGGCTGCCATCGCCAAAAAAGCCGATGTTAAGCGCCCTACTGCATACGTTTTGCTCGATACGCTGCGCGAAAAAGGTTTTGTGAGTTTGCAAGATGGCGGCAGCCGCCAATTCCAAGCAGAAGATCCTCGGAAAATTCTGGCATTTGAAAGGTCAAAGGTAGCACAATTAGAAAAAGTTCTGCCTGGGATGTTGGGACTTGCCAGTACCAGCGAACTTAAGCCAGGCACCAGGTTTTTCTCTGGAAAAGACGGTATAAAGGCTGTGTACGAGGAAAGTCTTTTGCAACTTGCGGGATCCGAAATGCTGGCAATCGGCAATGCCGAAGCAGTTGAGCGCAGCATAGAGGATTTCCAAACCTGGTACATAAAACGCCGCGCTGAACTCGGAATTCCAATGCGAGCTATAATCCCCGCAACTCCTGACGGACTAAAGGTCGCTGTTCGTGATGCCGAGGAATTGCGAGAGACACGATTGATTGAACCCGGTGATTTTACTGAACCGGTTGAAGTTAATATTTATGGCAATAAAGTGTCAGCAGTATCTTTCGTAGAAAACGAGTTAATAGGCGTGATCATTGAAAGCAAAGTACTTGCAAACGTTCATAGGCAGATTTTTGAACTGCTCTGGCGTTCGGCACGAAAGCAATAGACATTATCAGAGGGTCCCCGGAAAATGCGAAGCATTTTTTATGTGAAATTGTATCTTTGAGCGGCCCTTCGACAAGCTCAGGGTCATTCGCCTCGCCCGAAACTATTCAAACAAATTAAAACTTGCTTCGGTCGAGCATGGATTGTTTTACCATGAGCGAGCAAAGCGAGTCGAATGGTCGGGGTGAAAGGACTCGAACCTTCGGCCTCCGCGTCCCAAACGCGGCGCGCTAGCCAACTGCGCCACACCCCGATAGTATGATGATCGGATGAATTATAGCGCAATTCATATCTAAAAATCTAGCTTTGATTCAGGGGTCACCTCTTGAAGGGTGCTATAATACATGATACATGAAGTATGCTTCCATCTTTGCGACCATCGTTTTGATTTGGATTGCCGTCATTCTGATGGCATTTACCAGGCCGTCCGCATCAGAAGTTTTTCAGCTCTACATCGCAGCGATTATCTCTACACTCGTCCTATTTCTAATAGGCTTCACAAGGAAATAGCCTGTGGCAACCAATCACGCAAAAACAATTGCAGCCATTAAACGCGCTCGGACAAAGCGGTTGGCAAAACTTGGCGCACGCGCTTATTACCTCAAGCGTCGCGGCCGCGACCAGGAAATGTACGACCTGCTGTGCAACGAATTCTTGTCGCTTGGCGGCGTGTATGTAAAATTCATGCAAGGTGTAATGTTCAACTCGCCGGCGATGAAACGCTGGAATAGTCCGGCGCGGTTAAAGATTTTTGAAAATCTCGATAGCCAGCCGCTCGATATCGTATCGGTTTTACGCCATGAACTGCCGCCGGAAAAACTGCAGCAAATCGTACTCGTGCAACCGGAACCGTTCGCTGCCGGCAGCTTCGGCCAGGTTTATATGGCGCAGCACGCCAATGGGCAAAAAATAATAATTAAGGCATTGCGCCCGCTGGTCCGCGAACTGCTTAAATATGACTTGCGCCTGCTCGGGCTGTTTGGTAAGCGTTTTGCCGCACACGAATACACGAACTTCACGATAAAAATGAACGCGGCTATCAAAGAATTCCGAAACGCGACATTGAACGAAACCGATTACCTGGCTGAGGTAAAATTCGCAAATGAACTGTATGAAGCGTATCAAGATCACCCGCACATCGTGATTCCCAAAACATACACCGATCTCTCAACACCGCACATCATAGTGCAAGAGTATCTTGATGGCATATCCGGCGCTGAATTATTAAAAATCCAGGCGGACGGCGGTGATCCAGCCAGATTCATCGAACACCAGACCGGTTCCGATCTCGATACGCAGCTTCGAATCGCCGGCATCGAAAGCCTGACAGCGATTTTCACCCTGCCGCGAATTCCTGGCGATCCGCATCCCGGCAATATCCGGTTCATGACGAAAAATCGCGTAGGATTGATAGATTTTGGAATTTCCGCCCCAGTACCGCGGAACCGCGCTGCATTTTTCAGTTTGTTAAGCGAATGGAACAGAATTTACGAAAACCAGGGAACAGTCGCAGGCATGTTCGAACAATTCATGCGCTATTTCGTAAATGATTTATACCGCGCTTTAAAAAAACTCAGCACTATTACGCCGGGAGCTACCAGTTTGTCGCAGACCGCCGCGCAATATATGAGTCTTGAACCACCCAAACAGGAAAGCAATGATTTGATACGTGAAATCGGCCGCCTCGTCCAGAACGCATTCGATAATGCGACCGGCGCGAACGATTTGCGTGTATTAGTAGAAGACGGACAGCTTATGCGCGCGTTCGGGCAGATTGCCAATAAAGATAATCGGCTGGGTCTGGTCGTACGGCTGGAATCTTCCGAAATTCTGCGCGCTGCACAAACGTACATTTCAATGCTGCAATCATTGAAGCGGCGCAAACTCTTCGGTTCAATTCTGGCTGATGCCATCAAAGAAATCGCACGGCAATATCCTGACCTGATACATCAGACAGAAAAATCCGTAAGCGCGTCTCAGGCAATAGAAATCATCAACCGATGGCTGGAGCGCGTCGCCGTACGCGATCCGGCATTATTTATGCAGTTATTAAAACGCATCAGACCACGCGAAGACGCGGCTAAGTATCAAACCGAGGAGGGAACAATAGATGCTTAAAGAAGTAATTTTATTTATCAAATATCCATACACAGCCGGCACGATTGGCACGATCTGGCTCGGCAGCGCAATCTTGATGGCGCTAAACAAAAATCTGGACGGCGTCCACATAGTAATGATCAACATGTTCGCAAGCGTAATCATCGCAGTAGTCGGTTTTGGCGGCAAAGAAGTCAACTAAAGTTTATCGAGCGTTTCAATTTCTGCGTCGGAGAGTTTGACGTTTAACGCGCCGAGGTTTTCGTCGATGTGTGACTTTTGCGTTGATTTCGGAATTGGTAACATGCCTTTTGCGATTAGCCACGCCAATGAGATTTGAGCAGGTGTCGCGTTGTGGGCTTTGGCGATTTCAAGAATCGTACCATCTTTTAAAACGTCCCCGCGCTCTACAGGTCGGTATGCGACGATTTGAATTGCATTTTGTTTGCAGAATTTTTCGAAATCTTTGTCGACTTCCGCTTTGTATAACACATTGAAGTGCATTTGATTCGCAGCTATCGGATGTTTGGCGAATTTTTGCACATCAAGCATGTCAGCGACAGTAAAATTGCTGACGCCAAAATTCCGCACCAATCCTTCATCAATCAATTCGTCGATCTGTGGCATAGCTTCCTGCCACGACACGTCTTCCCATGGGTAGTGAATATAAAGCAGATCGAGATAATCGATACCGAGTTTGGCAAACATCTTTTCTACAGTCGGTCGGACTTTGCCGTTTTCTACACTGGTTTTCCATAATTTATCAGCGATAAACAAATCTTTACGATTTACACCCTTAAGAGCCCTGCCGACAACCTCGTCAGTATAAAAACCGCCATACATTTCGGCGCAATCTATGTGGTTCTGACCTTTTGACAATGAGTACCGTAATGCTTCAATTTCTGATTCTTCTTTGCCATTAACCGGTACTACGCCGCGGTATTTCGTATCTTGAGTCGTAGCCTGGCTGGAAATTGCCCATGTTCCAATGCCGATAGGATGGATTGCTTTCCCTGATTTTGTTTGCATGCGAACTACTATAGCAAATTTTCGTCGAATATTTTCTGGATTAGCTTTGCTTTCTTTGCCAGGCCGGTTTTTTCGTCTGCTTCAACGAATAACGCGTTGAATTGCATGCGTCCGGTTGTTTCCAATTCGTTGCGGCTTGGCTCTCCGCTTTGCCAGCGCCTGACGATTACGTCGTAGCGGACACCGAGTGACGAATCGAGCGATCCGCACATGCCAACATCCGTAATGTGCGCCGTGCCTTTTGGTAATACTTCGGCGTCGGCCGACGGTACATGCCAATGGTCCCCGACAACCACAGTAGCCCGACCATCAAGGTAATATCCGATCACGCGTTTTTCACTCGAATAATCTCCATGCAGATTTACAACTGTCGCGACATGCGAAGTGGCCTTTGCATCTGATAAAATTCTATCGATCACATGCAACGGATTATCTACCGGCTTTTCTGAATCCCGCCCAACGATATGCCCGAGCATGCTTACAATCAATACATTGCCTTTTTTCGTTTCGATGAATTTGTGACCCAACCCTGGTGTACCTACGGGATAATTCGCCGGTCTGATAATCGGCTCGTCTGGATCGTCCATCATCGGGATGATTTCATCATGGTACAGGCTCCAATTCCCGCCCGTACAAAAATCTACACCTGCAGCTTGCACACGCGTAAAATCTTCCAGCGTGATACCTTTGCCCGCTGATACGTTTTCGCTCTGCGCAACCACCAGATCGATTTTTTCGTCTTGTCTTAATCCGGGTAAAACTTTTTCAATGACCCGAATTCCGGGCTCGCCCATCACATCCCCGACATATAGGATATTCACACTAATATTGTAGACTATCTGTCGAGAACAATATGATTTTCGTTTTCAATGAAAGCTTTCGTGTCGCGGATAATTTGATCTGCATTTTCGAATTTAATCGTGTGGATTCCAAGTTCGCGGGCAGGGATCAGATTCCGCTCTTTGTCATCGATGAACAATACTTCATCAGCAGGCAAATTTAAATTTTTAAGCGCGTATTTGTAATATTCCAAATCCGGCTTTACCATCCTGTCCCTATACGACAATAGAACCGGATCAAATGCGTCGTAATCGCCGAGTTCGATGCGTTTCTTTGCAACGAAATCGGATACATTCGAAAAAATTCCCGTGCGTATATCCGCCGTTCTCAATCTTTCGGCCAATTCGTAAACCCGATCTGCCTTTTCAAAAATCTGCGGTGAACCAACAAGCATGTCACTGGCAGTCGCCTTTTGTTTGCCTGGAAACTTCGCATTCATCCGACTGAAAAATTCGTCGGTTGTTAAGTTTCCTTTCATGACCTCACGAAACAGGGTGTCGATTTTAATTTCAGATTCGTCCACGCCATACGTTTCAGCAAAAAGCTTTATCATCGAATCATCAAAACCACCCGGCGTAAGCACTCCGCCGTAGTCGAAAAGTACGGCTTTTATCATCGTCTACTTAGCGAACTCTATAGCTCGGGTTTCGCGGATGACATTCACTTTGATAGTGCCGGGATATTGCATTGTTGATTCGATTTTCGTTGCGATATCGCGGGCTAGTTTGATCGCACTGAGGTCATCGATAGCTTGGGGTTTGACGAAGATACGGACTTCGCGGCCGGCACTGATCGCGTATGACTTTTCGATGCCTGCAAAGCTGTTAGCCACGTTTTCGAGTTCCTTCATACGTTCAACGAAGTTTTCGGCGCTGATGTTTCTGGCGCCAGGACGTGATGCACTGATGGCGTCAACCACACGTATGATCAAAGCTTCCGTACTAGTAGCATCCACATCGTCGTGATGTTGCTCGGCTGCCAGCGCGACTTCTTCGGGTGCACCATATTTACGCAGCATCTCGCCGCTGATGTGGTGATGCTTACCCTCTATCTTGTGCGTGAGCGCCTTGCCCAAATCATGGACTAATGCGGAATACTTTGCCGTTTTAACGTTCGCACCGACTTCTTCGGCAATCATGCCGGCGATATGCGCCATCTCGGTTGAGTGCTTCAATACGTTCTGGCCGTAACTGGTACGGTACTTCAATTCGCCAAGCAGATGCAGAATCTCTTTTGGAATGCCGATGATACCGACTTCCCTCGCCGCATCTTCGCCGGCTCGGACCACATCTTTTTCGACGTTTTTCTGCGCTTTATCGACGACTTCTTCGATGCGGCCCGGATGGATACGGCCGTCTTTCATTAACATCTCAAGCGCCTGCCGCGCGATTTCGCGCCGCACCGGATCGAAGCTGGATAGCACGATGTACCCCGGCGTATCGTCAACCATGATGTCGACGCCAGTAGCACGCTGCAGCGACTGAATGTTGCGGCCTTCCTTGCCGATGATCCGGCCTTTCATTTCTTCGTCTTCTAGTTTTACGGACGTAACAGTGCGCTCGGCAGTTACTTCGCTGGCCATGCGCTCCATCGCCGTCGTAATAATTAACGCCGCTTGTTCCTCGGCGTCTTCTCTGGCTTCGTTTTGGAGCTTTGATATCAGGTTGGTCAAATCGCCGCGGATATCACGTTCTGTCATCTGCATGAGTTTTTCGGCGGCGTCCTTCTGACTTAGTTTCGCCACTTTTTCGAGTTTTTCCTGCTGCTTTTTGCGGATGTCACGGATTTCGTCTTTCAGCGCTTCGACTTCGGATTCGCTCTTGCGTAAAGCTTCGGTCCGCTTATCAAGCTGGTCAAGTTTTTTGTCGAGTGATTCTTCGCGCTGCACCAGCCGATTTTCCAGTTCTTTTGATTCTGCCCGGTGCTGTTTTTCTTCTTTGCGGGCATTTTCTGCCAATTTTGCCGCTTCGTCGCGGGCATCGTTGACGATTTTGCTAGCCTCGCGTTTAGCTTTGTCGAGTTCCTTTTTGGCCTGCTCTTCGGCAGTGCCGACCTGTTTGCGTGTGATGACTTTGTTCGCACCAAAGCCAACACCAAGCCCTACCAATGCGAGGACAATTGGTAATACGTCCATGATGTTCCTTTCTGTCTGCAGATTGTGCCTTGGCGGGCAATCGCTATCACGTCACTAGCCCACAACTTGTTACAACCTGAAAATCAAATATAAATTTAGAGTTTTATCTATTGGATATTCCCGTACTCCTGGAATCCTAATAAAAAATATACCCTGAAATTACGCAAATGGCAACAGGACGCTACATTTACATTGACTATCGACCTAAAAATCCTTTTCGGCCGCGAACTAACCTTCCTACTGTCGCTTCAATGATTTTGTCTGTCTTGGCAGTCCTACTAAGATTTTTTGGTGGAGCCCACATTTGGAGCAACGTTTGATACGGCACCATACTGACTTCTAACAAACCGGAAAAGCTAAACTTTTCGGGAACTTGAACGTTTACTACTGCATTTTGAGACAATCCCATCGCCTGACGTGCTATAGGACGAAATCTGGCAAATTGAATCCAGCTGCATACGACGAATAATGGATGATTTTCATCAATAATCCAATTTCCTTCATTGGCTTTTCTCGCTAACTCAATTGCGCCTTGAATTGAAGTTCGCGATAAGTTTTCTTCATCGATAATTGCTCCCGAAATTCCCCGACCACGTAAATAATCCCCGACACCTCCAGCTTCGGTCGCACCATTTGGTGGCCGATCTGTTCCCAATGCCCACCCGCCAATAGGAACGATTCGAGTCACTTCAGACTCATGTTGTTGCAAATAGTTATAGCCGATCTCTGCACGTAGACCGGTTGCCTCGTTCATTGAACCATCTTCGTTGATACCGCGAGTTAATATCGCAAGAGTACCGCCTTGTTCAGTTGACATGTCGGCAATTTTAACACATAAATTACTTTTTCTGGACGGTGATGTGCGGGTCCGCGCCGTATTCTGGCATTATTATTTTTTCGTTTTTGCCTGATTCTAGATCTTTGATTCCGTCTGATTGCCAGTTGTCACCCATTGTCCCCAGAATTGGGATGTTCAAGCTATAGGCCAGGGTGTTCGCGACTGTCAGGCCTATGCGCAAGCCTGTGAAACTGCCAGGGCCTTTAAAACATACGATACCATTTAAATCTGGTAACTTTTTATTGTGCGACGCTAGGGTTTCTTCGATTTTCTTGTGTATCGTTATGGACAGCTCGCGGTGAGCCTGCCATTTTTCGTACGCCAACTGCGTTTCTCCGTCAAACAGGCCGATTTCGGCATCGGGATTGTCAGTCCTGATCGTCAGAATCAGCATCATCTTCCCCCTGTATCAAATATGCAAGTTTATCAGGATACGAAAAAACCAGATCGCGGCTTGTGTCGCCGGTAATCGTAAAATTGACTGTCAAACGCTTTTCGGGCAGCACGTGCTGGACGATGTCAGACCATTCAACTGCCACAACTGTGTCTGATTTGCCGGCGACTTCTTTTATTTCATCAATCATAATGCCCGGTTCGTGCAATCGGTAAAAATCAAAATGATACAAAGTTAAGGTACCGGCTTGGTATACGCGGCTGATTGTAAAAGTCGGGCTCCCCACATCATCAGTACTGCCCATACCGTGTGCCAATCCGCGGACAAACGCGGTCTTACCACCGCCAAGATCGCTAACCAATTCGATGACTTCGCCGCCCTTCAGGCGCGAGCCAATGGTCTCGGCCAGCGTTTCTGTATCTTCCTGAAAATTTGAAGTAGTACGCCAAGTATTCATCGCATACGTATACTAGCTTGCATAAACAGTCGTGACAAGTGGAAGTTTCCATAATTATTTAATCTGATGTCTGGGCGGGTTATACTATTGGTTACAATGTTACAGCTCAGCAATACTCTGATTGGCCGACCGGTTTTAAGCTTGCGCACCGGTACGCCTGTTGCTATGACAACTGAAGCCATCATCAATCCGGACAACCTCAAAATCGAGGGGTTTTATTGTAACGACCGATTCTCGAATTCACGATTGGTTTTGCTCGGCCAGGATATCCGCGACATTATCACGCAGGGACTAGTAATTAATGACCACGACGTACTGACTGATCCTGGCGAGCTCGTCAGACTAGAGAAAACTATCAAAATGGGTTTCGTGCTGATCGGCAAACAGGTAGATACGGTTAGCGGACAGAAAATTGGCAAAGTAGGGGATTACGCCACCGACAACCAAAGCATGTACATCCAGAAAATCTACGTAACGCAATCTGTTTTCAAAAGCCTGACTGGCGGCAACTTGAGCGTCGACCGCAACCAGATCAACGAAATCACGCCCAAACGTATCATTATCAACGACTTGGCTGGCAAAGTCCCCGCCCGCGCCGGTGCCATTGCGTAATTGAGCTAGAGAGATTCGCCTTCGGTAAATCGTTCGTGATATGTTATTTGGTCAGATTTCATACTATCAATAAATTTATCTACTTCCGGGAACATTTTTCCGGTATCTTTCATTTCTTGTAAAGTCATCCACTTATTTTCGCCCGTTATGCCAGATTTTTTTAGTTCTCCTTCAATTTCAGAAATCTTGAAGATAAAAAAGTACCTATCATCGACGATTTCTCCGTCAATTCTATCCACCGAGTGCCAAATACTGCCAAGATCCAGTTTACCGCTGAGTCCAGCTTGCATATCAAGTGATCTTTTCGCTGAAGATACAGGATTTTCACCAAAACGAACTTTCAGCGCGATTAATCCGACTTTCCCTAGGCTTGGCACCTTTGTGCGCGTCTGCGTCAGATACTCTTCTTGTCCTTCCCCTTGCCGTGCGGCGAAGAGCAGTGTGGAAATACTGCCATGGCTGACGAATGTCGGGCCTTCGGGGTAGAGCGCGTCAGTATGCCGTTTCGCATGCGGAGTCAAACGATACGTTTGATCGGGCAATTTCTCTATCTGCCCTGCTTTGATAAGTTGCCTCAGATGATACGAAAAAACATCGGTAGGGATGCCGTCGATATTTATTTCGCTGAAGCGTTGTCCATCCCGTTCCAGCAGGCGCTGCACAATACGAGCTTGTGTCTCATTTCTTGAACGAATCATCGCACAATTTTACCACCCCTCATCTGGTAAATATAGTGAAGAGACTCTTCAGTTAATAACTTCATACTAGTTATCTATATTGTCAAATACTAGAATTCTAAGTGTTGGCGATACACCCATTCGCCCCTGTGCTATTGCGCAATAAGTATTGAAATTTCATTATATTTATGTTATTATATTCTATTAAATTCGTAGAGACATAGTTTTTAGGAGATTACGACTTGATTCCCTCCAGCATTCAAGATGAAAATTTAGAAGTTCTTGATTTGGTCAACGATCAAGATGAGAAAATCGGTACGATTCTCAGAGGCGAAGTAGTAAAGGTTAACTATCGCATGCCTGGAAAGTACGTGCGCTTCGTAAATGGTTTTGTAGTCAACAAAGCCGGTCAAATATTTATCCAAACACGAAGCCCGCACAAATTTATCGCGCCAAATGGTTTTGATTATAGTGTTGCCGAACACGTTTTTGCAGGTGAAACTTACGACGCGGCAATAATCAGAGGTTTTGAAGAGGAACTTGGCTGGCAGATCGATCCAAAGCAACTTGCCGATTTAGGCAAATTACCGCCTACGCCCGAAAAACCAGTCTTTGATAGAGTATATGCACTCATTAATTATGAGGGTCCTGACCCAACTTTGAACACTGACGAATTTACTTCAGCCGAATGGCTTTCGATTGAGGAGATACAAGAAATGCTGACGGCTGCCAAAATTACCCAAAAAGCATCGCTAATTCCGGCATTAGCTTTACTCGAAGCGTATCTTGCTGGAACAACATCAAAGTAATTAATCAGATTCTTCTAGTAATGCCGACTTGATGTCGTCGTATTTGAATCCTTGTCTTGCTAAGTATTGCATTAGCTTTAAATCGTCGGGGTAGCGGGCTCTTTTTTTGGCTATCAGCGCGCGTAAGACGTCCTGTTCGTCTGCTTCATCTTCTGCCAATGCCTGGTTGATAGCATCGTCACCGACCCGTTTAGCACGCAATTCTTGTTGTAATTTTCGCTTCGAAGTAGGGCGGAGTAGACGACGGCTTTCTACCCAAGATTTGGCAAACGAAATGTCATCAACCAAATTCAAATTAGTTAACTTGTTAAGTAATTTATCGGCGAGAGCAGGGGTGACCTTTTTACGCTGCATGTAACTGCGAATTTCCCACTCGCTGTGCGGACGCATGCTTGCGTAACGCAGAACCAAACCGAAAGCCTTATCATCATCGGAAGCCTGTTTCAAATCCTTTAACTGCTTATCGTCTAGCTCCTGGCCGATATATAGCTTCTGCTCTAACAATGCAGTATCGCTCAAAGAAAAGGCATACTTATCATCAACAAAAATCGAAAACCTTCCCGCCGTTTTGACCTGCGCTTTTATCTCTGTAATTTTCATCCGTAAGATTCGAATTCACCTTCGTGCAATTCAAGGATCGGCAATGCTGGATCATCAAACGCCGCCATTTCATCCCAAGCCTTCTGCCAATCGATCGGTCCGCGGTCATCGACTTTGCCATAGGTTTCGCTTTCGAAGTGGACCAGTACTTTTGCCGGAACAAAACCCAAGCCTTCAACGACTTTTCGCTCGTTGCAATCCCAACCGAATTTTGACAGCATGATCGCGCCCGCTGACGAACCGGCGACAACCTTGAACCTATCCAGCACTTCACGGTAATTTCCGAGTGATCTCAAAGCTTCTATCAGCATTGAAGCATCGCCGCCATAGACGAATAGCACATCATACTTTTCACTTTGCTCTTTGAAATCTTTCAGGTCAGCCATACCAAACTGAACGGAATACCTCGGTACGCTGGCCGCTATCCGAACCCGCCATTCCATATATTTATCGTTCCAGATTGACTTGGGCTGGGCGAAAAAGCACATCAGAACCTTCGGTTTCAACACCAGCCCATCAACCATATCGGTAAAAAAGGCTTTACCTTCGTCAGAAGAGTTGCGGATGTCCCCACCATGCAGAATGTACTTGGTCATACGCCCTCGCTGTTAGTATCTGTCGCTATTGTACAGCAATCTCCACGAATTGACCCTCAGGGATACAAAGCACTGGCAGATCCGGACGGCTTTTCAGAGCTTTTGCTCGCACGAATTCAAAATCATCATCCGTGTATTTTTCGAATTCGGCTTCATCGTAATGGCCCCAGTGCGGGATCATCGTCGCGCGTACCCATCCGTAGCCATCTCCGAGCGTCTTTTCCTGCAGGTATACGAATTGTTCGCACATGATATCCGCACCGGCGCTTGATCCGGTTATGATTTTTCCGTCCCAAAGCGTATCGAGGCCTTCGTGCTTATCCAGCTCACTTTTTAGTTTTGCAGGATTACCGCCGGTAATGTAAATGACTCCCGCCCACTCAGAAACTTCGTTGAAATTATCTCGGGACAATGTTTTGAATGCCAGGCTCTTTCCGCCGCCGAACTGCTCGAACATCGCAATCAACTCTTTTTCGACATCTTTCCATTGCGTGTCGATATGGGCATAATTGCAAAATGCGATGTTGACTTTGTTTGCAGGATGCGTGCGTAACGCATACGACAGTACGTTGTCGTCCGTCGCTTTTCCTGGATGCCCGCCGATTAGAATAAGCCGTTTCATTCTATACCTTAGCGGCCTCGTCGGCGTTTTCGCGGACTTTTTTGGCGATTTCGTCCATCACCTTCGGATTTTCTTGCAGATAGGTTTTGGTGGCTTCGCGGCCCTGGCCAATCTTCTGGTCGTTGTACGAGAACCATGCGCCGGATTTTTCGACGATACCTTGTGCTGTGGCAAGGTCTAAGATATCGCCCGTTGTCGAAATACCCTGGTTATACATGATGTCGAATTCGGCCTGGCGGAACGGCGGTGCGATCTTATTCTTTACAACTTTGACGCGCACACGGTTGCCAATAACTTCATCGCCCTGTTTGATTTGGCTAATGCGGCGGATGTCCATTCGGACCGATGCGTAAAATTTGAGCGCGTTACCGCCAGTGGTCGTTTCGGGGTTGCCGAACATGACGCCGATTTTCATACGCAGCTGGTTGATGAAAATCACGGTTGCCTTGCTGCGGCTGATGACGCCGGTAAGTTTACGCAAAGCTTGGCTCATCAGCCGGGCCTGCAAACCCATCTGGGCATCACCCATATCGCCTTCGATTTCGGCACGCGGCACCAATGCGGCGACCGAGTCGACTACGATAATGTCGACCGCGTTGGATCGTACCAGCGTTTCGGTAATCTCGAGCGCCTGTTCGCCATTGTCCGGCTGGCTTAACAATAAGTTATCAACGTCCACGCCGATCCGTTTGGCGTACGCTGGGTCAAGCGCGTGCTCGGCATCGATGAATGCGGCCGTACCACCTTTGCGTTGCACTTCTGCAATCGCGTGCAATGTCAATGTAGTCTTGCCGGAACTTTCCGGGCCGTAAATTTCCACCACGCGTCCGCGCGGAATGCCACCGCCCAATGCCAGATCCAAACTCAAACTACCGGTTGGCACCGTTTCAACATTCACGGCGTGGGCTTCACCCAATTTCATGATCGAGCCTTTGCCGAATTGTTTTTCGATTGAGTCCAGTGCTAAACCTAAGGCTTTGGACTTGCCTTCGCTGACACTGCCGGCGTTTTCTTTTTTATCGTCTTTAACTTCTTTAGTTGCTTTAGCTTTTGCGTCTGCCATAACTACACCTCCTTTAGGGGACATACTCCACTCAAGTACGCTTGCTATATTAATTATACCAAAGACAAACGATTATCTTCGGTAGAAAACTCGCGTTTTAGTAATAGCACGCTGGCTGATAAAATAAAAGCATCAGCGCTTCTAAATTGGTGGGAGAACCGTTTTGCAAATCAAAAAATCGCATAAGACTGCTTTAAACGCGCAGTCTGCCGCCATTGATAACACCATCAATGCGATGCTCGAAAAAGCCGTGTCGCGGCATGCCACTGACGTTCATCTGGAGCCGCGCGAGCGAAATATCGTGGTGCGCTTCCGTATAGACGGATTGTTGCAAGAAGTAGCTAAATTGCCACTGTCCGCGCTGGAAGCATTAACCGAAAATATCAAGGCACGGGCACAATTAAAAATCGACGATTCTCGCGCACCCCAGACTGGCGATTTCGTATTCGTATCAAATGATGCCGACATCAACCTGCAGGTATCGACGATGCCTACCGTAGCCGGCGAAAAAATTGCGATACATATGAGCCCGCACCTCAGTCAGCCGGCTAATCTGGAAGCACTTGGTTACTGGGGCGATATGTTGCGTATGATTGAGTACTCAGTTGCCGAACCGCATGGATTAGTGATCGCCACCAGCCCGCAGCGAATCGGTACAAGCATGAGCTTGCTTGGCATCGTCCAACTATTAAATACTCCCGCGCTCAACATTGTTACGCTCGAGGACCCGATCGAACACCGGGTTGCCGGCGTGACCCAATCGCAGGTCGATGTAAATTCAGGAATCAACTTCTCTAGCGGCCTGCAATCATTGCTTAAACAAGACCCGAATGTCGTGATGATAAGTGACTTGCACGAATCCGAAGCACTTAGAATCGCCGTCGACGCATCGATGCGCGGCCGGCTGATCCTGGGCGGCCTGCACGTTAATTCCGCATCACATGCTATTGCGCACCTGTTGCATATGGGCAGTGAGCCGTATCTGATTGCGAGCTCATTAAAGCTCGTGCTGGCACAACGGTTTATCCGCCGCCTCTGCCATGAGTGCCGCGAAGAATATAAACCGGATCAGTCAGAGCTGAAAGAAATCAAGCAATTATTGAAGCTCAGCGGCGTCGCAACGATAAAGCAGCTGCATGATCTGGAGCAACAGGCAGTCAAAGCAGCTATCGGCGACGATCTCGATTCGCTCAGCACGACTGCCGCCAATGTATCGCGGCTGTGGCGCGCAAATCCAAACGGCTGCCCGCATTGCAAATTCAGCGGATTCCAGGGCCGGCTCGGCGCATGCGAAGTTATTGAAAATTCCGAAAATCTCAAAAAAGTCATTGCTGGTAAACCGATCGTATCTAAAATTCAGACAGCGGCTTTAGCGGATGGTCTAATACCGTTACAACTTGACGGTTTCATCAAAGCGCTGCGCGGTCAGACATCATTCGACGAAGTCCTGCTTTTACTCAACGGCGTCTGGTAAGTTGCGACTTATTCGCCAAGTTTAGCATCCGTACTAGCCCAGTTCGCTCGCTGCTCGATATATCGTTGCTGCTGCGCGTCTGCACGGTGTGCGACGATTCCGGCACCGCCGTAACTACCAATCGGCTTGAAGGTAAACGTCGGCCTGATCTTAACCAGATTTTGAGCATTAATCAAACTTAGGCATTCGGCAGCATTCGCATTGCACTGGCTTCCAACCTGCAGCCAATTATTGACATTGCTATCGAATGGAATATTCATGCCGACGGAAACGTTTAGCGCAGATCGGCCATCAATATCGAGCTGATCAAATATAAAATTACCCATGGAATACACTATTAATTTGCCTTTGTAGACTTCGGTGTTCTGCACCCAATGCGTGCCATTCCCAATGACGAAATCCGCGCCTTCATCGATCATTTTGTGCGCATTATTAGTCTGCGCAGTACCTGCGATGTGCTCATATTCAGGACCGCCATTCATCAACGCAACCACTGGCATGATTTTCGACCATTTTTGGATGCTTTCGATTTCGCCAGGCGCCGGCGCGAATAATTCTTTGTAGTTGTACGAACAAAACGCAACAGGCAGCGAGCCTGCTACCTGTGTTCCATCAGATTTTTGCAGATTTACCGGCAATAGCACCGGCTTGCAGTCGTCTTTTTCGGTATGCGGATTATAATTTCCGACCACTTGAAAACCAGCACCTTTTAACCGGCTTACCGTTTCGCTAAATCCGGTGGCGCCCATGTCATACATATGGTTGCTTGATACATTTATGATCGGATAATACTTTTTGAGCTCGGGCAGCCAATCGGGCTTGCAGTTGAATTTCAGTCTGCTTATTTGGGTCTGATAGCTGACGTAGCCATCTGTAACGGGACACTCCAGGATGCCAATCCGCGCATCATACTTTCCAAGCGTATTTAACTGGCTGAATGGCTGAGTGAAATTACCATTCGCATACGTTTCAACAGCCCTGCCTAGCATTATTGTTCCGCTGAACAAGTATGTTCCCGCCACATTCTGGAACTCGTTTTGCTGAGCTTTGGCAATTGCCGCGTGCGTGCTCTTTTGCGGGGGTACAGAGTAATCCTGACGTGTATAGTATCGATACCCTGCCAGTGATAACAGCAATATAATAGCGATCAGTATGCCGGACAATAAATAGAATCTGCGATTAACAGTCGGCTTACTATCGGCATCTTTCATGGTTCTTAAAATAAGTATATATCTTTAATTGCTCAAACTGAGTCCATATCAATTGTCTTGCGTCGCAACTAAATTGGTATTGCATCATACAAACATTCTATAATTGAGTGATAAACATGAAACTGTTAAATTTACGAAACCAGCGAGGGACAGGCAATATTGAAATCGTCATCCTGTTGGTTGTCATCGCGATTTTATCAGGCTTGATTATGTTAACGCACAAAGGTATCGACGAGAAACAGGATAACAGCGAACGGCAACGCGATGTTGATGAATTACAAGTCGCGGTCGAGGCTTATTTCTCCCAGTTCAACCAATACCCGACTTTCACTGATATTAATAATGAACCCTGGCGTCAAACATATATGAAGGGCCTCAGTAAAGAAGTATTGCGCGACCCTGGCGGCAGCAGCTATCAGCTTGCCGGGACACCAGCAAAAAATATTTACGCTTACCATGTGACATCCACAAACGGAAAAACATGCGATAACATTCACTCGATCTGCACCGAATACACACTGACCGCCACGTTCGATGGCGGCGGATCGTACACGAAAAAGAACTTAGATTAATAACGTCGATAACCGAACAACACCCTCTGGCTCGCCGAACCGTACAAATTTTATTGTTCTTTGACGATCTGGTCTTTGTCGACCCGAAGGCCGTCATTTGAAGTTATGCCGCGCGGTACCGCCAAATCGTCATTGGCGCGTTTAGCAGTCTCTGGGCTGGAATTGATATAGTTTTCGCGCGCCATTAGAATTTTCTGCGCGTAATATTTCGGTTTCGGGCAATATATAAATATGAATTTTGAATGTTCGCCGGCTGATTCTGCCCGTAAGATTCCATAATCAAACCATGTAGGAATTACGCCGCTTTGTATAACCGTGATGTCCTGCAGGTTAGCCATAGACAACTGGCTCAATTGTGCACTGAAGAGCCCTACTTGATTCAACTGCGTGATACTATCGGTCGTTACAATCCACCGGTTCCTGTAATACACGAAGGCCGCAACCCACAACACAAGCAGGCTCAAACCTGCCGCAACGATCAGCCCAAAAAGTGCCATCGCCTCTGCCTGGTCCTTGTGAGCCTGGTCGACAACACTTGGAATGATGTATACCGCAAACACGCTCAGCGCTATCATAAACAAAGCGACCATGACATAACGGCTAATCATGCCGATGGGATGACGCTTGATTTCACAGATTACCTGCTCGCCCGGCGACATCGCCTGCAAAGGGTTATGTACCTGTTTGAAATCATCAGGGCTACTATATGTCGTTTCTGCCATTTTCCAATATTATACTGTAGCGCAAACTACTACTCCATATATATTATACAATACTATTAAGTTTTTGTACATTATTCTTTCGCAAAATCGCGTGCTAATGTTTATGTGTGGGCTATTTCACTCTGATAGAACTTATATTGATCTCTTCTACCGCCTTATTGTATGTTTATCGAGATAAAGATAGTGCGCTGAAATGGGCTTTTTTAATACCGGGAATACTTGCGGTCAGCAGTACCATGTATGTTGTTTTGTCGTTCCAAGCTGGCTTCTAAATTTGATGTAGCCAAAAATATGAAAGCTAGATTAAACTTGCTTGGCTTTGGTTGCCTTTGGTCGAGAGACCTAAGTGCCGGTATGTCTTAAGTGTGACTTTGCGGCCGCGGGGAGTGCGCTCTAACAAACCGATCTGCATCAGGTACGGTTCGATGAAATCTTCCAAAGTTCCCCGTTCTTCAGATGTAATTGCCGATAACGTTTCGATACCAACCGGTCCGCCATTATAATGTTCGATGATTTTTTCGAGCAGCATGCGGTCTGCCGGATCCAAACCGAGATCGTCGATTTCCAATAGTTGCAATGCTTGATGGCTAATTTTGGCGTCGATGATCCCGTCACCGTTCACATCTGCATAATCTCGTACACGTTTAAGCAGCCTATTTGCGATTCGTGGCGTAAGCCGAGCTCTTTGCGCTAAATCATGCGCAGCATTTCTTTCGATTTTGACTTCCAGTATCCCGGCGGCACGCTCGATAATCTGCTGTATTTCGTCAGGATTATAGAACTCCAACCGATGTATCATGCCGAAACGGTCACGCAATGGTGCTGCCAACGAACCCGTGCGAGTTGTTGCCCCGATAATCGTAAATTTCGGCAAATCTAATCGCAAGCTGCGCGCACTCGGGCCCTTCCCCAACATTATGTCGAGTTTGAAATCTTCCATCGCGCTGTATAAAACTTCCTCGACCGTGCGCGGTAACCGGTGGATTTCATCGATAAACAAAATGTCGCCGTCCTGCAAATTTGTCAGCAGACTGGCCAGATCCCCTGCCCGCTCCACTGCCGGCCCGGAAGTTATACGGATTGAGGCGCCCATTTCGTTGGCGATTACGCTGGCCATGGTCGTCTTACCCAGTCCCGGCGGACCGTACAGCAAAATGTGGTCGATCGGCTCGCCCCGTTTTTTGGCGGCGGCAATCGCCAGTTGCAGATTCTTCTTTAGCCGCTCCTGACCGATGTAATTATCAAAATCTTTGGGCCGCAGCGTATTTTCAATCTCAATTTCCTGGACGTCGTCAGCATCCGCTCCGGTATTTACAATCCTATCAATCACTATTCTAGTATAGCTTACTTGAACATACCGCTAAAGATTAGGCCTGTTAACAACACTTCGCCAAGCCTAGTTTGTTGCGGATTATAGTTTTCATCCGCCAATGCACGGACGGTAAGTTTCAGGATATTCATACCGCATTCAGACTGCTGAATGATCTGACTGCACATGAATTTTACTGCAGAAGGAAATGCAGTACTTTTAAGCTCATCCGGGGTAGACCGGTAGGTCGCGAATACCATCTCGCGTGATCTAATATCTGCCGAGTCAGGATTCAAAAGCAGGCTAATCAATCGTGCCGCCGAACCTCTTGCTCCCGTACCTCGACCGTCCGCCGGCCTTCCCATTGCACCTAATGAAAAATCGCTATCGCCGGCGAACAAGGCACACTGAAAATAATTTTCCGGGCTGTGCGGGGCGTCATAAATCCTGAGCCTCGCAGTACTTTCAGTCGCCGTAAAGGCTCCGCCCAACCGGTATACTTCAGATCTCCCGATCACGAACTGCGGTGTTTCAAATGTCAAACCGTCTACTATCTGTCCAAAATCAGCATCAAGCATAACTTCTCTGGCCCATCGGCACATGCCGACGGCCGCCACATAGCCTGCAACCGCCGCTTGACGCTGTAAGCATAAGCTTTCATCGATAGTCCCTTCAAATACAGTTAGCTCAGCTAAGCCGGCCATAGTTCTTTAGATTATAACCGTCAGACTGCAATCTAATAAAGTTTCACTATAAATAAAAGTTATACAACCACCGAATTTATAACCTTGACCGACGCAACTAGGCAGCAGCGCCGACGCGGCAGGCGATTTTGCTTTCAGAGATGTAGTAAGCAACTGAAATCAAAGCCGATACATTAATTTGTTTTTGTTCGACGATTTGAATAGTTTTCATTTCTGTTCCTGTTAATATTTAATGTTTATTCTCCAGCTACCCACACAATAGCTTTGTAACTGATAACATCTAAGCATTTGCGCTTTGAATTGTCAACAGATTTTCGATTATTAACTGCCTGACTTTAAAGCGAGCTTGATACGTTCTTCAGTTGGGAGTTTTTCATCGACATTTTGCAGTGCTTTGGCTGCATCTTGCGGAGAATAGCCAAGTGAGACCAAAGCTTCTACGGCTTCGTCTTTTAGCAATAAATTATCTGACTGCAGCATACCGGTTGATCCGAGTTCGACGCCTTCTAATCCGACTTTGTCTTTCAGATCTACGACGATTCGTTCGGCCACACGCTTGCCAACGCCATTTGCCTGTTGGATGAATTTTACGTCGCCCCCAGCTATCGCGGCACGGACCTGGTCCGAATTTCCGATGCTCAAAACATTGATGGCCATTTTCGGGCCGACGCCGTTTACACCCAGCAATAGTTCAAACAGTTTTTTTGTTTCTAAACGGACAAATCCGAACAAATCGTGCGAGGCTTCACGGATGTGTTCGTAAATGTAAAGTTTTGCCTCTTTGCCTTGTGCGAGGCTACCATGATCCTCGCCAGATACATACACGCCGTAACCGACGCCATGCACGTCTATAACAACCGTATCCAGGAATTTTTCACTAACAATGCCTTGCAGGGTCGCTATCATAGTCTTTAATTGTAACGCAATTTTTGCGCATAAAAGAAAACCCCCGCGATATTGCCGCGGAGGTTTTATAAATCTTTTATTTCTGCTAAAGCGCTGAACCAGCTGGGCCTTGGTCGTCGCTCGGCGCGTCTCCAGGCTGCGGGACTGGTGGAACGCCATCACCTGCCGGCGGCTGAACTGGAGGCAGCGGGGTATCACCGGGGACATCGCCACCAACTGGCGGGTCTCCGGGTTGCGGCACTGGTGGTACCGGTCCTACTCCACCAAGTAGCGGTTCACCTGGGATTGGTGGCATTTGTGGATCCGGAGGCATGCCTCCTGCTCCTGCGCCCGGGTCTGCCGGTGCCGGCGGTTCAGGTGCGCCCATTGGATTTGGATCTTGGTTGTCTGCTGGAGGCATAGTATTTAACTCCTTTATGTGCTAATGGTTAAACTGTACCATATCTTACGGTTTTTAGCCAAAATTGGCCGTCATACTATGACATATTGCAGCCGCTAACGCATCCGCACAATCATCCGGTTTCGGCACTTCTTTTAACTTCAATACTACACGTACCATTTCTTGCATCTGTTTTTTGTCGGCTTTGCCGTATCCGGTCATCGCCTGTTTGATCTGCAAAGGAGTATACTCGTGAATTTTCAGACCAGCCTGCTGCCCGCACAGCAAAACTACGCCGCGAGCCTGCGATACTGTCATTGCAGTGGTCACGTTCTGTGCGAAAAATAGTTTTTCTACCGACATTATTTTCGGTTTATTAGCGGCAATTATATCCGTTAGCTCTTCATATATCGTCGCCAGCCGTACTGCATCATCTTCTTTCACGGGTGTTCGGATAACTCCCGCGTCAACGAGTATCGGAACATTCTTCACTACTTCGATAACGCCGAACCCCAAAATCCCTGTTCCCGGATCAATCCCCAATATTCGCATATCTAATAGTATAATGGGTGCCTGACATGAAATTGAAGCCCATCACCATTTTAAACGGATACGAATATTTCGCGGAAATCACTGAAAAGATCGCCGCGACCAAAGCCGGCGACCGCGTCGGCTTGATGTCTATGGCGTTCGACCCGACCGAAAAACGCACTGCTCCGATGTTCCACGAATTATTGAAAGCCGCTAAACGCGGCGTGCAGGTCCAATTCAACATCGATGCTTACAGCTTCATGGTCGACGATGCAAAAACACTGCCGACCGGACCAATTTTCAAATATAAAAACATTAGCAGTTCCCGGCGAGCCGACTATAAGGCGAAGTATGAATTCCTGACCAAACTGGAAGCAAGTGGCGGCAAATACTGCATTATGAATATGCCAAAACGCCGGATCGTCAATCCATACGCCGGCCGCTCGCATATCAAGATATGTCTGATAAATGACGAATACTACATCGGCGGCAGCAATCTTAGTAAATCATGGCAGATGGATCTGACTGCACGCGTTGCTGATAATAAATCTGCCGATATCGTATTCGATTTTTTGCTTCGTGTGTCACGGGCAAAAAGTGTACGCCGGGCTTTATCAGATAAGGATAAATCCATAAAAATTGATGATACTACTACGCTTATCATTGATTCCGGCGTAAAAAACCAATCGATGATTTTCACGCAAGCGCTGGCTTTTATCGACAATGCGAAAAAAAGAATCCTGCTAACCTGTCAGTTTTTTCCAGCAAGCAGCACCGCGCAGCATTTGACGCAAGCCTTGCATCGTAAGGTTGATGTAAAAGTCTATTATGGCCCGAGCTCGATCAACTTGAACTTTGCCGTGGGAATCAAGCACTACAGCGTAGAGCTTGGCAGTAAACTCAAATACCCGAAAGATCTGTTCAAACACCCGATGCCAACCGACAAGCCGAAACTGCATGCCAAATTGATAGCAACCGAACAGGGTATTATGATCGGCAGCCACAATTATGCAACACAAGGAGTCAGCTTCGGAACCGCCGAATCATCCCTGTTGATCCGCAGACCCGCCATCGAAAAAGAAGCGCTCGACAAACTAGAATCGACCTTGAAAAATGCCGAGCTTGAAGATGGCGACCCGAACTATTGATTAAATTTGGCGACTGTACGTACGACATCGCGCCATTCAAAACTACTGCCAAGTTTTAGAGAATCGAGTTTATTTAATGGAACCCATTCGGGCGGACCGCTCCAAGATTTTTCGTGCTCATCAAAACCTTCACTAGATAATTCGCCCCCTACGAAATCGCACGCATAAAAAATTTGCAGGGATTGAACCGGCTTATTGATTCCGGGCATGACAAACAGATTACTTTTACAATTCAAAAGCCGCGGGTTGGCGACACGTATACCGGTTTCTTCGAATGTTTCTCGTATCGCTGTTTCTTCAGGCATTTCGCCGAATTCTTCGCTGCCGCCCGGCAAAACATATCTACCATGCTGATTTGTTAATAATACTTTGCCTTTTTGAATCACAACGGCATATATGCCCGGCAACCACCTTAAATCTTTTTCAGGAATCTCGTGTGAATTACCATGGATATCAACACATGTGAATTTCTTATCAGACATGCGAAACATCCTTGATGATCGGGCGCCAGTCATGACTTCCTGTGTAATCTAATGAATCTATTTCGGATAGCGGATACCATTCCGGCATTTCGGCATAAATTTTTTCGTAAACATCGAATCCGTCCATAGAAAACTCTCCGCCCGCGTAATCACAAACGAAATACAGCAAAATTGTTTGAAAGAATGATGCGCCCTTATCGGGATATGGTGTTTTAAAAAACTGCGATGCTACCGAAACAAGCCGGGGATTTTTAACGTCGATACCGGTCTCTTCTTTGACTTCACGCACTACAGCCGCTTCCGGCATTTCACCAAAATCTATACCGCCTCCTGGCAAATTGTGCTTTTTGTAATGCTTTGCCGTAAGCAATTGACCATCTCTTATTACAATCCCATAAGCAGATGGCCGCCATCTGAGATCTGACGTTGGCACTTTATGTTTTCTACCCTCAATATCGACACAGTTTACAAAAGCCGGTCTACCCATGTATCAGTTCCAGAATTTCATCGTGTACTAATCCGTTTGAGGCGATTCGCCCAATTTTATCATCATATTTCCGCACGTTGCCCGACAAATCCGTTAGCTTGCCGCCGGCTTCTTCGAGAATTATTTGAATCGCTGCAACGTCCCATGGTTTTGGCGTACCTATCGTAGCTGCTACAGATGTACCGGCCGCTACTAAACTGCCACAATAGGCAAACGACCGAAAATTAAAAACCTTACCGCCGTGATTTTCAACTTTGTCGAATACGACACCCGTGGGCAAGCCGGGTTCCAAAATACGGCTGCTTAACGTCATGTATTGATCCTTGAGTTTCCTCGCTTTAGAAACGTGGATTTGTTCGCTGTTCATGAATGCACCATTACCGCGTTGCGCCCAGAACAACCGTTTTAAGTAAGGATCATAAACTACGCCAATGATTGGTTCGTCGTTTTCGACCAATGCGAGACAAAATGTAGATAAAGGAGCGCCAAGCGAGAATGGATAGGTACCATCTATCGGATCGCACACCCAAATTCGCTTGCGATTTGGCTCGAAACTTATTTCTTCGCCAAGCACACCATCATCCTGAAACGTTTCACGGACTTTTTTTATGACAAATTTGTTTATCGATAGATCTGCCTCGGTGACGGGTGTATGGTCGTCTTTCCATGTTGTTGATGTATGGATGCCAAACGCAGCACGCATCATCTTGCCCGAATCGCGCGCAATCGATTTTGCAAATACAAGTTCTTTTTGGAAAGATTTATCCGAAATTTTATGGTTTGTCATTGCAATAATTCTTTGTGGACTGAGCCGTCGCTAGCGATAATTCCATTTATTGATTGGTCGTACCGCTGCTCATTACCTTCTAGGTCGGTAACCCGAATTCCAAGTTCATCAAGAATTACTTTGGCAGCTGCAAAATCCCATGGCTTATTATTGGCATAAATTACCCCTTTGATCTTACCCTCAGCGAGTTGCATGCCGTCAAAACTTGTCGAGAAAAAAGTAGGCGTCAAGTATTGCGCGTCATAAAGTTTTTTTAAGTGACTTTTGGCAATTGCCGGTGATGCATACCATAGTTCGCTCGCAACTGCATGCGATGGATTCGGTCTACCCGGTTTAAAAGCCGTTCCGTTTCGCCATACCCCAAGACCTTTTGCCGCCGAGAATAATTGATCCTTTGAAAAAACGTAAACTACACCGACTACAGGATCGCCGTCATCAACTAATGCAAGACAAAATGTTGAAATAGATGCGCCCAAAATATAAGGTAATGTCCCATCTATCGGATCGCAAACCCACAATAATCCGTTGGTCTTACCACTTTTGTGACTTTTTTCTTCACCCAGCACACCGATTTTTGGATACTTGGATTTTACCGCATCAATAACAAGCTGATTGATTTTCTCATCGGCAACTGTAAGCGGGCTTTTGTCTGTTTTGTCAGTAGCAATACTTGCCGCATCTTCAAATTGTTTTGCTATTTTGCCAGCTTGTTTCGCCAAGTCTTCGGCAAACGAAAGATATTCGCGCAGGTCATTATCACTCATTATTCAAGTAAGCTTTCGTCAATATCAAAATTGACGTGCGTGTTCGTTACGTCATCGAGTTCTTCGAGCGCATCCATCAAGCGAATAATCTTGCCGGCCGTTGCCTTATCGGTTACTTCGACCGTATTATTTGGAACATATGTCAGTTCGGCTTCGAGTATATCGGCACCGGCATCTTTTAGGGCATCACGGACTTTAGCCATTTCTTTTGGATCGGTGTAAATTACAGATTCCGCATCTTCTTCTTGTACATCGTCGGCACCGGCATCTAATGCCTGCATCAACACTTCATCGCCCGTACCTTTTACGCGGATCATGCCCTTGCGGTCGAACTGAAATGCCACCGCACCCTTTTCGGCGATATTACCGCCGTGTTTGCTGAACGCGTTGCGAACCTCTGGATATGTCCGGTTGATATTATCGGTCGCGCACTCCACTAGGATCGCTACGCCGCCCGGGCCATAGCCTTCGTACATAATCTCTTGGAGCTGTGCGGCATTTTTATCTTTTACTCTGTCGATTGAGCGTTGGATATTTGCGGAAGGCATATTGGCTGCCTTGGCCCTGTCAATCGCCAGGCGCAAACTGAAGTTCATTTCTGGATCGGCACCAGCCCGCGCCGCGATTGCGATTGCATTACCCAGTTTGGTAAAAACAGCACCGCGCGCCGCGTCTTTGGCGCCTTTCTCGCGTTTAATCGTCGACCATTTGGAATGTCCGCTCAAAGTATCAACTCCCTGTCTTATCTGTTATTGTATCGTTTTTGCTTGTATTATTCAATCCCATGTGTTTTAAACGATGCATGGATTTTTGGAATCGCCAAAGCAATCGGAACCGACGGATTTTGATAGTAGCAATAATCGCCGTAGTAATTGGTGGATATCTAATAGTCAGTTCAAATCTGAACTCACTTGCAAATCAGTCTGTTGCGGCTCAACCAACAAATCCCAATTCTGCGATGTACGCACTCGGAAAATTAGCGGTTAAAGCAGCCGCCACACACGATGGCTACAGCCGCGAACAATTCGGTTCAGGCTGGGCTCCTGTCGGCAACTGTGATATGCGCGAATTCGTGCTGTCAAGAGATATGCAAAATGTAAAAATGGCAGCCGATAATTGCACCGTAACCAGCGCCACGCTCGAAGATCCGTATACTGGTAAAACGATACAATTTGCGCGCGGGCCTGGCACTAGCAGTGCCGTACAAATTGACCACATTGTAGCGGTATCGAACGCATGGCAGACAGGCGCTCAGGAATTATCACCGGAAGTACGCGAACAACTTTATAACGACCCGCTTGAGCTGTTAGCGGTCGACGGTAAAGCTAACGATGACAAAGGTGCATCCGACGCATCCGGCTGGCTGCCCCCGAACAAAACCTATGATTGCCGCTACGTTGCCCGCCAGATCGCCGTCAAGCAAAAATATCAATTGTGGGTAACGCCCTCCGAGCATACTGCAATGCAACGCACCCTGAACGTTTGCCCCGACCAACTTTTACCAACTATTCATTGACTCGCGTCCCGACTCAATACTCTAATGGCAAGCGTCACCTAGGCCAATGTAGTGAATGCCGAAAATTGCTATTAGCAATGTAACTACCCACAGTATTAATACCGACACACTGATTGCCAGCAATACATATTTCGAATTCTTGTGCCGGATCAGGAAATAAATTATTGCCAGATTTGCTGCAATAATCATTAACAATATAATTCTAGTAATGATCGAGGCTTGCGCTGTATACGCACCGGCGCTACCCCATCCAGTAGTATCGGCATTATAGCAATGGAGCGGCCGAATGAATCCGGAAGAAAGCGATACACAACTGGCAAACAGCGCTAATAGAGCCGAAAAGACAATGGTCAGGTCTTTTGCAATGCGATAAATCAAGGATGAATTTCTGGCAGATGATTTGTTTTGTTCTTTAACCATAAGCGCATAATAGCACCTTTCAAGGTGAGACCTTATTAAATGGTATTTATGGATTTTTTCTAATTGGCGATATTGTATCGTGCCTGTGCTTTGACGAATTTACACAGCGTGCAATAATCGTTTCCCATGCGCAAATACCTTTCGCGCAAGATTCATGTGAGCTGGCTGGTGGCCTGGTTTTCCGCGGCATTCATCATTGGAGTCGCATCCGCGCATTGGTTACGAGTACCTATTCATACTATTTGGATTATCGTTGCCACCGCGATGGTTATCGTTGCGATTTCTAAAAAGCAAACCGGTACTGCGTTATTGGTTATTACCGCCGCCTTTATTTTCGGCCTTTGGCGAGGGAATCTAGTGCAATCACAACTGAGTGGTTATCGAATGTATTATGGTTACACCATTAATCTAACTGGCAAAATAAGTGAAGATGCCGAAATTGGCACAAATGGTGACCAACGGTTAAAACTCATAGATTGTAAAATTAACGGTATCTCGTTAGCAGGACAAGCATGGGTTAGCACATACTCAAAAACGCAACTTAAGCGGAGCGATTCGATTGTTGTCCATGGAAAATTGAAAACTGGGTTCGGCAGCTTTCCTGCAAGCATGAATTACGCGGTAATAACAAGCGTGACATACAATCACAGCGATTACGGATTGCAAATACGAGACTGGTTCGCGGCATCTGTTAAGCGAGCTATACCTGAACCACAGTCCAGTTTAGCTGTCGGATTTTTAGTTGGCCAGCATAGTAGCCTGCCGCACGATTTAGACAATCAACTGAAAGTCGTAGGTTTAACGCATATAATCGTTGCCAGCGGATATAATCTGACGATCCTGGTAGTGTTTTCGCGCAGGCTTATGCTGGGTTTGTCAAAATTCATGGCGACATTTTTCGCATCATCGATGATATTCGGTTTCGTAGCTATAACCGGGCTAAGCCCGTCAATGTCGCGTGCAGCGCTGGTATCAGGCCTGAGTCTGCTAGCCTGGTATTACGGTCGAAAAATCCACCCCCTTGTACTGTTGCCGTTCGCTGCTGCGATTACCGTGGCACTAAATCCCACCTACTTGTGGGGAGACATTGGTTGGTATCTGTCGTTCGTTTCGTTTGCTGGCGTTCTTTTACTTGCACCGCTCGTGCATCAATTTTTTTGGGGAGAAAAGCAGCCTGGCGCATTAAAAGAAATATTCATCGCGACACTCTGCGCTCAATTGGCGACACTTCCGATCATTATCTTTACGTTCGGGCATTATTCCGTTTATGCGTTGGCTGCGAACCTACTAGTACTTCCGCTGATTCCATTTACGATGATACTAACGTTTTTTGCAGGATTACTGGGAATATTTTTGCCGCATTTTTCTATCCTGTTTGGGCTTCCGGCGACAATCATATTGCGTTATATGACTTCAGTAATCAGCTACATTGCCAATTTGCCGGGCGCCCAAGGAGAATTAAGTATAAGTGCATTGATCGTGACATTAGCATATTTGATACTTGCCGGTATTGCTTACATCTTATGGCGTAAAACTCACTACAATTTTCGCAAAGAGAAAATTGCCGATTAACCTGTTGTTAAAACACAACCGTCGTTAAACATTAGCTTTACAATCTTTACAATAATTTGACAACTATTTTTTCTAGCTGTAGATTTTCTGAATATTTGTTCGCCAACAATTTAAGCGAGGGTAATTTATGAAAAAATTTTCTCAGCTGTTCGCAACACTAACTTTCACGTTCGCACTGGCTTTAAGTGGCTCGGGGATATTTTCTCTGCTAACCCCTAACATCGCGAATGCGGATACCACTGTTTCCGCATCGCATGTAATTATCAATGAGGTTAAACTTGGCGGCGCAACCAACGCTTCAATCCCAACTGAATATATAACTCTCTTTAACCCGACGGCCGCGACGATTAGTCTTGATGGTTGGAAAATTGAGTATGCGAAATCCGGTACGGCGGTTACATGCCAGAATTCCAGCTGGGGCGTGACTGCGTCTCAAGTGACCTCACTATCTGGAACATTAGGATCCAATCAACTGAGCACTCCGATCGTTCGCTCGTTGACCGACACCAAAGACGGCTCGCTTCACCTAGTCGATGACAGCGGAGTCGTTATGGATATGGTGGGATGGGGATCTGCGGCGCCATGTTATGAGACCACTGCCGCAGTGGTCCCCGCGAATGATAAAAGTATTGAAAGAAACTTGGATTGCGCCAAAAGCTTGCCCGTTGACAGCGATAACAACTCTGCAGATTTCGCACTTAACTCAGCGCCAAACCCATCGAGTTTAAGCGGCAAATACGCTACTACCTGCCAGCAGCCGGCGCCAGCGACGAATTCCGGAAATAGCGGAGATATCCCTACAACCAATACAGTTCAGAGCAGCACCCCGACGTGCGAGGGTGCTATCATCACTGAACTTTTACCAAATCCGGCAGGTACTGATACCGGCAAAGAATTCATCGAACTATACAATCCGACGAACGCGGCGATATCGCTTGACGGATGTTCGCTTCAAACTTCGGCAAACTCAAAAAAGTACAATTTTAGCGGTGTAATTTTGCAACCGAATGAGTACAAAGCACTAAACGACAGCCAGACCGGGTTGACACTACCGAATGCTTCCGGCGGAACAGTGTGGCTGCTTTCGCCAACCGACGAGCTACAGTCGATTACCTATCCGGCCGATGTCGCCGATAATGTTTCCTGGGATAAAATCGGCGGCACTTGGGAACTAACATATTCGGCGACGCCGAATGCGGCAAATATACTGCAAGCCAATGAACCTTGCCCTGCCAATGAATATCGCGATACAGTGACTAATCGCTGCCGGATAATTGTGTCGGCATCGACGCTGGTACCGTGTAAGCCGAATCAGGTCCGCAATCCATCCACGAACCGTTGCAAAAGTCTCTTAGCTGTAAACTCTACGTTAACGCCTTGCAAACCAGGCCAATACAGAAACCCTGAAACGAACCGTTGTAAAAGCAACGCTTCGACAGCCGAATCAACACTCACTCCTTGCAAGCCGGGTAAAGAACGAAATCCGGAAACGAACCGTTGTCGCAATATTCAGAGCTCTGGCAGTACATTGAAAGCTTGCGCAGCAGGCCAGATACGGAACGCCGAAACTAATAGATGCCGTAAGGATACGTCTGCGAATCTTGCAAGCGTAAAAGACGTTAATAGCACTCCGACCTCAAACAGTAGTCACGTGCAGTGGTTAATCGGCATTGGCATACTGCTTGCGGCTGCAGGATACGCAATTTACGAATGGCGGCAAGATATTTTCAATTTTGTCGACAAGACAAAAGCTAAGATTCCGTTCTTAAATCAAACAAAACCTGGTTCAAAGTTAAATAAATAGGAATACTGCATTTTATTGGAGTCCAGCCTTTGCCAGAATGACTAGCACCGTCGGCTCGATATTACGAGCCGGGGTGGATGGCGCTTGCGGTGAAGCCTTGGCACGCTGTGGAGCGGAATTGGGTGGCTATGGCTGCTGTTTCGCCCGGCATCGTCATGAACAAGTTACTCATGGATGCGTCGGTACATTTTGTCTTTGTCTTGTCGACATTCCCGGGATCTGGCAAGGCTACCAATACGTACGCCTTGCCGCCTTTTGGCGCTAACGTTACGTTTGCATCGGTATAGACCGTGTTTTTCTTTGCGGTCAGCGCGATCTTGGTATCATTTACGACTACTTTTGGATAACCCGATAGCTTACAGCTCGCATCACCGTTGTTAGTGATGATAATGTGCCAATATGTGGATCCGGCCGTACCTTCGGAGGTTCCTTTGCTAAGGACTAATTTGCTGCAGCCGCTTTGCACCGCAGACTCAGACGTATTGGTCGCGGTCTTCGGTTGGTTTGGGCCAGTATATGGATTTGTAGTGCTGGGATCTGCATTTAGTGGCTTGGGACTTTGCGTAGTTGCCGAATTAGATGATTGCTTCGTTGAGTCAGTATTGTGCTTATGTACGTATAAAAAGACTACCAGTAATACCGCGAGAATCCCGACAGCCGATCCCCATATTAATAATTTATGCCCATGGTTATTGGTTTCATTCATCTCGCGAATAAGTCCCTCTTTATCATTAGCAGTATAGCCGTTTATTTCTGCGTATACAATTATCAGGACTGCTGCTAATCTTATGCAATGACCGTCGACGAAGCTTTTGAACATATAAAAAAGAATCGCCCACAAATAATATTTATTAACGGCAAAACTGCTACCGGCAAAACAACGTTTGCCAAAAAGCTCAAAGCAGAGCTTGGCTATTTTTTGATTGAAATGGATACAGTAGCACGCCAAGAAGTGATTATCCCGTTGGGCTTACCTGATAATGGAACAACTTTCAAGGAAATTTACAGATATAGAAACCACCTCGATTGGATTGATTTGAACATTCGTAAATTGCAGGAATTTGCAAAAAAAGCATTTTCAGAAGGTCATCCCGTCGTTTTCGATGGAGCAATGCCGAATACGACCACCATGAATCAGCTATTTGCAGGATTGCCGAACCCGGAGATACTCTTTTTTCACCCGTCAAATCTTAAGAAGTATGAGCAATACGTAACGCAACGATTCATATTATCTGATGAAAATAACAATGCGCAGCTACCAACATCATTTTGGGAAATGATGGATGATGATGAGTTCAAAAAATTTTGCCAAACACGCGAAATTACGCCTACTTTGAAAAAAATAATTGAAGACTATTGTATTTACGGATTAAAAAGCTCAACTAATCGGCTTGCTGAGTTAGAACAAAATTTTAATACTATAGTTTTAGTAGAAATCTAGTCGGCGAAATGTTTTCTGCCGGTTTTGAATGCTTCTATATAATTCGGTTCGCACGCGAAAAGTGGCGCTGGCAAATCATCGATTTCATACCAGCCCCATTTTCCATGCTTGTGCGGTTCCATCTGTTTTGGTTCGCCGCTCACCCATTCGGCAGTGAATCCGATGTCAACGTAATGCTCGGGGTTATACATACGTAAATTCGATAGGCATAAAAACTGTATGTTAGTAATTTTCAATTGATCGCCACATTCTTCTGCGACTTCACGCAGTAGCGCATCTTCAAACGATTCAAGATGCTCCATTTTGCCGCCTGGCCCTCCGTACTCACCATTGCCGAGCGCACTTTTGCGTTTCGCAAGAAGGATTTTCCCATCTTTGAAAAGCAATAAACCCAATCCGACTTTCGGCCGCTTGTTTACCATTCAGTAATAATAACAGGACAAAATTAAAGACTAAACAAGTAAGATTTAGGCTTCTTTGTGCTGGACGATCAGTGCGTGCAGAATAAATATATCAATAATTATGGCGATGATTGACCAAATCGGGAAAACACCGAGAAATGCGATATTCGTCAAAAACGACATGCCAATAAAGATTATTGCAAAAATACGGGCCCAATTGCTGCCGTGCAATAGTGAAAATCCAGCGGCAAGCACCAACACGCCAACAGCCAGGTCAACCCAGCCCCAGGCATTACTATTGGCCGTAGTAAGAACAAGATTATTTTTTTCGGTAATAAAAAGATAGCTATTATGCCCGACTAATGCAGAAATCCCCAGATACGCCTGAGAGATACCTTGGAGTATCATTAATAACCCTGCAAAAAACACCCATCCCGATACGGACGAGCCATTAGAATTCGTAGGCATGTTACCCTCCTGCCCTTATATGACACTTTTATTTATACGAGTAACTAAACGCCCTGTCAATAAAATAATATAATTTGTCAACAATTACCGTTAGACAGTTTCAAACAGCGCGCCACTGGCCGCATCTTTTTCTGTCCAATCATCTGTTTCGTCGGGATCAACTGATCCCCAGACTTCATCCCAGAAAGGCGCCAGCTCCGCCGATTCCCACCAAGCACTTTTCCGAGGCAAGTCATGTATACCACAACAGCTCGCATCAAACATCGTACCCCCAGCTGCATACACGCTAAGAATTGCTTCTGAGGCGACTGCCGCCCCGCCTAAAACTATTCTGTAATACCGTTGTCCGTCAGTTTCACTATAAATTAGAAAATTTACCCGTATATTTTCCATATTTAAATATTCTAATAATAAATTAACTGCAAAATCTATAGCGATTTTTTGCAAAATATTAAATTTATGCGAGGTAAAACAAACCGTATTTTCGCGGCGAAGCAGTAAAGTACTTTTTGAAGTAATTCTTACTGTATTACTGGACAATTCGTCAAGGATTGCGTTAAATGCAGGTATGAAGAGACTTTTATCACTATTTTCGCAATACAAAAAAACGTTCGGGTCATTAGCAGTTGGTATGGCGTTAGCTGCAGGACTTTTTATATCTGGATTAGCGCGGGCAGCCGGACCGGCATTTGTTCAGGTAGTGGCTGCTCAACCGCAGACTAGCCAATCATCTGTATCTGTCATATATAGCAAGGCGCAGGTTGCTGGCGATACGAACATTCTGGCGATTGGTTGGGGCGATACGACTTCTAATATTACGAATGTTACTGATAGCAAAGGCAATGTGTACGCGGTCGCCGCTCCCACGACACGCGGATCATCGCAAAGCCAGGCTATATATTATGCAAAAAATATTACGGCTGCAGCCGCAAATGGCAATACTGTTACCGTTACATTTAATTCGCCGGCGCAATTTGTAGATTTGCGTGCTTCAGAATATAGCGGTCTTGACACGGCAAATCCTCTGGACAAGACGCTGTCAGCGACCGGCACGGCCGGCACCGCGACAACCGCATCAGCGACGACCGCATTCAGTAACGAGTTGATTTTCGGAGCCGGGGATACTTCCGGAGCATTTACTGCAGCTGGCACAAGTTTTACGAAGCGCTTGATTACAAATCCTGATTCAGACATTGTCGAAGACAGGATTGTCAGTGCGATCGGTTCATATTCTGCAAGTGCGAAACAAAATGGCGCATGGGTGATGCAAATGGCAACATTTAAAGCAGCAGGATCTACCCCAGATACTACTCCGCCATCCGTTCCGACCGGTTTAACTGGCACTGCTGCATCGTCAACTCAGGCAAGTTTGTCATGGACAGCATCTACCGACAACGTGGGGGTTACCGGATATAAGATTTATCGGAATGGCACGCAAGTTGCAACATCATCAACTGCGAATTTCGTTGATACTGGCCTATCAGCTGGTACGACATACACATATGCTGTAGCAGCATTCGATGCAGCCGGCAATACATCAAACCAATCATCAAATATTCAAGTAACTACACCTTCGCCCGACACGACTGCGCCAAGCATACCAGCTGGCTTAAGCGCTACTGCAGTATCAACGAGTGAAATTGATTTAAGTTGGAGCGCATCTACCGACAACGTCGGCGTATCAGGCTACAAAGTGTACCGGAACAGCACTTTAGTAACGACAGTAATCGGTACGACTTACAAAAATACAGGGTTAGCCGCCAGCACAGCCTATAGTTTCACTGTTAGCGCTGTTGACGCTGCCGGAAACGAATCTGCTCAATCAACTGCCGCAAACGCTACGACTTTGGCTCCTGACACAACGCCGCCATCAGTACCGGGTGGGTTGAGCGTAAACGGCGCGACTAGCTCGCAACTTACTGTTTCATGGACGGCCAGCACCGATGATACTGGCGTAACTGGTTATCACATTTTCCGAAATGGAACGCAGATTACTACAACAACTGTTACAAATTATCAGGACTCAAGTCTGACCGCGAATACGACCTATAGCTATACGGTATCAGCCGTCGATGCAGCTGGTAATGAATCAGCCCAGTCCACATCTGCCAGCGGGACAACGCTTGCGGGCCCATCCTTCGCTTTCCCAAAGAGTGTCAGTACGAACAACCGCTATTTACTGGATCAGAATGGCAACCCGTATATGATCGTCGGCGATTCTCCACATTCGCTAGGAGTGAATCTGAGCGAATCACAGATGGACGCATATTTTGCTGACCGCCAGGCACACGGAGTCAATTCAGCCTGGATACAGGTACTTTGCAATACGTATGCCGGCGGACGAGCTGATGGTTCCACCTTCGACGGAATCGCTCCCTTCACAACGGCAAATGACTTTTCAACGCCGAATCCGGTCTATTTCCAGCGCCTGCAAGACATGGTGAATATCGCAGCCAATCACGGCGTAACCGTTTTCCTGGACGCCATGGAGACAGCCGGATGGAGCTCGCAATACCAATCGAACGGCGCTACCAAGGACTTCAACTTCGGCGCCTACCTGGGCAACTTGTTCAAAAACTCGCCGAACATCGTTTGGTTCACCGGCAACGACAACGGCGGCTGGTCTGACCCGGTACAGGACAACGAGATCATCTCGATAGCGCAGGGGATTAAGTCGGCGGGCGCCATTCAGCTGCAGACGCTGCAGCTGAATGGAACGATCAGCTCATCGCTCGACGACCAGCGCTGGTCCAGCATCCTCAATATTAACGGCGCATACACCTATTTCCCCACCTATGACGAAGTGCTGCACGCATACAACCAGACCCCGGTGATGCCCACGATGATGCAAGAGGCCAACTATGAGTTCGAGAATAATACTGGCGGTCCGGCAACCACTAATGAGACGCTGAGACGACAGGAATACTGGAGTGCGACATCCGGCAGTAATGCAGGCCAATTGTACGGCAACTGTTATACATGGGACTGCGCCACAAGCTGGGCAGACGAACAAGCTCATTTGGACACGCCGGGGGTCACGCAACTGCAATATATGGAAAATCTGTTTACTGCGCGCGAATGGTACAACCTGGTTCCGGATCAAAACCACAGCTTCCTCACTGCCGGCGCCGGGACATACGATGCAGCCCAAGATGATGTCCTGCAAAACGACTATGCCACGGCAGCGGTCACACCTGATGGAGCCTTCGGTGCCGTATACGTACCGACCGCAAGGACAATTACAGTCAACTTGAATTTGTTGGCAGGGCCGATTAACGTCCGCTGGTACGATCCGACAAATAATACATTCAGGGCAGTTACCGGATCACCTTTTGCGACTGGAAGCGGTCCGCAGCAATTCACTACGCCTGGGCTGAACGCTGAAGGCAGCGGCGATTGGGTATTAGTGCTTGATGGAAATGCGGTACCAGACACAACAGCTCCGAATGTACCAGCCGGACTAACAGTACCTGGAACAACCGGGTCAACAGCCAGTATTTCATGGACTGCAAGCACCGATAATGTCGGAGTAGCAGGCTATAAGGTTTACCGCAACGGATTACAGGTTGCGACCACAACCACGACGTCATATACGGATAACGGGCTAAACCAAAATACCACATATGTGTATACAGTGGCTGCCTACGATTTTGCAGGAAACGTTTCTGCACAGTCCGCACCAATCAACGCAACTACTACCAATACTGCGCCACCGCCAGCGACCCCGGCGTTCGTGCAAGTCAATAGTGCGACACCACAATCTGCTCAAACAACCGTAACCGTTCCGTATAGCCAAGCACAAACCGGCGGAAACACAAACATAGTGGCAATAAGTTGGTATTCGACAAGCGCAACAATTACATCAGTGACTGACAATAAGGGCAACACGTACCAGCTTGCAGCACCGCTTACCCATAGCAGTTCGATGTACCAAGCAATATACTACGCGAAAAACATCAACCCTGCAGCGGCAGGTAGCGCGATAGTTTCTGTCACATTTTCGACTGCCGTGCAATATCCTGACATCCGTGTGCTTGAATATTCAGGCATAGATACCGTAAATCCGGTAGATGCAACAAGTTCCGCAACCGGATCAGGCAATGTTACCAGTGGTAATATCACTACCACAAAACCGACGGAGCTGCTGTTCGGCGCCGGCGCAACATCAGGTTTGTTTACGGCTCCCGGCACAGGATATACGCAACGAATCATTACTAATCCTGATGGTGATATCGCTGAAGATAGGGTGGTAACTTCCGTCGGAACTTATAGCGCGACCGCGACTCAGAGCGGTGACGAAGTGATGCAAATTGTGGCATTTAAAGCCGCCGGTCAATAAGCAAATAGTCTTTGCTATAGTTAAACTAATGAATGCCGACAAACAGCCATGGTTCCGCGGTGCAGTTGTTTACCAGATTTATCCGCGCAGTTTCAAAGACTCAAATAATGATGGTGTTGGCGATTTGCCGGGAATCATTGCGAAATTAGACTATTTAGCTGGCAAACCCGATTCACTGGGTGTCACCGCGATCTGGCTTTCGCCATTCTATCCGTCGCCGATGGTTGACTTCGGATACGATATTTCCGACTACCAAGGGGTTGACCCTGTTTTCGGCACAATCGAAGATTTTAAACGCCTGATTGATGAAGCACACAGTCGCAATCTGAAAGTAATCATAGATTTTGTCCCAAACCACACATCAGACCAACACCCCTGGTTTGTCGAATCGAAGTCGTCCCGTGATAACCCGAAGCATGATTGGTATGTCTGGAAAGATCCCGGACCGGATGACAGCTATCCAAATAATTGGCTCAGTGCGCTCGGCGGACCGGCTTGGGAATTTGACCGGACGCGTCAACAATTTTATCTGCACAGTTTCCTGAAAGAACAGCCCGATTTGAACTGGGACAATCCGGAAGTCCGCGCTGCGATGATGGATAACGTGCGTTTCTGGCTCAATTTAGGAGCAGATGGTTTACGGGTTGATGCAGTATTGTACATATCTAAAGACCCGGAACTGCGCGATGATCCACCCAATCCCAATCCGGCTGGCTCTGCATATACATCGCTATTACACAAACGCAGCAGGTCGGGTCCGAACCTGTTCAAGTATTTGGATGAATTGTCGAAAACCGTAAAAAATTACGGAAATAGAGTCATGATTACAGAAGCCTACTTCGACGTGCAAGGTAACCTCAATAACTATCTGGATTTTTATTATAATCTCGACTCCAGCGTTTGCGCACCTTTTAATTTTGAAGGCATCCTGATGGATTGGGATGCGACGCAGTTCCAGTCGCACATTGATTCGTACCAAAGCATTTTGCTTGACAGTTTTGTGCCGATTTATTGCCTGGGGAACCATGACCAGCCACGCTTGGCAAGCCGGATCGGCCGGCCGGCCGCGAAGGTCGCAGGTACGATGCTTCTGACATTGCCCGGCATTCCATTTATTTATTACGGAGATGAACTCGGAATGGTTGACGTACCGGTGTCACCTGAAAATGTCAGGGACCCGCAAGAGAAAAATGAGCCCGGCATAGGTCTTGGACGCGACCCGGAGCGTTCTCCGATGCAATGGTCGGGCGAAGCGAATGCGGGATTTTCACATGTCGATCCTTGGTTGCCAGTCGCACAGGATTTTTCATCAGCAAACGCCGACGCTTTGGGCAAGGACGAAAATTCGATTTTTAATTTGTACCGAAAATTGCTAACACTCCGGAACGCTTCGCCGACATTGCGGTACGGCATTTACGGTTCACTGAATTTAGGTGAAGGTGTATTTGCATATACCAGGTCTCTTGAAAATCAGACAATCCTTGTGTTATTGAATTTCACAAATAACCTGCTGCAGCTTTCGCAAGCACAAAAAATCAAGAAAATACTTGTGTCGACTACAGCCATTAATCAGGGAACAGTTATTACAGAATTGCAACCGAATGAAGCAATCGTGGCAGAAATATAATCAATTTTGAAATTATAAAAATGCAATAAATTTATAATTATTTTCTAATATAGGTATACAATGGTAAACATGTTTGGCTTTGACCTTGACCATCCAGATATGGCCGGCTTAAAAAAACATCTTAAAACCCTGCCATACAAAAAAGGCACAATAATACTTAACCCTTTGGAAGAAACCGATTATGTCCACGTAATCCAAGACGGTTTCGTAAAAGCCTATACCGTAAATGCCCGCGGCGAAGAGGCGATCGCAGCGATTTTCGGCAGAGATGATTTTTTCCCGCTAGCATGGATAATCGGCCAGAAGCGGCACTTTATTTACGTACAGGCTATCAGTGATTGTACGATTACGCTGCTACCCCTGGACAAATTCGAAGCGCAGTTGAAAGTTAACGTCAATCTGACGTACGCCGTCATGCAAAAAATACTTGAGCAGTTCATGCTCTATTCATCGACCGTCAATAATTTATCGTTAAAATATGGGCGCGAACGGTTGGCATACAGATTACTTCTTTTAGCGGCAAAGTTTGGCGATAAGCGGGGCAACGCAATCTGTTTACCGCATATAAGCCAGTTCGATCTGGCCGCTATGGTCAATGTTAGCCGCGAAGGAATTAGCCGAGAGATGTCGCGGTTTGACCGCATGGGAATCCTAAAGTATTCAAGCAAAGGTATCGAAATACATGATATCAAAGCGCTGCATAAAGAGCTCGGCGAAAACATCAGGGTAATGTTTTACGATAGACCCTCGAGATAAATTTATTGCTATTTACGGACGGCCGGGGATATAGTTTAGCGGGTTTACTGCAGTGCCGTTGATCCTGATTTCGAAATGCAAGTGAACACCTGTCGCTACGCCGGTTTCGCCCTCATAACCCAGCACCGTTTTTTCATCCACCCATTGGCCGACACTGACTGCTGTCGAATTCATATGGCCGTATACGGATGTCATGCCGCTGCCATGATCAACCACGACATGATTGCCTAAACCAAGGCTAGAGTGAATCACTTGAATGACGCGGCCAGGCTTGAACGGCCGGATTGGCGTGGTCCCCGGCGCAGTAGCGTCCGCGATATCAAGTCCTGTGTGAATCGCTTCGTAGGGCAATTCCGGCACGCCGAATAATGTTGTTATAGCGCCGTGAATCGGCCATTGCGGTTTGACATCGACCTTAGGAGCACTTTTACTGACCGTTTTTAGTGGTGCCTTCGTGGCTTGCGCCAAAGGAATTGTTGAATAGCCTTCGTCGATAACCGGCACCTGTTGTTTGTCCGATTCTGCCGGTTTGATAAAAGAAGCGACATTCGTAACGTGCGTGACCAAACCGAACGCACTGCCAATAGTATTACCCGTAAATGCCGCACTGCTTTCTAATGCATGCCACTCGGCTACATAGCTGCCTACGATCACATCGCGTCCAATAAACACCAGGCTTCCGCCAATGACTGTCCGGCCGAAAAATACGAAGCTGCTACCAATAACGTGCCCGACGGTGCCGAATCCCCCTTTAACTCCGTGGGTTGCCACACTTGCAACAGAATGGGCGCCTTGGCTTACTTCCGAACCGACTTGCGCCGCGCCGCCGCCTATCGTGGCAACACCATCATACAGTGTGCCGTTTATCGAATTGACTGCATTGCCGATGCTATCATTCACCCTAAGAAACGCATTGGTTATAATATTCGGGCTGTCATATGAATGCGCTGGTGTGGCAATAACATTGGATTTCGGAGCCGCGCTTACATGTTTTGATTGTGCTGTCGTCGCTAGCATCGACATCAGAATTAGATCGGCAACAATAATAAAACCGACGATTACAAACCGTCGATTGTGAAAAAGCATGTACATAAATTCAAACATAGGCGTTTGCCAATCGATAAGCGCTTTTAAAACAAGCACTATACACTAAATTTGCACATTTTGCATGCATAAGCAGTAATAATTATTACCAATCCAAGATATTGTATTTTTTAATTTTGATGTTAATATAACACTTCATGTACACACTCCTGGAAGATTTGATTACATCTAGCGACCAAGGTCGCAGGGACATTGCCGCAAATGTGGTTGCTGGCATGCTTCACGGTGACCATGCTGCAAATTCGGACTATATGTATCTCGTACAGGACCTGCTATTGAATGATGTGCCACTGGATTTAGTGCCGCAAGGTTTATCAGCATTTGGCCTGTTCCCCGCCGGAAAATCTTGCACGATTCTACAGGAAGAAGAGCGGGTAAGCGGCTTCCTTCGCGCAATCGACCGTGCCCCGCAAGCCGGATCAGCAATTGATGCCGGTTGCGGCTCATCTGCAGTATTGGCAGTTGCGACAGCCGTCATGCATCCACACGCTGAAGTTTTTGCTTACGAGCTTAACCCGCAAGCAGCACGCTGTGCACAGTTTGTCATCGAGCTATTCGGTTTTAAGGATCGTATTACCGTCGAAGCAGCTGATGTGTTATCAATCGAAATGCCCAAGGTTGATCTGGCAGTTACAGAAACCTTTGGTGCCGCCTTATTATGGGAAAGCGGCCCAAAAATTACTTCCGCCCTGGGTAAAGTCGCAACTACGGTAATACCGACTTTCGCAAAACTTTTCGCCCGTGATATGCCAATCGATCCATTGGAAGATGATATCGTACTCTGGCATCACGCTGGCACGGTTAATCTATTAGATCATGCAAATGTAGCAAGAGGTAAATTCGCTAGCAGTGGCACGGGACTCCGACGGCTGAGAGTTTATAGCGGTTTTTACGATAATAAAGATGAGGCGGTAGTCGCTTCAGTTAAAACGGATGCCATCACGACGCCCGAATCAATCGGCGCATTAGAAGTTTCTGAAGCCGGCCAAATAATTAATTTCCGTTATAGGATCGGCGTTGACCGGAAAGATAGCTACCCGAGAATCTGGACTCAAAAGGCAGCTTAATCGGTCAAAGGATAATGGTTGGTGCTTATTGCAAGGCGCGGTTGTTTGTATCTAATCTGACTTGGCCCTGGGCGCTCAGGCAAACTTGGTCGTAGAAGGCTTTGCGCGAGTCTGGATTTGCCTTCATGTCGCCGCATTTGAAACCGAATTCGTCGTTAGCCTGTGTGACATAATGCCAGCCGCCATTTTTACCAGTGCCAATGTCTGCATTTTTTGCGTAATAAAGTGCAATTTGTTTCTTAGTTTTGGTAGTTACGACCATCTCGGCAATATCATAACCCGCAGTGCGGCTAGAACCGATAACCCCGCTGCCATTTTGGCTTTTGATGGTGAGCGGGCCGGCGGATATATCGTTTGCCGGGACGCTCGGATTTGCGTTCATAATATATTCTTCTACAAAAGGATTCATCTGCGCGGCCGCTGATCGAAGAACGTCCGGCCCAAAACAAGAAACTTGCATTAAATTGGAGTTTTGTTCTGCATCGGTGTTGATTATGTTGGGAAACAGCGATTCCGGATCATTCAGGATTTCACAAGTAGTGCCGCCTTTTGTAAATTTTAGGCCATCTTTCGTCGTAAATCCGTTCATGGTCAGTTCACTTCCAACCCAACCTTGCACCGTCTTTAAACTTGCGGCCGGCGGAATTGTCTTATGGAATACAAGTAATTTCTTGATGGTTTTTGGTTTGCCTTCGCCGTCAAACACGAACCAGATTCCTTTTCCTACGCTGGAAACTTTAAAATCATATCCCGGGACTGTGTTATACGCAGTTGCTGACGCCTCTGCGCTCCAACTATCCTGTTTTTCAAAATTTACATTCGAGAATGTACTATTCGCATCTTTAGTTATGATTGCCAAAACATCATCGGGCGATTGCGACTCTGAATTATTTTTATCGATAAAGAACCAAGTAATGCCACCAATAAGCAGGACGACAGCCAAAATAATCAGCCCTTCAACTACGGTAAAACCTTTTTGATTTTTACGCATGAAATGATTGTAACAAAAACTAAGGCTATTTATGCAATAATTTGTAACTATTTTGTGTAACGCCTTCGATATCCTGATTTGTCGCAAGCAGCTGCAGCTTTAAGTTTGGTTTATATGAGCCAAACAGCGGGATGCCTTCGCCAAGCACACAAGGTTGAATACTGATGATGATTTCGTCCACTAAGCCGGCAGACGCGAATAAGCCATTGATTTGCCCGCCTCCACAAACTATTAACTCAACGAACGGATAATTATTTTTGATTTTATCAGCCATTTCACCAGCAGTTCCGTTCAGGTATTTTATATGTGCTTCATCTCTGACATTTTTGTTAGACGTGCATACGAAAACAGTGATTTGTTTTTTAACGTAATTGTCGAAATCTTCCCTGTATTCTTCAAACGTTTTTCGACCCGTTACTATGCATCCGCACCGTTCAACCGCTTTCCGATAACGATCTTCATCCGCAGGATTGACCCAAGAGTAGCTTTCGCCGTCCAACTTGGCAATGAACCCGTCTAGACTTATTGCTGGGTACATCGTGAATTTCATGCAGTTATCATAGCAACTACTGCGTCCTCAAAACAGGTAAGAGTAAAAATCTCAATGACGCGACTTCACCAATTCAATTACGTCGATCATGGTATCGGCGTACGCGTCGGCGCCTTCCTGAACATAAGCCGGGGCAAGGTTTTGTTTAAGGCCGATGGTGAATGAGCCCGACGCTTTCGCTGATTCGATTCCAGGATTTGAATCTTCAAGAATGATTGTGGTTTCCGGAGAGGAGCCCAGTGCTTTCATCGCTTCAAGGTATCCGTCCGGATGCGGTTTATGCTTCAGGTCATCTCGTTCCATCAGCGAAATTATCAGTTCGATATCATTCTCGAACGGTAAACGTTTTGTGACCGTAGTGATCCATGAGAGAGGAGACGCAGAAACGACGCCCAACTTGTACCCCATCGAAACTAGTTCCTCAGCTAATTCCGCAGTGCCGTCCGGAATCGGAGCAGTACTGTAAACGTCACCGGCTAGCTTATAGAATTCATTTACGAATTTTTCTTTGCTGACGTCAGTACCGGCAGCAGTGGCCCGTGCATAAATGTCATCGATATTGCTGCCAAGTGTCGAGCCCAATTTCTTATGGACGTCTTTTCCAAAAAGTTCAGGGTACATCCGCTGTTTCCGCTCTTCCCAAATCGCCTCGTCATTAATTAATACACCATCGAGATCGAACAGAAATGCTTTGTTCATGCAATAAATATACCAAAGAAAATTTTATTGGCTACCGGAAATGCTACTATGGATTCATGATTGAAGGTTACCGCGCATTTTTTGCGGCCAGCGCCGGAGCGTCTGCGGCATTCATCGGATTATTGTTCGTAGCGTTATCGTTCATCGACAGCGGGAATGTTGATGAAAAAGTTAAATCGTGGCGGCGGATTTTAGCAAATAGTTCGTTTTCGCAATTGATAAACATATTTTTTGTTTCGTTATTAGGGCTGTTACCGGATCCGCATAACTTCGCGCTTGTCGGGGCTATCATGGCCCTGCTAGGTATAGTCGTTTCGGTGAGATTACTACCGCAGACTATGGACCGCGAAAAAACCGGACGTAACACACCGACGAGAATCGGCATTTTGGCAGTTGGCGCCTATGTCCTGGAACTTATCTGCTGCATTGGGTTGCTGCACAACCCACAAAGCCAAACGATGTTCAATTACTTGATCCTATCGATTATCATCCTGTACGCTGGCGCGCTGGCACGGGCATGGGAAATCACTGGCATAAAAAGATCTGATTAGAATTACTTCTTTTCGTTGGTGTCGGTCTTGCCTATTTGCCCAAGATGCGTATCCTTGAAGTCAGTCTCATATTTAAGCCCATAGCCTAACATTCTATCCATCGTGATGTGGGCGATCCATATCAGACCGCCGCCAATGAAAATATTATTATGCAGCAACGTGCCCAAAACTAGTAAAACGGGCGGGATTATAAAACTATGACCAATGTTGTATATATGAGCACCGATCCTGTTGTTTTTTGTCGTGTACCCAAGTGCAAAGACATCAACCGACAATATAAGTAAAATGAGCAAAAGTACATTAAAGTGCAGATGAATATAGAAAAATATTGTTGCAATAAAAACTACTGTAGCTTCAACTCGTTGATAAAGAATAGGTTGCTTCATAATTAAATTGTAGCAATAAGAGTGCTTAGCCGTCGCCCAATATATTAAATATTTTGTAGGCTAGTTTTTGTATTATCGTTACAGAAATGACGACACCCAGGATGCCGAAAAATCCTTTAACTTTTATGTAATCGCCGAATATCAAGTCGAGTGCCAAAACGAAAAGAAATTTCGAAACGATCATGATCAGCCAGACGCAGGCGACCATGAGGATCCGGTACAACTTTTCTTTGTGAGGCTTGAACAAATTGATAACGCGATGTTCTATTTTGAAAACCAGGAACGTGAGGATTTCCAGCACGACCGAACCCAGGAAAATCGCCGTAAAGCCTTGCGAGTACACGTAGTTCGTATATTCTTCAAAAAATCCCAAGACGACTACGTATATTAGCGTTCCGATGAATAATTCCTGAAAAATTAACTGCCGTTTGTTAAATAAATATTTTTCGGGTTTCATAGTTTGATTCTAGCAAGAAACCAATCTACCTGAAGATTTAATGTTGCCAGCAGCGCAATTTGGTGGTATTTTCAGAACTTAATTAAAACTGCTGGAGGCTCAGTCATGGTTAAATTTGCCCCGGAATCCGTAGGTCTTATAACTGGTTTAGGCATGCCTCCTGACTTTCCTTTGGCAGCAGCGTTTGTGCGACAGGCCTTAATGGCCGGATTCGAGCAAGATAAAATAGTAGTGCCCGCTTTGATCGACGTGATCGATGACAGATTATCTGTCATACCGCCCGTAGATATTCAAGCGGAACGTGCACAACCCGCACTCAAATGTGATCTAGTTGTAGTCCTATCGGCGGGCACAACAGCAGCCTGCATCGGACTGAATGGATTGAAACTTAGAAAAGAACAACTCCTAGTATGCGTGAACCCCTCAGCGCGGAATCCAGCAACGACGTTTAATTTTGCCGGAAAAGCAATCGATGATGCACGTGGCGCGTCCAAAATTTCTAATGAGGATGAATTAGCTATGGTGGCTGCCGCCCTGAAAGGTCATTATGAACCGCCAAAACTTGTTATGCCGGGCTTGACTCCCAACGATAGATTAATAGCCGTCAGTAATGACCATTTGGCAGAAACTAGTTCACTTGATCCGCCAAAGATGTTCGCCGAACTTTTAAACGCATTTGCCATTCACGGTGGCGGCGCATGGATAAAAAGTGTACGGGTTGATGATCGGCTTGATAGGGGTGTTGACTACTATTCAAAACAGCCTCACTCCGCCCTGCTTGCGGCCACTCGTGCCTTGTTGGCCCATGAAGTATGGATAGGAGTAGAACAGATAGACGATACTCGGTCGCACTACTTTACTGGTAACGAAAATGAAGTGATGGCAGACATATTGACTGGCAATTTGTTCAAAAGACCTATGTCCGAAATCTGGACGCAAACCGGGGTTCATACACCGGCGACAATTTACGCTTAGTCCGCTCAGTGCGACTATGAAACCTATACGATATTACAAAATTTATCGTAAATCTGGGTGGTTTAACGAATTTGCTATACCTCCCAACGGGCTCTGAGGTTCCATCGGCAGTTCAGGATTAATAGGTTCAGGCATAAAATGCGATCCGTCTATGTTCGTATAACGAGTGTTACGATCGGGATAAGCAATTGACACGCCTGCGACGCCAAACACATCAGCTACTGCTGAATGAAGGTCAAATCCACGTTCTGCTTTTGCCGCCGCTTGTTCTTCAGGATCAGTACTGATCTCATTGTCCATATGCGATCTGATGCGAACTAATCCAAGTTGAAATTTCATTTGCGCTTCAGAATCTAGCTCGTCAACGATGCCTACATCCCAGCTTAATTCAAATCTGCCTGGAACCACTAGCGTTTGCCTGCCATTCTCCTCCGCGCCAAAATGCGTGGGTCGATCGCCTTGTCCTGGAAATCTATCTCTATCCATAATTTAATAATTATAGCATAAATAATTATATTTGCAACTTTAAGCCACTACTTTTCATACATTGTCAAACCCGATCTGCTTATTTTATTTTATGACGTTCCCGGTGCGATAATTACTACGCGCCCAAGCTGCTTAGAAAGTCTTGCTAAAACAGGGGTAATTTGTTAAAGTAACTTCGTTGCAGTTCGTTATCCACATTAAGGATATTCAACTCCGCCTATCCGTCAAATGTCGAATGGGCCCATAGCTCAGCAGGTTAGAGCAGCGGCCTTTTAAGCCGCGTGTCGTGGGTTCGAATCCCACTGGGCCCTCCAATGAAGATGCCCCAGCTTGCCTGGGGTATTTTCATTGGTGAGTCCGTGCGGTTTGATTTGCATGTTAATGCGGTTCGATAATTTTCTCGATTAGAGGAAATTATATGCAGAACCCGATTCCGTGTTCCAATAAGAAAATAGCGGAACCGGCGTGAAGCTATAATCCCACTGGGCCCTCCAATGTAAATGCCCCACTTTGTATGGGGCTTTTTCATTG
>DATIJK010000030.1:0-13953 GCA_035478715.1 Saccharimonadales bacterium (SeqCode)
TAGATGAGATGGCTAGGGGACAGACCGATTTCAATACCCGAATTGTAATCAGTCCTTTCCCAGAAGAAGCGGCAACTCAAAGCGGAAATGATTATTGGCGCAGGATCGGTTACGTGCCTCATTTAACACGTGGTTTCGTGCAGCTATATCATATGAATGGCAATGAACTTATTTCGGGGTCTTTGTCATTTGATGGCTCGAATAAGAAGCGTCTAATTGAAGTTTTTGGCCAATTGGGCATCGAAATACCAGAAGACGAAATAACGGATAATTGGCTCAAATATGCGATCACCGGTAACTTCACAGAAGAACAGGCAAAGGGTATCGCAACAACTATTGCTGATATGGCTGGAAATTCGGCTTATAAAAAGAACACTAATACAGTTGATGTTACAAAACAGTTTGGTGCAGTCATGGAGCGCGTTTTCAATGAGTCGTATATCCATATTTGTGAGTCGCTTGCCAGAGGTCGCCAAACTGAGGGGGTAAGGGGCTTGGTCAATCAGTTAGCGGCGAATGCACACAATTTTAACGATCGATATGCCACGGCTCTGAATAATATGAAAGCTAACATTGACCAATTTAGTGACGATGATTCGATTGTGCTACATGAACTTTTGGTGTATTCAACAATCGAAATGATGCGTGCATTACATCTAAATGAAATGACGTTACTGTCTAATAACACAATTTCCGGACAACGAATTGTCCAAATATCGCCTGACTTTTTATATGCTGCCGATGCTTCAAGTTTCCAAAATATGCTGGGAGGTTTTGGTGCTAAAGGAGCAAAAAGCAATCGTGTCTATTCTGCATGTGGCCTTGAAGTATCCCTGGGCGATGATGGAAATAATTCTGACGAGAATGGAAATCCGCAATCAGCGTATGGTGGCGTCGATGGTGGGGCTGAAGAGTCTTCAGGTAAGAAAAGCATGACTTGCCCCTTTTGCGGCGCGAAGGTGTGGGGCGATCCATGCGCAGCAGTACTTAGCTGCTGGGATTGCAAAGCCTATACTAAAAATGGAAGAGTGCGCTACAAAGGCGACGGTGGGCATAAAATACGTGATGAACGGGCTGCAGCAAAAGAAACTGAGAGACGAAAAAGACGATCGGTGAAAATTGCCGCTGCGGCGGAACGGGCAGACCGTAGAAGTGAGGCTGAAGCAAAAGTTGAAGATGCCTTTCGCGAATCCGGCTTAAGTTTTTAATGTATCAAATAAGTCATTAGAATATAAACATGGACGAAACGTTTGATCCGTATCAGGAAATGGTTGATGAGAAGTCGCCGCTGCTGTTTTGCGATTGGTGCGGACATTACCCAATAGAGCCTGAGCATGCGCATTTCCGATGTCCGGCGTGTAAAATGCGAACAAGTTGTTGCGAAGGAAGCCCTATAGATGGATAAAAGTCCAAGAATTGGTATTTATGGAGGGACGTTCGATCCCGTCCACGCGGGGCACATTTCTTTCGCACTACAAGCAATTACAGAGGCAAAACTCGATAAAGTTGTCTTTTTGCCCGAACGGCAGCCGTGGCACAAATCGCCGAAAGAACATTATGCGCATCGGGTAGCCATGATAAAGCGCGCCATCAGGCCATATGAGAACATGAGTGTCATGGAACTCCCAGACAAGAAATTCACGATTAAACGCACCTTGCCATCACTTCAGAAAAAGCTGAAATCAGAAAATCTGGTGATGCTAGTCGGGTCTGATGTGTTAATAAATATGCCGGAGTGGTCGAATTTCGACATACTAATGGCCGAAACCGAATTGTTCGTGGGTACACGTGCAGATGACGATCCTCATGATATAAAGAAAATTATTAAGACATGGGAGTTTCAACCGCAAAAGCTCCACATAGTACGCAGCCAGGATCCCCACGTTTCATCATCGAAAGTCCGCAGCGCCATTGCGAAACAAACACAAGCGCACGGTTTGTTACAAAGTGTACAAGCGTACGCCAAAGATAACTGGCTGTACGTATCCATCGAACACGCCGTTAAGAACAAGGGGGATCGCGCTGACAGTTAAGCTGCGCGGGAAGTAACCAGATGCGGAGGGACGGACACAATATCTTCGTGCGCGAATCGTTCGATGTCTTCTTTAGAAACATGTGCCCGAAGCATGTTCGTCATAGAAACTGCGCCGCCAGACGCAGCAGCAATTTTACCGTTTGCTGGCGCCATTCGCATTACGCGTGAATCGGACCATCTGGCTATTTCATGGGCGCCTTGCGCGTCAACGATCGCTGTCCGGTAGGGGAGCCGATTGTCGCGCCAGTTGCTGCGAATGATTACTTTTCCATTTTCTACAACAAGATAGTCTTGTACGACGACGTATAGTTTTGCAATTTTTAGCGCCTTTTCGATCATCTTCTGGCGTGCTTCGTCACCCCGGGTTTCGTACAATGAACTCGAGAAAAATATAACATCCGGTTCGAACCCAGGATTTTTATCTTTGAAGTCTTCCATCTCGAAATCGGCAAAATCACCTCGGTAGAAGCCGAGTCTGGGCGAACTAAAATCTCGTAACGCATCAAAAAGACCAACTCTGTCAGGATCATCCAGTTCGTCGAGTTCAAATGAGCAGGCGCGTACCCGGTTTGCAGATTCCCTGGGATGAAATTCGTCCATTCCGACGAACTTATCAATGTCCAATTCCTGTTGAAGTAAACGGTGCACTGCGTTCATGAACGCACCCGCTACTCCCGGCTTGCCTTCCGGGTAAGCGGCGCTTCTTAAGTGCCTCGGAAGTACAAAATCCGGTAGGCCTAACGCGAACCTTTGCGGGCCGCCTAATAAGTGTTTCGGCCCAAGAAGAGTGCTAGTGCCGACATCAAGGATGTTGCACGCTCCGCCAGGGTCGACACATAATCGCCCGGCAAACTTTCCGAGCAGTAGCGCGAGTTTCAAGCCTTTGTATCTATCGGATAGGTTGCTTTGCAGATTCATGAACATGACATTCAATTCGAAGACGCTGCGGCGAATCCTGTCTGAAGTTATAAATTCGATGCCTTCGCGAATTTTTGATTCAGTAGTAAATTCTTCCGGAAAACCACTTGGGAAAGCGCCCAATTGCGTGTCCATCATGGCATATGCGAAATAGCGACGTAGCCTGGTTTGTACTTCCGATGGCCCAAGCTCTGGGCACAACTTGAATGTTTCATCGACCAATCGTCCCAGGTAGGTTGCTGTACCTACGGAGTCCAAAACTACTTGGTCGAAACAACGTCGCCTTGGCCCTGCAAGCTCTAGGCCGCCAGATATCGCTTCGCGCATATTATCACGTGCGTCATAAATGCTAGGTTGTGGCCCCAAAGTTTCCGGCATAAGAAGTAATTATTTTAGCATCTATAATAGTACCATCTGTTGGCGAAGTTGTTATACTAGAAACATATGCAACAGCAATTGATTCAGATGCTGCACGAAGCCGCTGAAAGCGATCTGTTTGCGACCATCGTCAATGCGCCATTCCAGTTCCAGGTTGATGCTGCACTGATGTTTTTGGGGATTATCGTTTTGCTGCTGGCCGATTCCAAGTCCAAGCAGATTTACCGGGTGGCGCTGACTAATAATGATATGGCGGAGGCTGCTAAGAAAGTTTCCGTCAAAAAGTTTCAGGACATCGTGATACCGACGAATTCCAGAAAAAACCTGATCGCCCAAGTAATCCGTAATGGAAGGCCTGCAATGACCACCGACTGGAAGGACCTGTTTATCCCATCACTCACACCAGCGCAATCGCGGATCAATCAAGCAAATGCCGGTATTGCCAGCAGCGCGGTTTATCCGCTGACTGGTATGGATTGCGGCGGTGCGCTGATATTCAGTTACTACCAGTACATCGACAAGATTAGCGCCAAGACCAAAAAATTCATGGAAAGCTACGTGCAGGGTGTATCAGATGAACTGTCCAAACATCCAGCGCTTTGCGAATCATATCTGGTAAATCTAGAATTAGCCCCGGGAAACCTCCGCCGGCCAAAAAAATAGCGTTTAAATTTTTAAGCTTTTTCATAAACTTGACAAGCAATAGCGTGTTGGTCTACTATTAGCTAGTACTTACCGGCAGATGCGAGACTGCAATGTGAGACAAAAATTAACAAAAATAAAATACCAAGGCAGTGTTCTGTTTTGTATTAATTTAACAGGGTGCGGCTTAGGGAGGCTAAAATGCCAATCAAAATAAAAATACTATCGTCAAAGCCTGCTAATGTAGCGGTAAAAGTCCGCCGGCCGGCTTGGCAGCAGTTCCTTAGCTACTAGAAAAATAATTTTTCGTAAGGAGCTATTGTGCAAACTTACACTATTAGTGCTATTCCGTTCATGCTTATCGGTTTAGCGGTGTTTGTTTTAGGTGTTTCAGTCGGGTTGAGTATTGCGAACAATCGCAAACCTGCTCCAAAAGTTCAGGCGAAAGCCAAGAAAAAAAGCCGATAGCTTATAGCTGGTAGTCCTTAGTAATTTACTATTGGCTATCAGCTTAGTGCTACTAGCTTTATCTATTGTTTGCTCTGAGGAGCAGTGTTTGAAGCTGGGCTTGGGCTAGGTGTAGTCGTTGATGACGGGCTGGATTTGACTGGCTGCGGGGTGTGGCCATTCTGTTTGATGGCTTCGTTTATGATTTTCTCGAAACTCTCTACGCTTTGCGTCGGCTGGATTTTTGTTCCGTCAATGAAGAATGTAGGCGTTGCCATTTCGGCCTTGGTTTTGTTGAATTCAGCCAGGTCGGCGTTGATAGTATTGTTTACCAAATCGCTCGAATAGTCGGTTTTGAATTTGTTTACGTTCAGTTTTAATGCTTTCGCGTATTCGTTAAAAATCGATGCAGGGCTGCCGCTATCAGACCAGGCACTCTGGTTTTCGTACAGCATGTCGTGCATTTCCCAATATTTATTCTGCAGGCCGGCAGCTTCGGCGGCACGGGCAGCTGCGAATGCATTAGGGTGGAGCGATACGAGTGGTAAATTGCGGAATTGGAATTGAATCTGGTTCTGGTATTCAGTGACAACTTGTTTGACGATCGGGTAATATTGGCCACAGTACGGACACTGGTAATCGCCGTATTCGACCAGTTTGACCCCAGTAGACGTGCTGCCGGTAACGTGTTGTGATGGCTTTGCATTGCCGGTCGGCGCGCTAGCTTTTTTATTGTTTGTTACCCAGATTGCGCCAACTACGATGACGGCGATAATACCCAGAATAGCAAGAAATTTTTTATCCATGGAAATTAACACTCCCTTGTTGATACATTGCCAAGTATACCACGCATTGTAAACAGTCAGTCTGGCGAATTGCTGAAGATAAGTCTTGTGGTGCCCCAACCATTAGCATATTATTCATTATATAAACTAATTGTCCGGTGGGATTCATGGAATATCTGCGGCAACGCGTAACACGTATCCGTGACAATAAAGGCGACACACTCGTTGAAGTACTTATTAGTCTGGCGATTATCAGCACCGTTCTTGGGGGGGCTTTCACGGTGACCAGGACGAGCCGGCTGGGAGTCCGAGATTCGCAGGAGCATTCCGAAGCACTGCAAATATTGCAGGGGCAAGTAGATAATGTCCGCGAAAAGAGTACTGATTCGACGTCCGCGATTTACGGGACGAATCCGTTTTGTATCGATACTGGCGGTAACGTCGACGCATTCAGTTTTACCACATTGCCGGATCTTAGCAGCGATGATTTCTCTGCATATCCATCGCAATGCCAAAATTTTAACAGTCTATACAATATCGCAGCTTATTATGATAGCAGCCAAAATATCTTTCATTTTTCTGCGCGTTGGGATAGTACTCGGGGCAACCGCGACCAGGTAAACTTGGTTTATAGGATTGCGCCAGCGGCAGCCATTTCCTTGCCACCGTTTGCAAGTTGTGCAGACCCGGCAATCTCGACAGAACCGTACTATTACAATTTTTTCTCGCTTGCAACGACAGACAATGTGACCGGCTCCGACGGTTTGCCGTATACACCGGTATCATTCCATGTCTGGTGGTTCCATAATCCGCCCAAAACATTCCAGCATCCGGTTTCGCTAAACCCATTCACGCCTTCAACTCCAATTCCGGCCGGCACGTATAACTATTGGGCAATAGGCAAAGACGATAGCGCCAACCCCGGTGCTACAAACCGGACCTTACATTATTTATTGCAAGATAGCTCTGGCACGACACTGGCAACCACCGCTGATACTGATCCAAATCTGGTGTTTCAGGCAATCTCGGGCAAATATGAGTCAGCTGTATCCGGTGTTCTAACGCTTTCTGCTAATGCAACGCAGATCAAAGTCGCGCATTCGGCCAAACAGGATTTCCAGGATCCGCCGACAAATTCGATTCCGACCGTAGACGACAGTGTTGATGCCGGTTGTCTGGCGCTGCAACCCAAAACGTAGACACATTTCTAACAAACGACACTTTGCAAATTGTAGCCATAATCGTAAGATTAGTGCATGCTTACGTTTATTTTGGCGATCGCCTTTCTTTTGCTGGCGGTCGCCGTCCTGGCGCTGCGGCAGTCGTATCGATTCGTGCCGCTACGAGAATTGAAGCGCCAGGCGCGTTCCGCCGAGCCGCTGGCAAAGTCTTTATATCGGGCAGCAGCATACGGAACTGATCTGGAAATAATTCTGTGGCTGCTAATAGCGGTATGTCTGCTACTAAGTTTTGCGCTTTTGAGCGCTATCGCTCCATCGATATTGGCGTTTATCGTTGAAGCGCTTGCAATCGGACTTGCGTACGCCTGGATGCCAGACGCCGGGTTGGCAAAAATCAGCCCCAAAGTGGTTGTACTGGTAACGCCCTTATTAATATGGGTGCTTGAAATATCGCGTCCACTATTAAAACGTGTGTCGTCGTTCTTAAACAAACATCAGGTATCGATGCATTCCGGCTTGTATGAACGAGATGATTTACTGCGATTGCTCGAACAACAGAAAGAGCAATCCGACAGCCGTATTCCGCAGGAACAACTCGATTTGTTGATCAGCGCATTGACGTACGGCGACAAAGCGGTGTATGAATGCATGGTACCGCGCCGGGTCGTCCGCTCCATTTCGGCGGAAGATTCTGTCGGGCCGGTGCTGATCCGCGATCTGCATGACAGCGGTTTTTCGCGTTTTCCGGTGTTCCATGAAAAGCCGGATAACTTTGTCGGCACCCTTTACATTCGTGACTTAATAGATTTGAAGCACACTGGCAAAGTCAAAGATGTGATGGAGCAGGCTGTCTTTTACGTGCACGAAGAATATCCGCTTGAGCAGGTTTTGCATGCATTTCTGAAAACCAAGCACCATCTATTTATAGTTGTAGATAAATTCGAAGAATATGTCGGCATCATCACCATAGAAGACATCATCGAACAGATATTAGGATGCAAGATTGTCGACGAATTTGATTCATATGACGACCTCCGCGCGGTAGCCGCCGATCACGCCCGCCACGAACACAAAGCCCACAAAAAAGACCACGAAGAACCCGCAGAACTAAAACCCGAAAAAAAAGACCCCGAACCAGACGAAATAACCGACAAAGCATTGTAAAATAACCCTTTGCGAATAAATTTTTCCAATGCTAGTATTGCGATGTGTCTAAAGGAAACGCAGCAGTACAAGAAAGACTAAATAAAACACCTCCCCAGACAGGCGAACAAAGAAAACAGGTGATATTAGCGGCTGCAGATGCCTTGATGAAGCTCGCAGCGCCATGGGGGCTGTCTTCGGAGCAGGAAGTGTTGGGTTGGGCATCAAAAAAAATGATCCGGCGGGTACGTTGGCTCGGTAGGCACCCGGTCATGTCACAAGTTATTTGGCAGTCACCGGTTGAGGTCATGCATGGTCATTGCAGCGCATTAGATATTGTCCCTTCGTATTTCACCACACAAATCCTACTGGCCTGGATAGATGTGGGTGAATCAATTCCCGCACTCGATAGCTATTCATTTAGGATTCCAGATAAAAAATTCGGTAGAGACGATGATCAAGTGCTAACCGTAAGGCACCATGTTACGCCGCCAGGTGCTGAAGATAGCTGGGAAACATCCTTCTCTCGCATAATCGTACCGGCAAAAACCTCCGTAAATGAGGGGACAAGGGTATCAAATTCGCCCTGGCCGTATGGTGTGCAAGGATTTCAAGGTGCCACCCTGGGTTATTCGGGCTATCTTTTTGGAAGACCTGACTTGGAGGTAGGCTCTACAGCTCCCGTCGCATTGGGGTTGAAAATGCAGCTTGGTGTGATTGGATTGGGTGCTTTACAATTCGACCCTCGGAATAATTAAGTTCAAGTCGCAGGATAGCGGTAACAATTGCTTTTATCGACAATGATGTTATAGTATTCAGACTATGAGTGCAGAGGTGCCGGATGAAGAGTATGTGCGCAGTTTAGCTGCGCGGTTGCAACAGGCTAGTGTTTTGCGTGATGAAGAAATCGTAAACAGGGCGCGCGAAAGTCTGGGGATTGAACAGCAAGCGTTTGACGCGCTCCCCGATACACGACCGGATATGCCGGCGATTCTTAGTCACCAAGCCTTCGAACTTACGAAACAAATGCGCTTACTCTCGCGCTATCCGCATTTGCCTCATTGGTTGGGTGGCAGCGCCGTAAAAATGTCTAAAATGGCGACAAGCTCTTTCGACGGTTTGTACGCTTATCCCCAGTACCCGGTACCATATGTGGTCGGAAGTTTTAAAGCGCTGATAACACCCCTGCTTTGCGCGACTGAAGCACAGACTACGGATGAAGCGACTATCAGAGACGGTTACGTGTTTATGAACCCGCCGCATCCAAGCTATAAGGGGTGGTTGATCGTTGACCGCCAAACCGTCGTTGATTACCAAAGCGAAGACAAACCAAAAAGCCTGGTAATTCATGCGGAAACGTATGAAGTGCTAGCGGATCGGCGCCGATGGCATGGAGGCGGTGTCCGCCAGGTTGATTACGACACTTATGTAAGTCCCGTCGATACGGCATATGGCGCGGCGTGGGTCATTGACCGCGGCGGGTGGGGCAAGTCAGAAGAGGATTATTCGTTATTTGAACGTCTTGCCGGTGTTATAATGGGTGCCCGTATGGAGTTAAAACAGTGATATGATAGGAATAATGAGTTTTTGTGGTAATCGGAACATGAATATCTGGTCGGCGGAATGCAGCCGGCGCTGCTCTTCGTGAATTCGACCTCACTAGCCAGAAACTTTAACCAGAGGAAACATGATGCGTATTCTTAGTTCTGATCTCAAATCACATGTGGGCGACAAAGTAATCATCGAGGGCTGGCTGCACAAGAAGCGCCTGCTCGGCGGCCTGACATTCATAAACGTGCGCGACCGCAAAGGTCTGACGCAGGTAGTCATCAAAGATAAAAACGAAGTTGAAAAGCTGCGCGGTATGCAGATCGGCACAATCCTGCGCATTGAAGGTAGCGTTGCCGATGAGCCACGGGCACCCGGAGGAGTGGAACTTCACGATGTAACGCTTGAAGTTCTAGTCCCGGTCGAAGATGAACCGCCGATAGAAATCGACAAACCTTTAAGCCACAAACCGGATAACCTTGATACGCTGTTTGAGTATCGCGCCATCGGTTTGCGAAACTTGCAGGAAACAGCGATTTTCAAAGTTCAATCCGCAATCACACATGCTTTGCGCGAATATTTTTACGAACAGGATTTCACCGAAGTCAGGACGCCGAAATTACTAGCAGCAGCAACAGAGGGCGGCGCAGAAGTCTTTAAAATCGATTATTTCGGCAGGGAAGCAACGCTCGCGCAAAGTCCGCAGTTCTATAAACAGATCCTGGTCGGCGTTTTCGAGCGGGTGTTCGAAATTGCCCCGGTTTTCCGTGCTGAACCAAGCGCGACAAGCCGGCATATGACCGAGTATGTTTCGGTTGATGCTGAATTCGGATTCATTACGATCGAGGACCTCAAATCGCTTCTTAGTGGCCTAATGAATTATGTCAACGATTACATCTGGGAAAATTGCAAAGCAGAACTTGAGCTACTCAAAGCTGCAAAACCGGTGCTGCCCAAAGAAATCCCTTCGATGAGCATGAGCGAAATCCACGAAAAATACAGTAAGGAAACCGGTCAGAATTCAATTGACGAAAAAGATCTGCGGCCTGATGAAGAGCGCTGGGCCTGCGATTATGCGGCCAAGAATCTGGGCAGTGAAGCTGTTTTCGTTACTGATTGGCCAGCCAGCGAGATGAAGTTCTATCACAAAGCACAACCGGACAATCCGGAACTCGCCGACCGCGTCGATCTGCTGTTCCGCGGCATAGAGATCGTCACGGGCTCGATGCGTGAGAATCAACACGACATAGTACTGAAACAATTGAAAGAAAAAGCCGGCGGAAACCCGGAAGACCCAGGTTTTAAACCGCTGCTGACAGCTATGCAATCAGGCATGCCACCACACGGTGGCTTCGGCATGGGCCTGGAGCGGTTAACCGAAAAATTCATAGGGCTAAGCAACGTAAAAGAAGCCACCCTATTCCCCCGAGACATCAACCGTTTGGCTCCGTAATACAATTCAAGCTGATGGCTTAATTGTATGGCAACAAAATCGAAATTTAAAAGCAGGTTAAAGTGGTTGCCCAATGCCATAACGATTTCTAGGATGGTACTAGCAATTGCAGCATTTGCAGCTGCCATGCGCGGGGTATGGGTATTCGCATTCTGGTTGATAGTCATTGCTTTACTGACAGATTTTTTTGATGGACTGGCGGCAATAAAGCTTGACGCTAAAAGTGTGTTTGGAGAGAAACTTGATCCTTTAGCCGATTCTTCGATTGTGCTATTTGGTTTACTAAGCCTAGGTTTTACAGGCAATATTTCGTGGTTTTTAGTGTTAATTGTATTAGGGGGCGGACTATTAATAGGCAGATCTCCAGATAAGCTATTCCATATTAAAGTAGATCTTTCATGGCGCACGGCAATCTCGGTTGTTTGCATTTTCTTAGCTTGGATTGGAATTGTTTGGTTTTATGCCGCACTCGCATTTGGCTGGTCGTGGACTTATGTGTCGTTAACGATACTTGTACTGTCGATTCTTGCCTTACTGAAGCGCCATCGAATCAAGGCATGGATTGGTCGCTGAGCACTTGTAATCAATTTGTGGGATGATTCCCACATTTTGGATTGACAGTGTGTTGTGGTGTGTGGGAGAATACCCACATGAAGGGTTTTCATAAGTCTAAATTTGGTGCTGAGATCCGGCAGATCCGTAAGGATGCCGGGGAGACCATTGCTGATACTGCTTCCGCGATCGGGGTTGACCGGTCGCATCTGACCAAGATCGAACTTGGGCAGGACCGGCCGTCCGAACAGCTCTTCATGTCATTAATCGCTCATTTTTCTGTCACGAGGGTAACGGCGCAACGTTTGTGGTCGCTGGCCGGGTTCACTGGCGAGCTCGTCACGGCGGAGCACCATGGGGGGAAGGAGACGCTTATGGACGAAGATTCTATGTTACCGGCCAAACAGGGCCAGGCAGCGAGTGTCAATATTGATCCGAGCAAGCCGACACTTTACACTGATTCGATTTTCATCAATTCAAACGATTTCGGATTGGTGGTGGATTTCGCGCGGCGGGTCGGCCCTGAGCAGCATTTCGTAGTCAGCAGCGTGGGCATGTCGTTCGAACACGCCAAGAAGCTGCTCGAAGTTTTAAACGATCACTTACAAAAGCACGAGCGCTAACCTTTCGATTAGCGCCCAGTAATATAAATACTAACATAGTACCCACACGAAAAATGAGAGGCGGCCATACCACGACCGCCTTTTACTTTCCATAAAACATTCTTTAATAAGGTCTCACCTTGAGAGGTGTTATTTTGAGTAATTTGTGTTTTGGTACAATTGCTAGATGAAATACGTACCCAAAAGTTCCGCAATCAAGTTTCAAAATAGTAAGACCTGCTGGGGATTGGAGTATCCGTTTGAAGACCCGGATATTAACGGGGCAGTCGGCATAGTCGATGGGCGGTATCCGGAATCCGGATTTGTCGTGAACGAAAAATGCAAAGAGGCAGTCTACGTAGTATCGGGTACTGGTTCACTGACAACAACCACGGATTCGGTTAATCTTGCCGAGGGCGACGCGGCACTAATTCCAGCTGGCGAACCGTACTTTTTCGAAGGCAAAAAGCTGACGATTTTCATGCCGTGCACGCCAGCCTGGAACCCAGAGCAGCACAAAGAAATAGCGTAATCTGATACAATTACGTCATGTTGTACGACCTTACGCAAACATTGAACGAAGATACTCCCGTTTACCCGGGCGATCCGAAAGTCAAAATTGAGCCGGCTGGCACGATCCAAAAAGATAGTTTTTGCGATCATTTATTGACCATGGGAACGCACAATGGCACCCACATGGACGCCCCCGAGCACATGATTGATGGTGGCAAAGGGTTGAAAGAGTATCCGGTTGATAGATTTGTCGTTCCGGCAGTTTGCATTGATGTGCGTAACGGATTTGACGCTGCGAAAATCGCTGAAGAAATTACGGATGATGGGCTTGGCATACTTTTTTACACCGGCGCGAGCGATTATTTTACTGATGAAAAATACTGGCATGAATATCTCGTGCCAGACGAAGCGACAATCAAACTACTAATCGACAAAAAAGTTCCGATGGTAGGAGTAGATACCGGCAGTTTTGATAATGAAGAAGATTTTCCGGTACACAAAGCACTGCTCGGCGCCGACATTTTACTGATTGAAAATCTAACAAATCTAGCACCGCTTGCAGGTAAGAAATTTGAACTCTACGCGCTTCCGATAAAACTTGAACAAGACGGTGCACCGGCTCGCGTGTTAGCAAAAACCGAATAATATTATAGAATTAAAGTATGACGGAAGTGTTGGCCGCACCTTCAATGCGTGATGTGATTGATGCAGGGTATGGCAATGTTGTTTTGCGGGCGGCGATGGAGGAGCATGGCGAGCTAATCCGCGAGCTGGTAAATTTTGATACGATGCATTTCTCGAGAGTCGGTGAGGACATGCCTGAATATTGCGCCTCATCAAGCGCGACTCGAAGTTGGATAGAAGGAACCTCCGACGATGACATTCCTTATCCCACTTCTAAGTATGGCATTTGGGCCGAAGATGAAATTGTCGGGTGCGCAGGACATAGGTACACAGATACAATGTTCCCGCAAATATGGGTATGGATAGGCGCTGAGAAATTAAGACTGGGACATGCTACTGCAGCAATCCAAACTTTGACAGGGGAATTATTCAGAATCGAGGTTCCCCAAGTCGACGCTTGGATTCTAGAAGGAAATATTGCTTCTAGAAGGGCATTTCTGAAATTAGGCTTCAGGGTGGGAAAGCAAACAGTGACGGCTGACGGTTGTTACATTCAGCATTATGCGGAGCGTCTCTACTCTGGCGCCAATGCTTCACGTTAGCAATAAGAGATTAATTTTTGCACAAGTCGCTGTATAATCTAGCTTATGGATAAAAATGTGGGCGCTACAAGCGGTCCATCTAAACGTATCAAAATATCCGGTCCTGATGAAACATCTGAAGACGCGGTTTCAGTTGACCCGCCCGCTAAATCAAAACCAGCCAAATCCATCAAAATAACCAGTTTTGATGATGCCGCCGTGGATAATGTCGAAAATGTGGAAGTACTTGATAAGCCGGTTGCGAAGACTGATAAAAAAGCGACAAAAGCAATCAAGATTACAGCTCCCGAGGAGTCTGAAGAAAGTACTGATGACTTGTCGATGGATGAAGTGAACAACGAGCCGGCACCCGAAAAAACTGCGGTCGCAGCCGCAGATGAGGTTGAAGAACCGGAAGCAGATGAATTCCTGGAAGAACCAGAACCAGAGCCAGTGCCAGTATCCAAACCAGCAAAAGTAGCCGTCAGCTCAGCGGCCGTCAAGCCCAACGCACAAGTTCAAGAACCTGCTCCGCAGCCGGCAGAACCGGA
>DATIJK010000031.1:0-5975 GCA_035478715.1 Saccharimonadales bacterium (SeqCode)
ATTTCGTTTTCTTCACCGCCGGCCATCATGCAAAAACCGTTTTCCGTACCCATGATGCCGCCACTGGTGCCAACGTCTAGCAATGTTGAGCCGCGCTGTTTAACTAGCTCGGCGTGTTTTTGCGTCATGCGGAAATCGGTATTGCCGCCATCGACGATCAAACTGCCTTTCGGTGCGACATCAAGCCATGCGTTCAGTTCACTTTCTACGACATCTGCCGGCAGCATTATCCATACCACTAGCCGCTCGCCCTTAAATGCATCCAATACATCCTGTTTTGATTTAGCTGGCTTGGCACCGAATGATGCAGCATGGTCAATCGGTTCCGGGCTGCGGTTGTGGGCGATAACTTCGTGTCCATCTTGTACGAGTTTCTCGGCAATCTGCATCCCCATGCGGCCCAATCCGTGAATAGCGATTTTCATGAATTATTCTCCTTCTATTTGATCATTGTATACGTACGATTCTGGCATTGTCTTAAGGAATTGCGCTGGCTGGACGTCCAACGGCAGCGCTTGGTCGTGCAATTTGGTGAGTTGTTCAAGCTTGCCCGCGCCGAACACGAATGCGTAAATCACAGTTGAGCGGCGAAGTGATTCGAATGTCATGGTAATCCGATCAAACTCTTCCGATTTATAGTCGAACATGATGCCTGTCGCAGTGGTAGCTGCCGAATGGGGCAGTATTCCGGAAATGTGACCGTCAGTGCCCATACCGAGCTGCGTTATGACTGCATCTGCGGCATTGATTGCAGTATCAAGCACTTTTCCGTACCGCGCTCTGGCCGCAAACAAAGAATTGTCTCCTTCGACAAGTGTCGGCTGTAATAACGCCTTTCCGGGTGAAAAACCAGCGTCTAGCAGTTGCTTGTAATTGGAATCCTTGTGACCCGGCGAGCCATAGCGCTCGTCGCTAAACATGATTACCAAGTTTTGCACAAGATCTTCGGGAAGTAATTTCATGGCTTCGACCTGGATTGTTATATTGCCACCGCCGGATAGCAGCCAAAGTACTTTTTTGCCTGCATCGAGCTCTTTAAATATACGGTCGGAAATTATTTCCGCCGCTTCCCTGGTACCAGCAATCTTAATAAATTTCAGCATGTACCCTCGCCCTTCGAAATCAGTATAACGCAATTACATTAGATTTTGTGTCAAAAACGACTTAAAAATTGTCAAATTACGGCATTTTCGAAGCGGCGTGTAGTTGTTGAAAAATATATGAAAAAATGCTATAATATATTATATGTTCAGGCGGACAAGTATGGGCATGGTAGGTGGCGCATTGGCTGCGTCATGTTTTCTTGCTGGCTGTGATTCGGCGCCGCCTCCATCAATACCAACTGCCGAATGGCAGCAGCCCTTCGACACAATCCAGCATTACTGGTCTGTTACGCGCGGCCTTGGAAAACTCGGTGTCAGACTTCGTATCATTGAGCCAGGCGAGCGAGAAGTATGCGGAAATTATACTGATACTGCGTACTCAAAAAGTATTGGTAATTATTGCCCGGATGACAATACGGTGTACATTTCTAGCGGATCATACAAGGCTTTCGAAACGGAATATGTTGCTAAGGGTGGTAACGCTCGGGCGCTAAAAATCTTGTTTATGGGCCACGAAGAAGGCCATGCGGTGCAGGAAAAATATCGTAGCGTGGAAGAACCGCCGAGCAAAGTTCCAGCTCTGAATAAGCGACATGAACAGCAGGCTGACTGTTTGGATGGTGAATTGATATCCGGCCTTGGCGGTATAAGTCTGGGTGAAGCACAATTGATGTATGATGTCTTCGATATAATTACTCCACTAACAGCTGCTGAATTACGCAAGGATGATCATGGCCGTGAGCCTGAAAGATTTAGAGCATTTGTACGCGGCGGCGATAAAGAATATGGCGTTATTGCTGGCTGCGGATTGGTTTTGCCCACGGAATATCCGAATGGCAAAGTTACTGCCGGCGTTTAACGCAATTCTGTTACTTTTTCCCGTATAAAGTAACTAAACCACCGGTATAAATACAGTATTTATTCATTACTTTTTCTAGAAAAAGTAACCAAAAAGTCGCCAGAAGTGTGAAGAAACATGACTTACAAATAGCACTCACTGGCTGCGCCGACACAACTCCCTCCGGTCGGCCCAATTTTTCTAATTCCATAGGAGCAAAATTGGACACAGTGTCGGCTTGATTCAGCCAGTGAGCACCATTTGCAAATCAGTTTCTTCAATTCTGGCAATAAAGGAAAGTACACTGCGTGTACTTGATTTATTATTGGGGCATTTGTTGGTTTTGGCCGAGGACTACTATGAATGCAGCGTCGGGGTATTGTTTTGTTAGGCTTGCGTTTGTGGATGTGGTTGAGATTCCGAAAATATTTTTTAATGCTTTCAGCGTAGCCGGGTTCTTACCGCTTGAGTTGTCGATGATAAATGTTGTGTCCTGATGCGGTGTCGCGTTGGCTGTTGTGCTGACATAAATTCCTTTTTTGGATAGAACGTTTGATTCTGCCGTTGCCAAGCCGGTCGTGGTGCTGGCATTCAAGACGACGACGTTAGCGCCCTCTTTGGCAAGCGCGTTATTAGACATAACTTGCTGCAAGAACTGTTTGATCTGGCTGTAATCACCCAAGCCGGTTGTAGGAATCAGAGCAGATTGGCCAGTCGTAGTGGTGTAGCCTTTCAGTAAGCTGACATCCTTCTGGCCGTTGATCGTGACGCTGTTCAAGCCGATAGATTTGATCTTGTTGCTGGGAATGACTTTCGATAAATCATACAGCCGGCGGATGTTGCCGGTGCTCAGATCGGTGTGGACGTTATTGCCGAACGCATCGAACAATTGGCCGAGTTTGAGCGGGTTCGCCAAGGTGCCGTTGCTCATCGCTTTATCTTTAATTGCCAGCATCAACGCGCGCTGGTTTTGTGTACGGGCAAAATCACTGGCTGAAAATCCGTATGATCCGTAGGCGTCACCCCGGGCCCGGGCCAGATCAAGTGCCTGTTCGCCGGTCAACGTGTGCCAGCCATTCGATAATTTGACGAGCGGACCGTGCGTTTTCCAGTCGATGCTCGGGTCATACAGGCCGCGCGGATCTTCGCTCTGAACATTTACCGGAACACCGCCGACGGTATTGACCGCCTGCCGCAGCGCCGAGTAATCAATCAATGCGTAATAGCTGACGTCGATGCCAAGTGATTCCGAGACCGTTTGTTCCAGCAAGCCCATACCGCCTTTTGCGTAGCCGTTCTGATTGTAGTGCTCGGATTGGCCATCCGGATACGCTTCGTTAATTTTGGCATAGCCGTTACCTGGGATATTTACATATAGATCACGCGGTATGCTCATCATGATAGCGGTGTCGTTTTTAGTATCGATACTGATAAGCATGATCGAGTCGGTCAGATTGGCGCCATTATGGAACGGGTCGTCCGCCGAGTTACCTGCCAAGATGATATTGCAGCGGCCAGTATCTTCGCACTTCAACTTAGATGCGCTTAAGAAGCCTAGCAAGCTGCTGCTGCTACCAAATACTTTCGAGGTATCGCGGAACAGCTTCCAGCCTAACCAACCGCCGCACAGTATTAAAAAAGCGGCCGCGATGAGCGACGTGGTTTTGACAAATTTTCTTAGTTTGGATTTTTTGGATTTTTGCCTCTTCTTTTTAGAAGTAGCGGGAGGGCTGAAATCACGGGATTCATATCGTTTCGGTTCCGGCAGTTCCATGGATTGGTTCAATAGTTGGTTGCTTTGTGTGTTTAGTGATGACGACCGCGCCGAAAAACTCGACATTTTATCGGTTGGTTGTTGTGCAGAAAAGCCGGGCCGACGCACCCGTACGCCTTGCGGTGAATTACTCAGTTTCGGACGGTTATCAAAACCGACATAACGGGTCTGCGGTGAGCGTGGTATGAATCCGTCAATTGCTTGTGGTTTTCGGTGCATACTGTCCATTTACAATTATTTTTTATGCATCATGACGGTACACGGATTAAACCCACGCCTTAAAAATAATCTCCAACAAATAAGTGTAGCGTGCACCGAATATTACCATAACAAAAATTGGGTCGCTTCACAACACAATCCACAGTTTCTGAAGGCTGGCTGTAAGGACTTTTACACACGTCAAAAACAAGTGATTAATAGGGTGCAGCAATTTGAAAGTCGTTGTTAAAAGTGTTATTTAAACTTGCGATAATAGCTTTATCTGTCGTAACCAAGCCTAATTCGCGGTTGCGCTCCAGTGATGTCAAAGAGAAATTTTCCGAACCCAAAAATGCTTTAGTATCATCAACCACGATCATCTTCGCATGTACGTAAACTGGTGTTTCGCCGTGGAATGTGCTGATATGGGCGCCCTGCGATTTGAGTGTCGAAAAGTTCTGATGCCAGCTTTTCTGATCGGTCATGACGATTTTAACGTCGACGCCGCGCATCGCCGCGTCACCCAAGGCCGCAACGACCCGCTTATCTGCCATTTCTTCGTTATATACCTTGATGGATTTCTTAGCTTGGTTTATCAGGCTGACCGTGGCCGATTCGGATCCGGGGCTCCACAGTAGGTCATCGCCTACCGGCGTCTGAGATAATTTGATCTGCTGCCAATCAGCATTAAATACCGTTTCGATTGCGGAAACATCTTGGGCATCTTTGTCTATAATTCCGAAATCACGGCTGGTTGCGTAATATTGCGGCTGCAGATTGAACGTCATGATCAGACCGGTTGAGCCGTCAACAACCAAAGTTTTTTGGTGCGTCAGCGCAAAATAGCCGGGGGTATAGTGAACATCGACGCCGTTTTTCTGTAAATAATCGTAGGCATTTTTATTCGGCTGGTGCTTGTCGGGCGTGCCATAATAACCGCCGTTCAGCAATACCCGGACCGTTACTCCCCGGTTGTGCGCCGCCACAAGCGCCTGTTCGACCTGCGGGTCCTGCAGCTCGTACATGACCATATCGACCGATTTTTTAGCGCTGTTAATTAGATCAATTACCGGCTGTACGCTTGCGGCGGGTTCAGTTATCAAGCTTAAACTACCTGCCGGTGCGCTTGCCGCTGGTAAGTTTGATTGTGTGGTCGAATCACCTTTTATGTTCTGCTTGTGGTGGCCTGTTTCTAAAAACAGGACGACAATCACTAATAGTATTAGCGGCAATAATTTTCTAAACGAACTTCTCCGAGACATAACACTTCATTATACGTGGCAAGACCCTGTTTCCAATCTCCATTCCGGCCAGAAAGCAAGATTGGAATCAGGCTCTTAGTCCATTACAATATATAAAACATACATGTGTTTGAATTCTGAAGCATTTTCATCTTCGGTCACAGGGGCAAACTAGATGCAGGATCAAATGATTTTCCTGCAAGTTTTGGTATTGGTCGGTTTCTCGGCGGTTTGTTCCGGCTTGAATATCGGCATCGTATCGCTGCACTTGGCCGATTTGGAGCGCCGGGCTGCGCTTGGTAATGCCCAGGCGCGCCGAGTTTTACCTTTCCGCAAAAATTTGCACCTCACACTCGCAGCCATCTTGCTGACAAACGTTGCTGCGATTGCCGGTACTTCCCTTGTGTTAGATAACAGATATAACGGCGTCATCGCTGAAATCGGTGCGACTTTGTTGATCGTTGTTTTCGGCGAAGTCCTGCCCCAGGCATTCTTCGCGCACAATGCGTTGGGATTCTGCGCATCTCTTGCACCACTTTTGAGAGTGATGACAATCGTGACATATCCAGTTGCAAAACCGCTGCAGATGTTGCTCGACAAACTGTTTGGCGAGGAAGCGCATCGGTTGCAGTCGCGGAGCGAACTCGGGCTGGTTATTGCTGAGCATGCCTTGTCAAACGATAGCGAACTGGACGACGACGAAATAGAAATCATGCGTGGTGCTCTTCACTTAAGTGAAAAGCGGGTGCGCGATATCATGACCGAATTACGACAGACTTATTGGCTGACACCAGCGACAATAATCGATGATCGTAGGATAG
>DATIJK010000032.1:0-7737 GCA_035478715.1 Saccharimonadales bacterium (SeqCode)
GGCAGGTCGGCACGGCTAGCGATGGCAGTTACACTTTCGGGCCAGCAGGGCTTGACGCGGGTCTGTTCAACAACGCATGGCCGATCGTGCAATACCGGAATTTCTCAGTTTCGGGCAGTACGTTAGCCGGATTCGTCGGCCCGGTGTATGCCGGTCCGATAGACAAATGCCTGGATAATTTCCAGGGATCCGCAACGAACGGCAACAAGATCGAATTATTTTCGTGCAATTATACCGACGCACAACGCTGGCAGGTCCAAAGTGACGGGACGATGCGAACGTTCCAGGGCAAATGCATGGAAATCGCCAATTCGGGTACGGTCAACGGCAGTCTGATCCAGATCAACGATTGTACTGGTTCTGCAAATCAGATATGGCAGCCAGTACACGGGACGCTCGTCAATCCGGGCACCGGCAAATGCCTCGACGATCCGGGCAGCTCCACCACCGACCGCACACAACTCGACATAATGACTTGCGACGGATCGATCGGCCAGTATTGGACAATACCACAGTAGGCTTCACGAGCTAAATTTTAACCGCTTGAGACGGGAACCCGTTTCGGATCCCGTGTACGATGGCAGTCTGCAATGCCGGTGTGCGGAACGCGATCTTATCGAGCGATGCAATATGAATCCATTCGGGACGATGAATGTTCATTTCGAATTTATTCATCATGCCTTCTTCAGACATTTCCTGTACATCGACTTCACCATGCGGCGCGACATTGCAAAGATATATGTACTGTTGGTTGTATGGTTCCGGGTGATCTTCGAAAAACACTAATCTTGCTGCCGTGATAACCAATCCAGTTTCTTCTTGAACCTCGCGAACTAAAGCCTGCTCCGGTGTTTCGCCATCCGAAAGTCTTCCGCCGACCAGTGTGTAATATTCGTCGCCATGTTTGTTGCGGTACATTACAAGGATGTTTTCGCTTTCGATAATAATAGCTCGAGCAGCTTTTGCCATGGCGATTATTATATAATATATTTCTGTAGGAATCTAAAAAGTGGAAATTGCTTGAGAACGTTTGAAATTAATGTTGCCGCGGCACTAATCCGGTCATCTAATAACCGCATTGTGTTAGGGCGCAAATACGCCAACCCAAAATGCAACGGTCTATATCCAGGACAATATGTATTGCCAGGTGGTGTCTACCGCAAAAGTATTCCGCCGCTAGCGGCGGCACTCGCAGAGACTCGCGAAGAAACGGGATTGGACATATTCGGTTTTCCTATAACACATTTGGATAATATAGTGCGGCACTTGTCGCCAGTTTGGCTCCGGTCGGGTGAGGTGGTCCTTTACGATGTCAGAGGAGAAATATTTGAAGTTGATACCGGCATGCCGTGGCAGAATTTGCCGCTTACGTGTGGATCTGAGCTTGCGAACGTGCGCTGGGTGCCAGAAGAAAAACTATATAAATTTGACCATTGCGCGCCTTCTGAAATTCTTTTTCAAGCCCTTGGGCTTTTACCGCTTAAAAACGCAGCTAATCTTGAATTCGCAGTGTAATTAATTTTGACAGCATTAGCAGTTTGCCTTAGGATTTAACTATAAGGATAAACATAATCACTAATAACTAGGAAAAAATCTTAGGGGGTGGCAATGGCTTTGAAGCGTAAAACTAAAGGCTCGGCGGCAACGCTTGACCGGGGGGCGCTGAGCTGGCAAGCTGTCGCGTTCCAGGGGCTTGCCACAATTGGGCCGGCATTTGCGGTACTCGCAATCCTGCAATTCACGGCGTCATTCGTCGGTTTATCAGTCCCGCTAATGCTTATCGCAGGCGTAATCATCATCTTCGCAGAAATTGCGATCGTTTCACGAATGGCGGCACGCTGGCCGAGCGCCGGCGGCTGGTTTACGTGGATTTCCAGCGCCTTAAGCCCGCGCGCCGGTTTTATCGGCGGCTGGATCTGGTCCATATGGATTCCGCCGGCTGCGATGCTGACCGTCGCCTATCTGGCATCGGCAGTCTTACAACCTGCCGTGGCAGCCTATTATAATGTCAATATAGCCTGGCAATGGTGGGTGCTCGCGATCATGGTTCCTGTAGTGATTTGTGCGTACGAAGGAATCCGATCGTCAATAAAGGTATTGGTTTGGACGACCAGCGCGGAAATGATAATTTTCTTACTGCTTGGATTCTCCGGAATCCTGCACCCTGGCGCCGGCGGCTTATCAACGCAGCCGTTCAATGTATCACATTTGCACGCAGCACCTATGTTGTTTCTGGGATTAGTATTTTCATTGTTCTCGTTCACCGGCTGGGAAAGTATCGGGCCGTTAGCAGAAGAATCGGCAAATCCGCGTAAAAACGTTCCGCGTTCGATGTACGCAGCCGTTGCAGTTTACTTCGTATTTCTATTGATTGCTTGTTACGGAATCATGGCCGGTTGGGGTTTCAATAATATAGATTCATTCGTGAAATCCGCACAATTCCCCGGTACCGTACTCGCGCAGCAACTGTGGGGACCGTTATGGATTTTTGTGTTGCTCGCACTATTGAACTCAGGATTTGCCGTCGCACTGGGTGCCTTCCACGGCGGTAGCCGCACATGGTATGGTATGGCACGTGCAGGCTTATTGCCGAGCTGGTTAAATAAGATATCTCCCCGTAAAAAAGTGCCGATTACTGCTTTGCACCTGATGGTTGTATTGTCTGCGATAACGTTCCTGATCGCATGGAAGGGTGGCGTCGCCAGCGTTTATTTGACGTGGGTATTGATGATCACCCTAATCCTAATAATCATGTACTCGATGGCAAATATCGGAGTAATTTCCCAGTTCTTCCGAATGACCAAAGGCTTCCGAAATCCTATCCTGTGTTTTATCTTACCCGCTGCAGTCACCATTTGGCTGGTAATCGTTGCGTACAAGAACGTTGTCCCATTCCCGGCCTGGCCATTACGCTGGGGTTTGATTCTGTTGGGCGTCTGGTTAGTCGTCGGATTCTTGTGGCTGGTCGCGTTACAATCGCGCAAATCATCCGGATGGCAGAAAAAGGCGAAACAAGCATTCGATAACAAAGAATAGGTATGGATTCGACAGTTTCCGGTACCGACGCATGGCTTGATGAACATGCTAATGAGATAGCTGCAGAAACTGCGGCGCTCGTGCAGCTGCATACCGAGTCTTTTCCAAAGCCGAATAATCAAGAAGCAGCGCTGCAAGAGCGTGTTTCCGGCCGCTTACAAAAGCTCGGATTTACGATTGATCAATGGGAGCCGGATTTGACTGGACATCCCAGAATTCCAAAAGACCATAACTGGAAGGGTCGTCCGCTCACCGTGGGCAAACTAGCGGGTGCCGGCAGCGGAAAATCGATCATCATCAACGGACATTGCGATACCGTTCCAATCAGCGGCGACTGGCAGCGGGATCCATTCGGCGGCCAAATCGAAGACGGCAAAGTCTGGGGCCGCGGTTCGTGCGATATGAAAGGCGGTATCGCTGCGGCGCTCGCCGCTCTCGACGCACTGCAGGCCTGCGGAATCAAACTGAAGGGCGAAGTGCAGTTCTGGTGTGTCAGCGATGAGGAACTTGGCGGCTTCAGCACCATCGCTGCTGCTGAGCGCGGATATAGGGCGGATGCTGCTGTGATTCCAGAACCAACCGATCTTAACATATTTGCGGCTACCCGCGGCATTTTGTGGGGCAAAATGCAGCTGGTCGGACGCGAAGGCCATGCAGAAGTCGACCCGCCGCCATGGCAGCGCGGCGGACCGGTGAATGCCGATCAATTGATCGTCCAGGCTGCAAACGGGATTATGAACCTGGGAAAAAAGCGAAGGGTGCTGACGCATCCATTATTGTCGCCGCCGGACACTCCGGTCACGATGCTGCAAGGCGGTGATGCTCCGGAAATCCTCCCCAGCCATGCATATTTACAAATTGATGCCACGTATATGCCGTACGAGAAGTCCAGCGACGTCAAGGCCGCTATCGAGCAAGCCGCATTGGCTGATGACGATGGCTGGTTGGCAGTGCACCGTCCTACTTGGGACTGGCAGTTGGATTACCCGCCGTATGAAATCGCCGAATCTGATCCGCTTGTGCAAGCAGCGTTAGAAGCAATGAAGCGAGCCGGTAAGCAGGACGTTCGTCCCGTAGGTCTAGATTCGGGCTATGATGGAACGCTTTTGGCAAATTACTATGGCATCCCATCGATCGGTCTCGGTCCGGGCAGCATCCGGCAAGCGCACGCAGAAAACGAGTTCGTTGAAATCAGCCAGTTAGTAACATCGGCTAAGGCGCTCGCGAATTTGCTTGTTCTGTGGTGTGGAACCGTATAAAAACAAAAGCTAAATGCTTATAATAAGATTGACGGTATGCAACCGCTAGCGCGTTGCAGGATTGCCGGTTGTCATAAAGGCAAATAGGGATTCCTCCTTTAACCAGTGCAAATACAAACTATTTTCATAATTCTTGCAGCAACCTGCAACCTCGCAGCAGCGGTTCCTTATCTGATTGAAGTTGTCAGCGGCAAAGCCAAGCCGCGGCTAGTCAGCTGGTTCGGCTGGTTTGCTATCATGTCAATTGGTGCTGTCGCGGCCTTTTCCAGCCATCAGATTCCGGCGGCAGTTTTGTTATCGGTTGTTGCTATCGAATCCGGACTTGTGGCTTTATTGGGGTTCAAAAATGGCGATAAGACGCTTGAACGGTTTGATCTCATATGCCTGATAGGCGTCGTGCTGGGTATAGTATTGTGGTTCGTGTTTAGATCATCTAATTTGGTGATTACTGTGACTATTGCGACCGACTTCGCCAGTTTTTTGCCCACGTTTCGGCATGCGTGGCGCAAGCCGCACGAAGAAACTACCGCAACGTATGTCTTGTTTGGATTGGGCAGTTTTTTAACGCTTTGCGTCGCGGATGTCCGTGTTTTCGCAGGAGTCGCATATCCGCTGTATGACTTCATAATGGAAACGGTCACGGTATTTCTAATTGTATCCAGTCCGTACCGTCGTCAATCAAAAATTTCCACAGGGCAAACTGCAGCTTCTGCTACCGCGAGACTCCAGCCCGATACTGCTGGCAAGACTACAGGAAACGGACCAGGGCGGTTCAAAATCCCATATGATGGTATTAGCCCGTCATCCGGTTTCGGGCTCAAACGATCAGCAATACCAACCCCCAAGCTTAGTGCGCTCGTGCTTTCGCGTGCAAAAGTTCAGATTGGCCAAACCGCAAAGGTCGAAGTCGAGGTGAATTTCCCTGAAACTGCCGATATTGATGGCGCGGTATATGGCCAATACTGCATCAGTTCAGTCAACACAGAAGATGGTAAGTGGCTCGAAGACATGTCTTGGAACGGCAAAAAGTTGTCCGCAATTCTAAGTACTGCCATAATCCCGGGCACATACCAGGTAAATGTCCGCGCAAAATATGAGCTTGGCGAATGGAGCAACGTAAGCTCAGCTTTGCTAACTGTAATTAAAGCAGGCACGCCGCAAAGTTAATGGTAAGTTTGCTACAGTAAAGGTGTATATGTCACGCGGTGGAAAATCTCACAAAATATCACAAAGAAATCATGCAGCGAAACGCTCGGTGCGTATAAGTAAAAATCATCATGTCATAATCATCGCCGTAATTTTGATCGTTGCAGTATTAGGTTATTTAACGTTGCATAATTCTCGCGCGGCAACTTTTGCGGTGGCGTCCGAGACAGATAGCGGCACGGTCGCAGGCAATGCTAGCGTTACTACGGACAGTACCGCATCAGGCGGAAAAGCAGTGAAGTTCGGTGGTACTTCTAGCAGCACGACTGCGCCGCCGATTCCGACAGCCGTGCCTTCAGGATTCACACGCGCGTTTACAGCAGACTTTAATACTACGGCGGCGCTTGGAAGTTTCGATTCGGTTTACGGTAGTCAATTCGGCGAATATTCGGGCTGTTGCAGTACGAACGGAATAACACAATATAGCTCGGCCAAAGTCTTATATGCCCAGAATGGGTCGATGTTCTACAAGCTGCATTCCGAAGGCAGTACGTCGTACGCGGCCGCGCCCCAGGCTTGGAATTACGGCTCATTTACTTACGGCCAAGTCGGTATGTCTGTTAGGCTCGTCTCATCGAACGGCCCTGGCTACAAGATAGCGTTTTTACTCTGGCCGGAAACGAACCAGTGGACAAACGAAGTTGATTTCCCCGAAGTCGACCCCGACTTTACGGCACCCATACGTGCGGTTAGTTTAAATACGACTACAGCAGGTGGTTCACACACGTTTTGTGGTCCGCTCGATACGGGCTACCACTTAAACGACAACAAATACCACACGTTCCTGCTAACCTGGGCGCCGGGTTCAATGAACGCCAGCATCGACGGCAAAGTAGTCGAAACGTTTCCGTCATCATGCATACCGTCGCAGCCGATGCGGTTGTCATTGCAGGCAGAAGGCTGGATTGGCCAAGGCTCTATCCCGACTTCCACGACTGACGTGCTCGAAGTTCCCTGGGTTTATATCAACACTAGAAACTAATCCTGAATCAGATTATTGATAATTAGTTTACATGCAATTACTAGAGCCGTCGTCCAACCTCAATTCGCTCAACAGATCAGTGTTTCGAAGATCCGGGCTTGTGTTTTGGTTTGGTATCGTGCGATAGGGTGATACTTTCGCCTGATTCGAAGTCACTTTCTTTTTCGTCTGTTTCATCACGCGGTGTATCGTGAGATATCTTCAATTCTCCGCTGTCTTGCGCTGGTATATCTTCGTGTGGCTGTTCACGGTCAGGTACGTGCGGTTGTGGTACTGGCACTGGCGGTACCGGCTGCTCGTGTTTCGGCTGTTCGTGTGACGGCGGAGCTACATAATGCTCATGTGAATTCGTGATGTGCGGGTGCTCGGTCGGTTTTGGTAAACTTTCAGCATCCAGGGTCGAAAACATATCCTTGACTTCGCCTTCTGGTTGGTCAATCTGCCGCTGGTGATGTGCAATATTATCACCGTTCGCAGTCCACCAGTTAACCCTGTTTTCGTATGCTTCTGGTGATTCCTGCGGGTGTAATTCGGCCGGGGGGATTTCTTGGTATGCTACCTCGTTGTAATTACTATCTTTCGACCGGCGTTTACGCAACCAAATGATCAGCAAGCCCAAAAGGCCGAGAATCAATAAAATATAGAACAGTGCGATTATCGGACTACGCGGTTTTGTCTTGAAGTTTACATTTTGAGAAATTCCGGTGACGCCGTTTATTGTCGGTGTGATTGAAACATAGATTTTCTTGCCGGCCGGTAAGTGGTTCAAGACCATAGTTATATTCGTGTTTTGCGAATAATAACTGGTAGATTTCGTCAAACTTTGCGGGTTGGTGCCCCAGTTGATTACGTAATCATACGGTGAGTTGACTTTCCAGTGAAGTATTGCGGACGTGGATTTGATATTTGTCACGGTCAGGCTGTTAATCGAGAAGTTCGCCGTCCCAAACCCATTATCCGCATTGGTGTCGCCGTTTGTTATCGTCGATCCGTTATTTAGCGCATTGTTTGTGTTGCCGGTTGATGAGTTTACGTTGTTCTGGGCAGGTTGTGTGCTGCCGACTGATGAGGTAGGCGCAGATCCTCCGCCCGAACCGCCAACTGATCCTCCGCCGCCGCCTGTTCCGCCGCCACCGCCGCCTCCACCGCCCGGATTAGGATTCGGGTTGGGGCTAGGGCTTGGGCTGGGGCCAGGACCAGGATTTGGTGATGGTGAGGGTGAAGGACTTGGCGAAGGTGAGGGCGACGGGGATG
>DATIJK010000033.1:0-6239 GCA_035478715.1 Saccharimonadales bacterium (SeqCode)
GAATACAACGTGCGCCTTTTACAGATGGGTGATGTTGAAGCTGAAGCCCGGTCGATGTGGCTGCATAAAATAATCTGGCCTGAGTGTCCATGTTACATTGGCCATATAATTGTCACTGATGAAGAGTTAGCCGATCGTCGGCAAATTAGAGCACAAAATGAACGTGAGCGGATCGCGCGTAAGGCTGGTGCTGATTTTGCCATTTTGGCACTGGGCTAATTTTAAACGCACGGTTTCTTTGTTTGACGTCAGTGTTAAAATTAAAACATAAGCATCATATTCTAACATTTATAAATCGAGGGTTTCAGATATGGCAAAAGCTTCGAGTAAAAACGTCCGGTACCGCCAGAATTCGTCACGGTCCAGTAGTAAACGCAAGCTGTTTCAACCGCTTGAAGTTATTGCTATCGCGCTGATCGCTATCGGCGTCGGATTCCTTGGCGGGCATCAATACCAGGGCAGCTCGCACGCGCAATTTACCAGTAGGGTCTGCAATGGCAAGAACTGGTGCCTAAACCGCAGTGGCAACGGACGCTTGGACGGAACACACGTGCTTGCCTGGCCAAACGGCGGTAGTAACGAAAACTTTACGATGATTGCAACTAGTATCCCTGGCTGTGGATCATTCGTGCAAAACACACCAAAATTACAGTGTCCGTTCGCAGTTGGATCCGGGTTGAATGCGCGGTATGCCGGTGATCCAATCAATGAAATGTATACGGATACGACCGGTATTGCGTATAAGTGCGTGGGTACGGATTCCGTAGGTAAAGGCATACTGTTACCATGCGGATCCGGCACAGGTACGTATATGATCGCCCACAATGGCTACTTCATCGACAGGTATTGGTCCAATGTAAACTACCAGACATATCATGAATACAATACGCCTTCGTTCCTCTGCGGATTTTTTAATCAGCAGCAAGTACAGTTTTCGAACAGCGGCCAATCAGGCTACTGCACTTGGCAGGAAAAATAAAGTCTGTAACAGATTATCATTCCAATTCGTGGATGCGTTTGTGGTCCAGGCCGAAGTAATGGGCCATTTCGTGCCAGACGGTGTGTTTGATCTGCTCTTTTAACGCGTGTTCGTTGGGGCTCCACGACAGAATCGGATTTTTGAAAATCGTGATTTTATCGGGAGTAATTTTGGTCATGCCATTATATCGCTGTGATAACGGCAGCCCCTCGTATAGACCGAAAAGTGTCTGGTTTCCGCGTAGTTTGAGTTGTTCCCGCTGCTGCAGCGTCGGATCATCGGCGATCACAATCGCCACATTTTGCTTCATACGCTGGACGTATTCTTGCGGCAATTCACTCAAAGCCTGGTCGATCAAATCCATAAATTCATCGTCAGAAATATCTCGCATCCCCATATTTTATCAAAAACGTATCCAAAAGTATACAAAGTATAGTAATCAATTTCTGGCGCAATAAATTTCAAACTTAAAACGCCAAACCTGTAAAATCCGATGCCTCAAAGACTACTAATGGATACTCGCAACAACGATTCCGATAATCAAGACAGTATATTCGATAATTCCATACGGGTGCAGTCGGAAGTAAATATGCTTTATCCAATCCGGATCGCCGAATGCGTCAAGCGTAGCTTTTCTTTCTGAGTCATTCCAGGAATGAAGTTTTTTGCGTGGCATATCTTTGGTGTAGATTGAGCCGGCATGGTAAAAGAACAAATACGAGTTTTTCCTGATAGGATACAGCCACTTGACGCCGAATCCCACGCCGATGCTGTCGTGTAGAAAATGCAGCAAGCATCCAAACGCCAGAATCAGTCCGATTTCCGGCATGATCAACCATCCGATAAAGCCGGCGGCCGGCACAACCAGCAAGGGATAATGCAGCCCATCGCGATGGGAAGTATCAGGCTGGTGTCCGTTCTTTACTAAGGGGACAATAAAATCGAGGTCCGGGAGTAATGATGAAAATACACCAATTCCCAAGCAGAGCCCATAATTAAGGTTTGTCAGGCTGCTCAATAAGACGCCCAGTAGCAAGCCGATACCAATATCTAACGGCATAGAAGTACTATAGCAAACCGTTAACTATTATTTACGCTTAAAAAATGCCGGTTTCCTCCAAGTGAATAGCTGTTACAGTAGCCGTTTGATCGCGTTCATAAACGCGGCATCTTTGAGCGGGACTTTTTTTGCTGCTGCAGTCTTGAGCGTTTCCGACATTGCTGTGACCATGTACATTTCGAGTTCGGCGTTTACTTTTGATTCGGACCAATGTTCGCCGGATTTGTTCTGGGCCCATTCAAGGTAACTGACTATGACGCCGCCGGCATTGGCGATGATATCGGGTAAAATAATTTTGTCTTTTCCTATCAAATATTTATCGGCCGCAAAATTCACCGGACCATTAGCAAGTTCGACGATGTATTTCGCTTTAATCTGCTGCATGTTCGATTCGGTTACGGCGTCGCCGAGTGCAGCCAGAACCAGTACATCGACATCCAGGCCGAAAATATCGTCTGCGCCAAGTGTTCGTACGCTGGATTTGTTATAGTCAGAAAATCGACCGCGTTTCGACTTGAAAGCTTCTAGGTCAGCCGCATCCAAGCCTTCAATTTTTTGCAGTGTCGCGCCGGAATCGCTCGCCGCAACCAGTTTCCAGCTTGGGTGGTCATGCTGTGCTATGGTCGCAAAAAATGATCCGACATTTCCAAAACCTTGTACGGCTACCGTAATATCTTCGCTCCCCTTGCCTTCGGATTTGAGCAGCTCGCGCAACGCGAACACGCCGCCGCGGCCGGTTGCTGATTCGCGGCCCTCGGAGCCGCCTTTGCCGATTGATTTACCGGTAAAACTGGCTTTTGACGTATCGCCGGTGAGCTTTTCGTACTCGTCCACCATCCAGTCGATGATGCGGGCATCCGTGTTTACGTCAGGCGCTGGCACATCGATATCCGGCCCGATTACTTCGAGTAAATTCGATGCGTATTTACGGCTGATTTCTTCGAGCTCGTCGTCACCCAGTTCTTTGGGATTGACAGCCACGCCGCCCTTGCCGCCGCCGAGCGGCAACCCGACCGCTGCCGTTTTGAAACTCATCAAGGTCGCGAGTGCGCGGACCTCATCCAGATCGACTTCCGGGTGGAACCGTACCCCGCCCTTGTATGGTCCTAACTTGTTGCTGTGCTGGATCCGATAGGCTTTTAATTTTTTGCCGCTTTCTAATTCGATGTCGAACAAGTGTTCATTATCGATCGCAATCAGCGCGTCAATGGCTTCGTCGTCGAGCCCAATTTTTTTACTGACGGACCGTATGAGTGAATGGGTAGTTTTTAGCATGAAACGATTGTAGCAGAAAACTATTCAATCTGACTGAAAAGATGCTGACCTAGTGCAGGATGTTCTACTAAATTTTTGACTGGTGGCAGATTTGCATCATTTGGTTGTACATTTGAATGCAGTGCTCCAATCCGTTGCTGCTCGATAGTACTGGCCGCTTCGCATAATGCGTGTGTATGCATGACCGCGGCCCGCATCCAGGTGACGATATCAGAATCAAATTCTGTTCGGAATCTTCTGCGCGGAATTTCATTACTGACAAATATACCGGTGTCATTGATCTTTATTTCTGCTGCTACTGCATGTACCCCTGTCAATAAACCGGGCGGAATCGCTCTTTCTTCCGCGCAGTTTACCGGCCTTCCCCAGCGGCTAAACCGCACATTTCTAAGCAGAATAGGTCTGGCAAATACTCCCGGGCGGCTTTGCCAATAAAAATTAGCGTATCCATCTACAGAATAAAATCCCAAATCAGCTTGTTCAATCGCGCAAAGCGCTGTAACTGCGTTCAAAATTTCAGACCGGTTAGACATGCGTGTTCTATGCATTGACATGTTTTTAAATTATCCGCTCAAGTCCGACTGCCTGTAAGGTAGCCAGGTGCATGACGCCGGCTCCAAGCATGACATGGCGATGCAGTCTTTCTTCACCTTCCGGAATGATAACCAAGCCGCTGCGAAATTCGGCTGCAAGATCATGCAGCCGCCGGTGGTCTTCCTCGATTCTGATTCTGCTTTTGGATTTGAGATTAATTAAATCAGCAGTACAGAATTGTTGAAGCGTTTCGGTGTAATCCGGATAACCGGCTTCAAACCCGCCGACAATATCTGCACATGATAGGTAAAACAATCCGCCAATATAAATGCTGGGACGCGTCAGATAGTCAGTTTGGGGTAGATTTCGGGATAGGATGCCGGCCAAAATAGTAAACCATAGATGGGAGTCGCCTGCCAGTACGTTTTCGCCATGTTTTAACAAGACGCCGCCCATAAGTTGGGGGTTAGCCGGCGTGCCGCCAAACTGCTCAATCAGCTGTCGTTTATCATCCGCTGTCAGCGGCGCGAACGGAAATTTCTCCGGAAGGTACATCGGAGTGATTATAAAACAATACTATCAGAAATCAATATATGCAACTTTCTTAAAAATCTAAAGTTTTGGGCCGGTCGACCCTTTTTTGTATAGTTGTAAACCGTCGCCACTGGCGCGCCAGGCCGTTACGACGTTTTCGATGATGCGCCAGCTGGCCAGGACTTCATCACTGCTGGCAAACAGCGTGCGGTCGCCGCGGATTGCGTCGACCATGACGCGTTCGTAGGCGTCGGGATGCGTGTGTGAATCGAATCGGCTTTCGAAAAGGAAATCCATCGGTACCCGTTCCAGTTCATCAGCAAAACCTGGCTTTTTTACAAACAAATCAACGCCGATGCCTTCGTGGGGTTGAATATAGAACGTCAGTATGTTCGGATGATGTGTCGTTCCTTCTGGGTGTTTGAACGTTACGGTGATGGTCGTTTTCTTTTCGTCCAGCGCCTTGCCGGTCCTGATGTTTATCGGTACACCCTGCCAACGCTTATTGTTTATGAATAATGTCAGCGCAGCAAAGGTCTCGATTGTCGATTTTGGATCGTTGACTTCCTGCCTATAGCCTTCGTATTGTCCGCGAACGGCTCGTTCGCTGACTTTGTCTTTTGGGATCGGCTCGACTTCGTTTAGCAGTTTTAGCCTGGTTTTATGTATCGAATCACTCGATATATCTTTGGGATTTTGCATGGTCGTAATTGCCAGCAACTGCATCAGATGGTTCTGTACGAAATCCCTGAGCGCCCCGGTCTGTTCGTAAAACGTCGCGCGGCCTTCGATGTCGATAGCTTCTTTGGATTCGATGTCGATACGCAAAATAAAACGGTTATCCCAGAGCGATTCAAAAATCGAATTGTGCAACCTGAACGCCAGAATATTCTGGACGGTTTCTTTGGCCAGGTAATGATCGATACGATACACCTGTTTTTCTTTGAACTGTTTGTTGATGTTATCGATCAGCTTTTGTGCGGAGTGTTCGTTGAATCCGAACGGTTTTTCAACTAACAGCCTGGTTGCGGCATTGCCATGCTGACATGAGGTGTTGAGCTGGTGCTTTCCAAGCAATTTGACGACGTTCTGGTACGCCTCGGGCGGAATCGCCAAATAATACAGCCGGTTCATACAGACGCCGTGTTTTTCCTCGAGCATGTTCAGGAATTCTAGTAGCGCATGATAATCGTCGCCGTCGTCTAAGTCCATTTTGTACATTTTTACGATTTGCTGCATACGGTCGAGAGCGGCCTGATCGTAGGTTTTTTCTTTTTCTTGCAGGCGTGACTTGATAGCATCCAATATATCTTTGATTGGGACTTCGCGGCGCGACACGCCGATTATTTCTATATCATCGGGGAGCAAGCCATCGCGTACCAAATGGTACAAAGCTGGCAGGATGTAGCGCTTGGACAAATCGCCGGTAATTCCGAACAGAACTAAGATCGTAGGTTGCAGCGTTGTTTTCCCGGCTGATTTTATTTGCCCATTGCTATCTTCCAAATTTCACCTTCAACCTTCCAGATTATTGTTTGTTTAGCGCGTGGCCGCCGAATTTATTACGCATCGCTGACAGTAACTTAGTTGCGAAATTAACGTCACCCTTTTGTGATGCCAGCCGGACATCGAATGATGCCTGGATACTGGGCATCGGAATGCTGGCGGCTTTGGCGATTTCGAGTGTCCAGCGGGCTTCGCCGGTTTCGGCCACGAAGCCGTCGATTCCGTCCAAAGTCGGATTTTCGTGCAATGCTTCGGCCGTCAATTTGTTCAAAGTTGAGGTGACGACACTGCTTTTCTGCCAGACATCGCCGGCTTTGGCCAGGTCTAGATCTTTGTACGGGCCGTTCTTTA
>DATIJK010000034.1:0-8421 GCA_035478715.1 Saccharimonadales bacterium (SeqCode)
AAGTTGCTGGTCTTCCAGTTGTTCAACCGTTCGATGGCGGCCAACTTATCAATGCTTGTGTACACATTATGAGGAGCTTCGCGGGAGCTGATGCGATGATAATAGCTGCCATATGCGAATTGGTTCATATCTTTGACGTGCCATTGCTTGATATTGCCCAGTGCTTCCGGACTGCCGCCGACATGTGCATAGGGCGCATCAAATCCAAGTGCCCACAGTGCGTAGTACGGCCTGGCGCTCCGTATCGGGCCGATATTTTTAGGTTTAGCTTCTTGGTACAGTGCCATAAATCGCGTAATACCTGCTTCGGCGATGGCCTCGAACACGACACCTGCTTCGCGCAACCCGGCTTGCGGGCGGGCAAAATCACTGTTTTCTATCATGACTGCGGTAACCGTGTTTTTCGTCTCTGCCTGAGAAACCACGTTTCCGGTAAGCGGTGAATAATATACGGTCGGAGCTGCCGCAGCAGCCTGTTCTGCTTTCTTTTGCGCGTTTGGCGCACCGGCCATATGTGTCAAGCCGAATGCGATTGCACCGCCAAGCAGTAACACGAATATGATACTACCGATGATGAATTCTTTCTTAGTAAGTTTTTCCTTAAGGAAGTATTTGAATTTAGACGTTTGCTGCCCACCGGTTACCGGCTTATATTTGACCGGTTCAGGCGAATCCGTTTTGACCATTTTCGGAGGTGGTCCAGCCGGTTTTGAAGAATTACCACTTTTAAGTCCATCAAAAAGCGGGTCACTCGACCCACTAGAAGAACCAGCGTTTTTACTATCTGCTGCCATTCAAACCATTGTACCAATGCTTATGGTATATGACCAAACCCACCGCTTTACAGCACGGCGAGCATGTTGTCGATTCTACGGAGTGACACTTCTTTGCCAAGTACGGCAAGGGTATCGGCCAGCCCAGGGCTTGCCGGTGATTGCGTTGTCGCGATACGGATCAAACCGAATAATACCGCGGGTTTTTGTCCGGTTGATGCTAGCAATGTGTTTAGACGTTCTTTTAAATTATCAGTGCTGAAATCACTTTGTTCCAAGCTGGATTTTGCTGTTTCGAGCAAGCTTTTCACTTCTGTCGGATCAAGTTTTTTAAGCTGCTTGTTATCTTGCCAGAGCGATGGATTCACTGGCAGATCCTTAAAGAAGAATTTGGTCAGATCTGGCAATTCAGCAAAGTATTTCATTCGTTCCTGCACCAAACCCAGGGTGCGTTTTTTGTAATTATCATCATATGTTTCGGATTCGTTTGGCCAGAAGTCTTTTACTTTCGCAAAAAGAACATCGAGCGGTAATGCCCGGATAAAGTGGCCGTTCGCCCACAGCAGCCGGCGTTCATCGAAATGGGCGCCACTGCGCTGGACGCGGTCGAGTTTGAATTTTGAAATCAGTTCATCGCGGGTAAAAACTTCCTGTTCGGACCCGTCATTCCAGCCGAGCGTGGCCATGAAACTTACCAGTGCGTCCGGCAAGTAGCCTTCTCGTCCGTAGTCCAGGATGTCTTTCGCGCCGTCGCGCTTGGACAGCTTCTTCTTGCCGTCCGGTCCCATGACGAACGGCGCCGTTGCTAGCAGTGGCCGCTCGATTTCGAGCGCTTCGTACAAGTTTAAATATTTCGGTACGCTGGCCAGAAATTCCTGGCTGCGAATGACATGGGTGATTTTCATCAGGTGGTCATCAACGATGTGTGCAAAATTGTAAGTAGGATATCCGTCGGATTTCATCAATATGAAATCGTCAACGACTTCCGGCCCAGTTTTCAGATCACCTAGGACTTCATCATGCCATTCGTATGATTTCGGTTCAGACATAAGGCGCAGCGGTTTCGTCCCGTCCCATGCTGGCGGATTTTCGGGACGATGGTCGCGGAACAGGAACGGCCGTTTTTCGGCGATGGCTTTGTCGCGGAACGCTTGCACTTCCTCCGGTGTGTATGGATCGGCATATGCCCTGCCCTTGTCGACTAATTTCTGCGCCCATTCTTTGTAGATTCCCAACCGCTGGCTCTGGAAATACGGGCCGCAATCGCCGTCTTTGCCTGGCCCGCGGTCCCAATCTAGTCCGAGCCATTGCAAACTTTCCTGGATATGATCGGCACTCCCCTGCACTTCACGCGCCTGGTCAGTGTCTTCGATTCGCAATATGAACAGGCCGTTGTTCTGCCGGGCCACCAGCCAGGCAAACAAGGCCGTACGCACTCCGCCAACGTGCAAAAATCCGGTTGGACTCGGCGCGAACCGCGTTCGTACTTCTTTCATCCTGGATATTATAAGAGAAAACTCGGCTTTCTGCTATGATTGGCCGTATGGAAAAGCCCTCAGATTATCCGTTTGTGACGGTCGATGTTATAGCTGGTTGCGTAATCAAGTTTGACGGAAAGTTTCTGTTAGTTCAGGAAAAACAAAAAAGAGCCTACGGTTTATGGAATCTACCCGCAGGCCATGTCGATAAGGGCGAAACGATTGAACAAGCCGCGGTCCGGGAGGCCAAAGAAGAATCCGGATTCGATGTTGAAATAATCAGAAAATTACCTGTTTCGCACGATAGTATTGATACGCCGGTAAAACACGCGTTCTTGGCTAAGATAACAAGTGGAGAACTACACTTTCCAAGCGATGAGCTGCTTGACGCGAAATGGTTTACGTATCAAGAAATTTCACAGATGAGAATAGCGGGAAAATTGCGGGCTGATTGGGTTTTTGATTCCATATCAGACGTCGAAAACGATTGACTTGAATTTTCGGATAGTTATTATAGATACATTATTGGCGTGTTCGGAGCGGCAAATATAAACATTAAGTGCCCTTTAAGGACTGCAAAGAGAAATGAATTCAAATGGACGATAACGAACTCGTATCTGAAGAACAACCCGCTGCCGAAGAACAAGTTCTTCAAAATGAAACTGCTACCGAGGTGCCAGCTGCAGCCAAAGCAGACAACTATGTGCAGTCCGACGTGTTCGCATGGGCCAATAATCTGGTGCAGTATGTCGATGATCTCAAGATAGATCTGTATCTGTTTAATCGGAATTTTACGGTTTACCGGACGAAGATTGGCGGCGAAGTGTACGGCCAGCTCCGGCCGCTGTTTCTGGATGAGGTACTTGAATATATTCTTGGCGGCATCGATCTGGGGCTGATTGTCCGTGATTTCGAGGAAGCCGAAAAAGAAGAGCTGGTGCTGCAGCGAACTCGGGTCAAGAACGTTGAAAAACTTGTTTACACGCTTGACTGGCTCAAAACCCAGGCGACATCGATCGAAGAATTCAAAGAAGAAGAGCATGACCTGAAGCGCATCAAAGGCGTCATTGCCAAGTGTTCGCATAAAGACTTCAATACCTTTTACCTCATCAAAAATGTACCGGCCAGCCAGATTATGAAAGGCCCGTCAGCTTGGTTATTAAAAGACAATATTTTCAAGCCGTTTGATAAAATGACTGCACTCAAAATCCCGCCCGACAATCAGTTATTGGTGGTCGACCAGGACCTATACGTATTTAACCAATCAAAACTCAAATCGTTGTTCGGCTATGATGCAAAAGCCGCCAGCATCGCCAGAAAGAAGGTGGAAGAAATCGAAGCTAACTTTAAGTTGAGTTTCGCCGAAGGCGCAAATTTGCAAAGCTTGGTCAAAGGCAAGCCCGCGATTATCAAAAAGCTGCAAAATGTCGAGCCGAGCTTGGTAAAGCAAAATGACTTAACAGACCATGCCGAGGATATCGGTGTTGAATTGATGCTGGACGACGACGGTTCGATCATCATCATGGACGACAAAGATCTAGCCAGATTCGTCAACTTGCTGAACGACGACTACATGGAATCAAACATGACCGGCCAACGCTACGAAATCATCAAAAAGCGTCTGCTTAAACAGAACTCAGAAGAAACGATATAAACACTTATTCGAGCGGGTTTTGGCAGCTGGCAAGCTGCATGAGCTCTTCTTGGCTGTAGGATCCGAGTAATGCTACTGTTTCGTTGATTGCAATTGCTGTTAATATTGCCAATTCACCTTTATCGTAATGACCGCCGATTGTGAGTTCACGCTCACCCCCGAATGTTTGGTTTTCTTGAGAAAAATGTTCACCTAGTGCTACATCGAATGTAGTGGGCTCCAAAAGTGCGCTTATATCCGGCGCACCGTTTTGGAAAGCTTCCTCGGGCAACATTAAGTCGGCAAAATCTATTCTGGCTATGATCCCGCTTGCTGCCGTGACCCCATCTTGAAGTCGCATGCTCAATCGCGGATATAGTTCAACTGGTCGGTTGCGAGGATGATTCCGTTCAGGTGCGTCACCGCCGACAGCGAACGCAACCGGTAGAAGATGTGTCAGATGCATACTTTCAGCGCGCGGAAAACGTACAACCTCTGCCATTTGCATCGCTGGAAATGTCGCGAGCTCATAATACGCGGCAGTGTTAACAATCCTGCCAATGGCGGCTCTGTTCCGCTCAATAGCAGCCCGGACGGGTTTAACGCTAGTTTCCTGCCGCATAGTTGCAAGAGTATTCATAATTATTATATTAAATAAAAATGCAAAAAAAGCAAGTATGTATTTTAGTACAAGTAAAGTTTACATGCTATTGGTGAGCTAGATGATCTGGTCTTTGCTATAAATGGCACTTTTGCTGTTGGTGCAAAGTTTACAATATATACTTAGTATTGTATAATATATTTATGACAAGTGCTGGTGAAAGCGCCGTCTCCGGTAGTGCTGAAAGATTGCAGGATCCTAGCCCGGATCAGGCCGTGTTTGCGCTTGATCTGATTGATGTGTTGCAAGAACCGTCTGTTGCGAGCGTGTTGGCGATTGACAGAGGCGAAGGCGTAATGGGTCAGCTTAACCAGTATGCCCAGCAAACGGTGCTCGGCTACAAAGCCGTCCAAGCTTACATTGGTAACACCGAGGCAATTAAAAATGTTGACGTATTTGAAAGTATGGAAATGGGTGCCGTTACGCATAGTTTGCGTGCGGTCAATGACCTATATTCGATGCTTGGGGGAGCCGCAACCGCACTTGGTATTGAACGGGATACATTTATAAAGTCATTTCCCCGTTTATGCATCGATAATGCCCCGCAAATTATGCTCGGTATAATGAACGATTTTAACATCTTCTGTCAGCGGGGGCTGATTGGTCCGGACGGTTCAACCGAAAATTATCAGGAAGCTGCTAAACGACTTCGACTGCTAAATCTTGTTCTCCTCTTCTCGCCGCAAGTTAATGAGACCGAGCGGATCATCCAAACATTTACCGAAACGCTATATAACGGTACGCACCCTTCACCCATCGCAAGCGAAGAACGAGTTAAACGGATTGTCGACCAGCTGGGGGGTGAAATTTCGTATGGCGATCGACTGGCCGATTTGACCAGAAGATTGTCCCCGACGCAACGGCTCAATGTGTTTAATCGCGCGTGTGAGTATCTGCTACTGAATAATGCAGCGGCACAATTTACGCAGCTTGAAGATATCCCCGGTACCCGCAGAGCGTACCAAAGAGCCTTCAGGGCGATAGCTGACAGAGGTGTTTTGGGAATCAATGAGCGAGTAGTAGGTATGATCCGGCGCTTGGAAGAGCCGGTTAATGAAGAAGAAAATGTTTCCGATATTGTAGATGCCGCACGTCTTAATTGGGAAGTACTTCCAGAAGGTGAATTAGAAGAACGGGCTCGTGCAATACTCGGTGAAGTTGGCCGCGCGACTGGCAAACAGCCAGAAATTGCATTGGAGCGGCTGGTTATACTAAGTAATATTCGTGAACGCTGGGGCAGAGACAGATCTTATTATGCTTTTGGCCAATTAGGTACCCGGGAAGCTGTTAAAGCTGGTGATCAGGAGCAACCAGATCGCTATATTCTTCTTATACTCCAAGAATATGATGATGACGGGTTGGTGGTAGCCGAGCATGTGGTCGCAGAAAGCCCGATTGCCGGACCAAATGCTTTATATGTATTTCGGCAAGATGTGTCAGATGGCCGGAGATGGCAGAATGTTATGGCACTGCCTAAAAAATATGCGCGAGCCCTGAAAGCGCGGCAAGTAAAGCATTCCATGGCTAGAGGTCAATCGGATCTGATTTCTGTCATGACAGATAAGGTAATAATCCTGCTTGAGTGCCAGACGGAAGACTTCTCCGATCTTGAATTTAGTGGTGCAGCCGGCGGTAAAACACGCATTCGTTTACCACGGCGAGCACTAGTAGATGATTCGGATAACTCATAGTATTGCTAAAGATAAAAAAGAGACAGATCAATCGCACAAATAGCTACATGCTATTTGCGAGCTGGATGATCTGGTCTTTGCTTAATGCGCCGTTGTCGTTGACCTGGTACCAGACACCGCCGCTTACCCATGTGGCATTGCCGTTGCCATAAACGTAGACGGTGCGGCCGGAGGCTTTGTAAGCGTCATATGGTTGGCCGCTGGTGGCTACGAAGTTTTCTAATAATGTTTGACTGTCCCAATTGGACGATTTCTGGACCACCTTGTATGTCTGATTGTTCGGGCCTACATATCCGATCGCTACTTTACCAGGGCTGTATGCAAGTGATTTTGCGGCATAGCCATCCGGACGGAATCCGGGCATAGTCGCGGCGAATCCGGCTTTGGCTGATGCTAGCTGCAATTGCAATTCGATCTTGTTCTGATACATAATGAATCCGCCCAAAATGACAGCGGCAAGGACGATTGCCGTGACACTGACCCATCTTACGTGGCGCCGGACACCTCGTTTTGTCTTGTGTTTTGTAGATTCCTTGTGGGCTGGTTCGTCGTGGCTGGTGGCGTTGTCGATGGCTCGCTCGAACATATCTTGTTCGGGATGTTCCGGTTCGACCGGCTGCGGAACTGGAATTGGGGCGGAAAATGGCTTCGAAACCTGAACAGCTGGTGCTGCGATTGCAGCGCTGCTTACTGATGCTTTTGAGCGCTGGAATCTTGTTACATGGCGGCTGCGCGGTACTTCGCTGGCGCGTTTTGCCCTATTGTTATCTACTACTTCAGATGACAGCTTCGGTTTTACACCGGCAACTTTCGGCTGGCGTTTTATCATATCTGTCGGATTTTGTACGCGTTCGACTTTCTGAGTTTTGATGGTCGGTGCCTTGACGGTATGGCGCATGAGCGTCTTGGAGTGTTCGGGCTGATGTGCATTTACCGTTTTTGGCGAATGATGCGTAGCCCGGACGAGACTTTTTTCGGCTGGTTTTGGTGCGACGGGAATTATTGCAACTTCTTCATGGGTTTTACGGGTAGCCGGTGCTGGTGCTGGCATGAATCCATCTAAAGAACGAACTCGCCTGCCTTGCAGCGACTGGGGTTTCTGTACGGGTTTGGGCATGTCTGAGTCGACGATCGCGCCGGAGTCAGAATCATAGCGTTTGCCGTTAATTTCGACCACGTTGTTGATTTTTGACACGTCTATTCTAAAGATCCCTCTTACTCTAAATAAATATGCTTATGCGAGTTCTTCTAATCTTAAACCTTCACGACAATGCCTGCAAGTCACTTTGATAGGTTGAAGATTTGCTGTTGATAATTTATCAAAGAAGTTTCACACTATAGAGTGTCCAATATAAAATAAATACTCGCATAACTGTATACGGCAAATAAACTATGGATTTCCTTGACCCTAAAAAACAACACGACCACGTCGTCCGGCTGATAATCAGCTATGTATTGATTGGGATCGCGATTTTGCTCGCAGTGCGGCTGTTACTGTATATCGCAACCGGCTACACCTATGACAAGGGTAAAATTATCCAAAATGGGCTTGTATTCGTGTCATCACACCCGGGCGGCAGCGACATTCTCCTGAATGGCAAAACGACGGCACGGACTAACACGCGTATGTCATTGCCGGCTGGAAATTATAATATGCAGATACAACGGACGGATTACCGGCCTTGGCAGCGTGCTATTACCGTCCAGGGAAATAGCGTCGAGCGGTTTGATTATCCGTTTTTATTCCCGAATAACCTCGTAACTAAGAATACGAAGTCACTCACGACGGCACCGATTGATGCAAGCCAAAGTCCCAGCCGCCGTTGGATATTATTGGAAAACGGTGTCGGCGGCGCATTTACGCTGATCGACGTCAATAATTCCAAAAAAATCGCAACAAAGAACATTACTATTCCGACCGGAATTATGACTATCGCTGAGACATCGGCTCCGCAAAGCCTGAAAGTTGCCGAATGGTCGAACGATAACAGGCATGTTTTACTGGAGCATCACTATGACAAGACGTATGAATATATCATGCTCGATACGCAGGATCTGGCAAAATCGCAAAACCTGAACGTAGCACTAGGTATTCAGCCGCCAATCCAATTATCGTTGCAAAACAAACGGTACGACCACTACTTTATATTGGACCCTACCGCAAAGACGCTGGGAACAAATTCGT
>DATIJK010000035.1:0-19958 GCA_035478715.1 Saccharimonadales bacterium (SeqCode)
CAGAGCGTTGTCGCAGCGGAATGCGCTGTTGAAGCGGGGGTATACAGTAGCGAAGCCTCAAATTTTTGTGTGGAACCTGCGACTCAGTGAACTGGGCGGCAAAATTGCTGCGGAACGCACCGCTCTTATCGAAAAGTTTACCGGCAATGCAACCGAAACGTACAGGAGTCTGACGAATTCGAAATCCGAAGTGTTTATGCGATACCGATCACCTTTTCCAGCCGACCAATACGAGTCGGGGTTGCTGAAAAAACTTGAATCGAATCTGGAGCGTGATTGCCTGATCGGCTACACCACCATCGGGCCTCACCGTGACGACTTGCTAGTGGAGCTGAATGGCAAGCCTGCCGAATCCAGTGCTTCCCGCGGCGAAACGCGAAGTTTGGTATTGATGCTGAAGAAAATGGAATTACAAATGCTTGAAACATTACACGGGTCTTCCCCGCTCTTCTTGTTGGACGATGTTTTCAGCGAACTGGATGGCAAGCGACGCCATGCGATTACAGAACATTTGCAGCAGTATCAGACATTCATAACCACGACCGATGCGGATATCGTGGTTAAAAACTTTACCAAGTCGAGCAACGTTATTGCGCTTGGATAGAACTCATAACGAGGCGGTTTTGGTGCGGTTTTTGGCTTACTGACCGTTGCTAATGGTGCCAGAATTGTACACTAACTTGCCGGAAACTGAGTCGTACAAAAGGAGTTGCAGGTCGGTCAAATTCGAATAATTAGCCACGGCATCATATGATGTGCCATCTACGTATACGCTAAAGCTGAGCTTAAAAATCGGGCTGGCGGAATTCGGGTCGTGCCAAACTGCTTGGATACTGTTGGTATCTATGGTGACGGTTTGCGCGCTGGGCTTGAACCTAAAGAACGCTTGTTCGAGGTCGAGCGTCTGAACCGTTGAAAAGCCATTGTTGAGCAGCGCGTCCTCGCCAGAAAAGTTTATGTCATCCACTGACCGCACTGGCTTGCTGCCGGCACTCGTCTTGCTGGTAGAGGTTACTTTTAGGGAAGTTGCCGATGTCTGCTGGGCGCTAACGGTGGCGACAGAGCTTGCGTGCGTTCCGTCGTTTGACGCACTAACAAGGTAGGTTCCCGGCTCAAGCCGCACTTTCGCGCTGCCGGTGCCGACGATGAGCGCCTGATGATTTTCCTGGCTGATACTTATGACGGCGCTTGCCGGTGAAGCATTGATTTCCAGGATGCCCGTGTTCTTGTTTTCGTTGTATGCGGGAATAATCTGCCAAGCTGCAAAGACAACCACCAAGGCGAAGAGGATGATAATTATTGATTTTAGGTTCATGCTATTATCCCCCGCTTCATTGCTGACTTGGTAATGGTTGATAAACTGCGACATATGTTCGTAAGAAGTTGGCGACGTCGGCCGGCAGCGCCTTTACGGTGCTGACTGGTAAGGAGTTGCTCGGTTCGATAACAACTTGGTAGGTACCTTCAATCTTTTTTAGGACCGCAGCGCTTGGTTCAAAATTATTACCGACTTGTTTAATATAGGCGACTGCCCAAGTGTTATTGTCGAAGTACTTGGTGGTAAGGTGGTAGTCAGTGCCGGCAACCGGCAGATTTCCATCGGCATTCGCGCCCAGGGATTGAGAGATTACTCCGGATAGCGCCTGAGCTTGTGCTAAAGTAACAGGTTTCGCATTGCCTAAAATAAGTCCATGCGCCAGACTAGCAAAAATATATAAAAATACTAGGATTACTATTGCGGCGACAGTTCCTACCGTGAAAGCGGACCGAGATTCTTTCGGCGGCCTATTGTTGCTGTGTCCTGTGTGTGATGGTGTTATATTTGGGTCCATACTTACATAGTATCCTCTAAAAGTTTATTTCGTCGGTCCTATCCAGTGCAAGTAAAGAAATCCGTTTGAAGCTGGGTAGGATGCGGGCTTGACCTGGTCTGGTTGGGGGACTTGTGAGGTATGGGCTGCAAACGTATAGATTGTGCCGCCCTGTATATGGTCGATAATCTCCACATGGTTTTGATTTGGTTGCACTAAATCGCCCCGTTGGGCCTGGCTTAACGGAACAACCTTCCATAACTTACCCTCATCTGCTCGTTCGGCATTTGTATTTTCTTGTAAGTTGTAACCAAATGCGTCATAGACCGCAATATTTACCAGCCCGCTACAGTCAAGCAGGCAGCTTGTCGGGATAGTTCCATTCGGATTGCCTGCCGCCGGGCAAATCGTCTTAATCCATTGCGGGTTTCCTCCGCCCATATGATTGCCGGATGCGGATTCGCTATAGCTCGCCGGATCATATCGTAATGAGCAAAGATAAATCTTTGCTACGCCGGTGCCGGTCGAACAGCTGCCGCCGCCGCTAGCGCCGCCGCCGGGACAGGCACTGCTGGCTGTTGTGCTGCCAGCACTAGCAGCGGCACCACCACCGTATAAGGCGAGTGTATTTTTTGCTAATTTGATGCGGTTGTTCATTGCCGTGTCGCCCATATGCTCGCCGGCACGTTCAAAAGAATCTTCCCAACTAAACGTCGCTTGCTCTATGGTTGTTGCGGCTTTCAATCTGCTCAATACGTGGAATGATGACTCTTGTGACGGTAAATCCGTATTCCAAAGATAGCCGAGCTGCACATTCAATTTGTCGTAATTCGGCAGCGCTTTTAATTTGGTAAGCCGGTCGCCGAGCCATTGCGCGATACCGTAGGCGCCGCTCGTCGGGTTTACGATGGTCGGGTTGAGACCGCTCGACTCCCACATTAGATTTCCAACGATCGCGGCGGACTGCATCGGCGTTAATCCCCTGCTGACGAAAAAGTTGTACGCTTGCTGTTGCGGGCCGCTACCGACCAGGTTTACATCAGTACTGTCTGCAGCTGCAGGGTCACATATTTCCGTGTTGAAATACAACACGCCTTCCGAAAGGGCATTGTGCTGATCTTTGCTAAGTGCTGCGTGCGAAACACCTGAGCCGAACGCACAATAAATCACTAATAGCGAAATTACAAAAAGTTTTACCAGCCCCTTAATGCCAAGTCGGGCTTTAGCCATTGAGCATTCCCACCGCCGTGCATGAATCGTCATTGCCGGTCAGATAACAATCCACCGCTTTGGCGTTCTGATCGTCAAATATGAAGAATTTAATTCGCGTCCAGTTGGGGTCGTTTTCGATGGCGCAATCACCTGCGATATTTTTATATTCCGGCGAGAACGTATTGACGGGTTCTGTGCCGAAAGTCACATTCCATTGCTTGCCTTTTGGCGTATCTTCTAGCGCTATTGTGTCGCCGAAGCACTTTTGTGCACGGTCGATATACTTGCCGCCCTGCGCGCCGGCCAGAATATCCGCTGCGCCGCCAGGACCATCGGAACTTTCATAGGGGTGTTGTACTAGGGGGTTATTCATGTCGGCAACGCTCTGTGCGTAGGTCGGTACGCCGCCGTAATCATACGTCGAGGCGGCATGGACCGGTGCGCCGGATATGATCGTTGAAAACTGGTTAATGATGGTGTGGCCGATATTCATGATCCCGAACATCGCATTAGAAATATTCTGAACAAGCGAAGGACTGGTCTGGTTGATGAATGACGCCATGAACGAGCGGCTATCGGTGGGGCTGAATAATCTATAAGCAAGATTATGGTGATCGAAAATCGCCTGGTTCTGATCTATTTGGATCTGCGATAACTGTGTGGTTTCGGCTTTGGAAAGTGCTGCGGAGCCGGCCGAAATCATCGCATCGTTGGAGGCAAAATGTGCGCCGAAGTCGGCGTTGGCGCCATGTGCCGCGCCGCGCGCAGCGATGTTCGCGGCGTCACCTGCCAGCCAGTGGGCGATCGCGTTGAATATCGGCGGACCGAAGGCTGCTCCTGCTATCAATGAACCGATAGCGCTAATCGGGCCGCCCAAAAAAGTAATAATCGTAATGACGGCTTGTCCGGCGGCGCTGCATACCGGTGCCAGTGCCGATCCGAACGCGCCGGTCAGCAGAAAATCAAACGGGGTGCCTTTGCCGATGGTTTGCAGTGTATCACTCGGCGGATAACCGGTATTTGCTTTGCCGAGTCCCGCCTGGATGCTCTTTGCATCGTACCAGGTCGATTTTGTCGTGGGATCATAGAGTTGTTTGGAATCCAGTTGCAGCTGTTGCGGATCGATGTCGCTTTTGCCGAACTCAACTTGATTGCCCTCGGCGATCGTCCGCATTCCGACACGGGCAAGCGGCAGTACTAGCTGGTCTTGTTTGACTTGGCCCGCATTAGAAGCGAGTCCCCGCGCAATGCACAATATCGCCACGGCACCAGCTCCGCCAACCGCTAATTTGGTGCCAATGTGGTTGGTAAGCGCATCGACAGGTCCGGTCTTACCTTCATTGAGAGCTTTGCCGGCATCCTTCCCTTCGTTGATCGTTTGGTCTGCCTCGCTGGCAGCATCTTTCGCATTCTGCTGCCCGGTTTTGCCGCTTTGCTTATCGGCTTCATCCTGTGCGGCAAGCTGTGCGTCGGTAATGCCGTTCTTTTCGTTCGCGATCTTATCTTGCTGCCATTTGGCATATCTGGCATCCAGGGTTTTGTACAGCTTTTTATCAAGGATTCTTAAGGGGTGTAGGGTCACCCTATCGCGCGCGGCCATGACCCGCGTTCCGATGGCTGCCGGCAACTTCCAGACTCCGGCTTTTTGCAACATGATATTGGTAATACTTATAGCCGCAGAATATTTATCGGGCATTACAATCATGAGGCCATCGTTGGCTAGCCTCTGAACGTCAAGGTTTTTACCGTACGTGTCATGGATGAATTTTTCAATTTCCGTGTCAGACATGCCTTTAAACTGGGCCGATTCTTTGTCAATAATGTAGCCTTCTTTGATGCCGAATAGTTTTGAATAAGATGACTCCAGGCCTTGCTCCTTAAACTTAGCTTCTACCTTGTCGGCGATCCTGTTCCCTATGGCACCCAGGTTAGTGCGTTCAGGCGTACCCTTCTTGAAATATCTGACATCGCGGAATAGTTTTTCGATACGCGCGTCTGACTCATCCTGGCCAGTTGTGAAGTGGATCTGTTCCAGCACATGGGCAAATTGGATGTACTCAAATCCCGAAGTGCTGAACATACTGTATAGCCCGAATCCGCCCAGCAGACAGCCGATGACGCTGCCGGCAATGGTAGAGTTGCGCCGAGTTTTCGTCCCTAAAAAGAAGTTACCCAGTTTAGCGCCAAAACCATAGACGCCTTGTTTTTTCATGGCATCTACCGGGTTGTAGCCTTCACCGACTTTGTCGTCGTCCGCTCCATGTGAACCGGCCTTACCCTTATGCTCATCGTCGTCTTTGCCTTTTTTCGGACCCCTGTCTTTACCATGGCCCTCGGCCGAGTCGCGGTAAAAGCCACCATTCAGCCGGTCGATTTCGTTCCGCTGTTCCTTGGTGCGCCCCATAGCAGCCCGATGTTCTTCATCCAAAACTTCTTTGGACGGCGACGGACCGGCATGCGCTTGTTTTTCCCTGTCTTCCAGATCTGTATCTGACATTGCGTTTTACATTTTGTTTATGGTTATGATTATATAGCCTTACTTTGCGATTTGCTTAATTTTCAGGTATTTGATCGTCATGTGTTCGTCATTCATCTTTGCGGTAGTCATTTAAACCCCAGGTGTTAATCGGTTAGTTAGATCAATGGTGCCTTGCGGTTGGCCGGCTCCGCCGTGCAGCGGACCGCCGAGTGATTGCGCTTGCGCGTTTATCTGCTGCACTTGCTGCGGGTTGGTCGTAATTAAGCCAGTTTCGGTCGGGCTGGCGACCACCTGGATGTGTACATGGTTTTGGCCCGCAAAGAATAATCCCTGCCCCACCGGGAATTGACTCAGACGCTTGTGCTCTTCGCTGGTCAATTTAAATACATCCGCCAACACATCAACGGCGCTCGGAGATTGTTTCAACAGGAACTGCATGCTGGCATTGGCGACAATTGCACGTCCCATTCGCGATCCCATGAAATCTTCGACGTCCTGGGTAACGGTGGTAATGCCAAGGTTGTATTTACGCGCCCGTTTAGCCAAGCTGAACAGGAAGTTCGCCGAATCTTCATAGCGCATCAACTGCCAAGCCTCATCAACGACCAGGATTCGGCGTTTTTGGTCGGATTTGGTTTTGTTCCAGATGTAATTAAGTACGATGTACATGGCGACCGGGCGCAGTTCGTCTTCCAGGTCGCGGATATTGAAAACAACCATCGGATTATTGATATTGATATTGCTTTGCTGCGAAAAGATGCCCGCAAATGTTCCGGACGTGTATTTTCGCAACCGCTGTGCCAGCTGCGGGCCGGTGCCGCCCATGTGCAGTAAGGTGTCGTATAAATCAATGATGGTGGGCGGCGTTGAGGTGTGCGTGAGCGGGTCGTTTGTGATGCCGGCTTTGGCGTAGGTTTCGATCAGGGCTGCATCAAGGTCAGATTCTTCGACCGGGCTCAAGGCCGGCGTGACGGCGCTGTTGCCGCCGATGATCTGCGTCTGCGCTCCGCCCATCATAAGGCGGAAGAGTCCGTGCAGTGTAATAAGATTACTGCGCAGCGCGTTGTCGGCTTCGTCGGTATCGACGACTTGCGGCAAGTCAAACGGGTTTATGCGGGTGGCGGAATTGAGGCTCAGCCGCACGTATGCGCCGGCAACAGCATCGCACATTCGCTGATACTCGTTTTCTGGGTCGATGATAAATATTTCGGTTCCAAACATCAGACTGCGAAGTGCCTCGAGTTTGACAGTGAAACTTTTACCTGCACCGGACTTCGCGAATACTACGGAATTGCCGTTTTCTAAGCTGAACCGGTCAAAAATAACCAGGCCGGAATTGTGCATATTGATGCCATACAGAATACCGTTATCCTGACTAAGATCGGCTGAAGTAAACGGGAAACTAGTGCTGAGTGCGCCAGTGCTCATGTTGCGGCGGATCTGCAGCTGGTCGGTAAATTGCGGCACCGTGCTGTTGAGCCCCTGCTCCTGCTGCGAAGATGCGGGCTTAGAGAATACTAATTGCTGTCCGAGCATCGATTCGACTTTGTGCGATATGAACTCCAGTTCTTCAAGCGTGCTGGCGTAGACGGTAAAATACAGACCAAAGCGGAAGAATCGCTCTTCGCCAACTTGCAATTTATCACGCATTTCTTCGGCATCCTGGACGGCGGCCTGTTTGCCTGGGTCGCGGACTTTGCCGTGTTCCTGGTCGATTTGAATGCCGGCTTCCAGCTGTGTTACTTTTTTGCGCAAGTTGTTCAACACCACCTGGCTCTCGACCGGATATATATACATCGACATGTCCATGACTTCGTCGAGGTTTACCATGCTGCTGAGCCAGCCGGTGTAGAGTTGCCGCGGGTAACCATAGACGTAATATGTGCGGGCCATGCGGGTGCCAAGCTGGAAATAGCCGCTTTTAAGCTCAATCGAGCTTGGAGCTATAAAGTCGCGCAGCGCAGTGATCCCCTTTTGGAATGCTGCGCTGACCTCCATTTCTTCGCGCATCCGCTGCTGTTGAGCGATGGCGACCGGGTCCGCTATTTGCCGTTTCTTTTTGCCGAGCATTAAACTTCGCCTCCGGCCGCTATGCGACCAACCATTATTTGTGTTGCAGGATTGCTCATTGGAGCTCCCTCTGTAAGTGGGCCTGCGGCGCGCTGCCTTGCCCTTTCGTGATGACATCGGCGGTCAGATCATTGAAATTTTTCAACTGTTGTCGAGTGGCGGTATCAGGGTTGTACGTGTCGTAATAAAGTTCGATCAATTCTTGTGTATCGAGCGGTAAAGCCTTGATGTTGCATTGCATCAGCCCACCTAAAACGGCTTGCACGCGGTTACGTAATTCGGTCTTAGCTTTTTCGAGCGTCTGTTCGTTAATGACGACGTGCGCTTCTTTGCTGCTGAACAGATCCGCCACGCCAGAAAAGAAATTCTTACTATTAGCGAGCGCTGCCTTCGTATCGCCCGGCGTTGGGAAATACGGTACGACGATGTAGAATTTTTTATCCATGATGTTGGTTTGCTGGCTGAGCTGGTCCATGTAGTCGATGTAATCTTCCATCAGCAGTGCCAACAGCATGTTTTCGTGTTCGGTCCGTATCTTATCGAGTTTTTCGAGGTATGGTTGCAGGTCGACCTTTTGCGAACGGACAAATATCTGTATCGGAAAGTAAAGCGAATTCAAAAATCCCTGGTAACTGTACTCGACAGCCTCTTGCTCCTGCCCGCTCATCAAATCAAAATTGATTGATTTGGCCATGATTACTGATCGGAATGAGCCATCACTCATAATGACGACGCCATCGCGGATTTCGGCGATCTGCAAAGTATTTTGCGTGCTGTTCGGGTGGGCGGCTTTTGGGTTGACTGCTGGTGCGGCAGCAGGACCTGCAGGGTGCCCGGCAACCTCCCGATGCATTACCTGCGAGTATGTTGGCTCTTGGCCGGTACCGGTAGGCCCGTGCGGTTGAATAGCTTGCGGGGGCGGCCCGCCAGGAACTGGCACCGGAGGAGGTACGCCATTCGGAAACTGTGCTTCTGGTGAGGAAGGATTCATCTTGTCAGGCTCCTATGGCAATAATACCCATATTCCCCACGTGAAATATCATAAAATCTGAACATAGTTTCCATGCCTCGGCGCCTAACGGAATTCATTGCAAGTGCGTCCCACCATCCTTAGCCTCACTCAATCGCAGCATGTATCAGTCAGTACGTTTTAGTGTAACGAGATTACTACTTCGTCCGGCGACTGCCCACTTTGCCTTTTTGCCTGCCGGGCGATCGTTGCCACGTTGAGGTCATTGTTGTTTGCAAGTGCAATTATAGCAGGGTCAGGCTGCTGTGTCACCGAGTCTGGACTGGCTTTTGCGCGGGCTGCTTCTGCCTCGCGGGCAGCTTTTTCGGCCAGGGCTTTCTGCTCTGATAGCGGCAGGATCGTGTGTAAATGTGAGTGCGAAATTTCGTCATTACTGCGACGGTCTTGCAGCTCGTGGGATAATTCTTTTTCTTCGGCTGACGGCCGGGCTGTAGAAGTATCATCAGAAGGCGCCGACGGGGTGACAACCTGCGTTTGTACCGGCATTGCCGGCGGCTGTTCCATAAACCAGAAATTGTCCGGTTGCGGTATGGGCGGCGCGGTCTCGGGTGTGAGCTGATCAAGTTGCGACTGCGTCAAATTCGGCATACCGTTAGTTTGCGAAAAGTTATTGACGGAATTAACGACCTGCTGCCGGTGATTCTGTCCAGACACACGCATCATATTATCGAAGTTCTGAGCCATCGGGCTTGATGTGTCGTCCATCATATCCGTCGTGTGGTCTGCAATCGCGGGTAATTCCGCCGGCAGATTGCTAATATCAATTAGACGATCGGAATTACGTGATCCCGGCATAGCCGGCTGGTATAGACCTGCTGTTACATTTTTGATCGCCCAACCGCGGGTATCGATGGTGTCGGCCAGTGCATGCAGCCGGCTCTTTACTTCGGTTTGGCTCAGGCCATCAGTGTAATGGGTCTCAATCCTTTTGGGAGCCGTAACCGTTACGAGCTGCTTAACGCCGCTCTGGTTCCAGATCCGCCGGCGCGGCTTGAATAGAAAGCGGATTTTCGCCAGCGCCCAGATTTCGGTCGGCTGGTCGCGCCCCCAAGGGAACGCGAAAAAGCCGGTCAAAGCCCCCGGTAACAGAAAAATCGGAATCATAAAGTACACGTGCTTTGTAATGGCCACGAAGCACACATACCCGCACACCGCGGTAAAGCCGGCATAAATAAACTGACGCAGTGTCAGCGGTCCGACCAGCTTATCCTCTGCCTCGATGTCCTGCAATACCTTGTACTGTGCCATCAACTAAAAGTATAGCTCGAAATGCAAAGCATGGCTATGTGACGAGACCTCCGCTAAATTGACTACAGTTTAATTTATGGGGCTGGCGGTGGAGGCGGCGGTACCCTCATGGGGTCAATACTGACAGCGGCGGCGAAGTCCCAAAGGATTTGTTCCAGGCTACGTTCGCCGCCTGCTGCAGTTTCGGTAATGTTGGCGATTAATTCGTTGCCCGCAATAGTGCCCAATTGGTCAACCGGGATTACGCCCGCATTTGTACCGCGGAAGTGATATGGTTGGCCATGGCCAGGCTCAAAAAGATGTGGTTCGTATGGATTTATACCGCGTACGTATTCTGCGTGTGCCCGCGGGCTGACATCAACCATAATTTCATCCCCGGCTGCGTCGTAACGACCTGATCCGCGCTGAGGATTTCCGGGAAGTTTGGGGATGGCATACATTACGAGGTTGCCTTCAGTGTCCAACATAATTCCCACTTCTTTCAGTGCGGAGTGATTCGCGTGCTGGCCTAGTGCTGTATTTATACCTTGCTTATACGCACCCTCCTGGACTGGATTGCTAGAAGCGAGTACCCAGCCATGGCGAACGGGCGTGGGTGTGTCGTTCGGATAACTGAGTCGTCCATCCTTGCCCCGGTTTACCATATCATGTCGTTGGCCGCGAGCATCTCTGAATGATTCCCTTGATAAACTGTCTTTGCGCCCGAGCCGTACGCTTGGTTCGACTAAGGTGAAGTCCGGTGCGAATCGGGCATCTTGTCTGGCGCGAGCAAGTAATCCGCGCGCCAGGTTTCCGGCGATTAAAGCCAGGGGTTCGGTCGGCTGATAGAGTGTGTTCGCGTATAGACTGCTGTTTCCAATAGCATCGTATTCTTGTATTTGAGGGTCTGGCTGTCCGCCTCGCCAAATCGCTGCGCCGCCTAACTGCTGTGCTCTCGCTGCAGCCGCTCGGGCGAGAGCTTCGAGCTCATCGGCCCTCATGCCGGCAAATGGATCTTGGTTGGGGCCAGAAGGTGTTGACATACTTAAACATTAGCAGAAAAAGCAGCTTTTGTCAATTACCTGTTATGGTTATCTTTATACGTTTGCAGCTGTACGGTTTATGTCGCCTGTGACCACTGCTTTGCCAACTACATTGCCCTGTTGCAAGGTGTCAATCTGCCCCGCGGTAAGGGGTGGCTTAGTAGACGGGTGCGCGAGAATCGGCGCACGGTCGTAAATGATCCGCTCATTGACACTGCGTTTGCCGCTACTGTCAATCGCATGCGTAACGCCAAAGCGCCGGTTGCTGTCGCTCATCATGGCCTTGATGGCGCTCTGGCCTGCCGCGGAAACTCCGGCCACGCTGACATCGCCGCCCTCACTTACTGTCAGCATACCGCTGCCGCGCATCTGCTGGGTAACCGTATCCATGATTTCGGAAGTTTTGGCGTAGTTATTTAGCTCTTCCTGGCTAGGCATAATTCCTGCGGAAAGTTTTGTCTGCACCCGATCCTGATGTGCGGCCATGGCGCGCCAGTCGCCATCGCGGATATCGCTCAGGCGGAAGCTGCTGCGGGTCTTGTGTAATTCTTCCGAAAACTCGCCGAATTTGCCTTCATTTGCCTCTTGGCCGATATCCTGGAAGTCAACACCCGTAACTTGTTTTTGGGCATTGCGCTGTAATACCGGTGCGCTGTACCATTCGCTGCCCATTTGGGCTTTGTACGGATAAGTTGCGGCCGCCCATACACGCGTCGCATCTTCGTCGCTCCACTGGTTGTTGATCGCATTCTGCCGAAACGATTCGCGCAATTGCCCGATGTCTTTGTCGTCTTGCGATTTATACAGGCGGTAGCCGAGCGCAGATCCGATTGCATTCATGTTTTGGCCATACAAAGACTTGCCCCGCTTATATTCCCAGGCGGCGATTTCATCACCCTTGGAATTGTAATAATGGCCGTTTTTTTCGTATCCGCCGGCAGCGTATAGCAGGTCGTCCAGGCTGTTTGCTGTAAGTGCGTCTTTGTTTTTGTTGGCGAGTTCCTGGTAGTGGGCCAGCCTGCCTTCTACATTGCCAAATGCACCGCCGCCGACAAGCCCGGCTCTGAATCGTTTGAAGCGCGATGGCATCGGTCCGGTCTTTGACTTTTTGCCTTCTGCCATGATGTTGGCCTGTGATCGTGCGATAGTGTGGCCTAAGTTGGCTTTGGCCTTATTGCGCAAGCTGTTCGGGTCTTGGGCGTTGCCTTTGATGGCTTCTTTCAGCTGGTTGCCGCGGCCGCTGATTACTTCGTGGATTTTGCCGACGGTCTGTCCGGCGAACCTGAATGCAAACAGGAAGCTGAAAAGCGCCATCCCCTGTATTACGACTGCGATGACAGGCCCGATGGGCCCCATGATTCCTGCTATGACCGTTGGTTCAGTTATTGTCATGATTATTACATTCCTAACTTCCAAATATAACCGCGACTAGGTTAAATACTGTAAATATTGCTACAGCAATCGGGTATACCATCAGTAATTCAAAGAATAGCTTCCACCATCTGTTGAATACACTCTCGGTATTTGGCAGAAACCAGAGCGCGAAAGCTATCGGTGACACGAGCACGAGCAGGATTATGAGTGCCTGCCGCAATGCCAGCACCAGGAATGCGATTATTAAGCCAATTATCAGTGGCATGATGGCGTTGAGCAATATGAACGGTATGGCGGATACGGCAATTGCACCCAACCCGGCGGTGGCAGTTGATAATGCCGTAAACAGAGCGGCGCCTCCAACTATGGCGCTGCCGGTAAATAGCGCACCGCTGCCTGCGCCAGGATGAATCGCTAAATTATTGCTGCTATTGGATAGCGGCCCCAAAATAATATTCGCTACGCCGGCACCGACGATATTCGTCGCGTCAACCATCAGCGCAACGATATAAATTGATAAGTTGACCAATATGACCGCCGCCAATAGTTTTGGCAAAGCTTTCTTGGCTGTATACACCTCTGCCGTGCCTCCGGTTATAGCTTGCATAAACACAACAACAACTAACGCGATTACCAGGAATATGTCGGCATAAATCCGGAAATTTGACCAGACTTCGAATATCACTTTGTTGTCGCCGCTATCGCTTATCGGTATCGGCGGTTCCCGAAGCAGCGGGATGATAAGGACTTTGAATATCGTGTTCGATACATCTGCAAGCGTGTTGAATATACCGCAAATCAGCCAGTCGAGTGGTCCGCCGCCACTGGTTTCACAGCTTGGCGTGGTCTTAGTGTCTCCGCCCCCGCCGCCGCCTGGATCAGTAGTTGTAGCAGCACCGTTCGCGCCGCAGCCGGATGTTCTTGCTGGGCTAGGAATGCAGGTGAATTTTTTAGGGCTCAGCAGCGTGCTAGCTTCGCTATATTGCGGTGGAGGTACCGTAGCATTCCATGAGGTACACTGGTCGGCGGACTGGTAGTGGGCAGTAACCGTGTTGCCGGATGTGGTTTGGGATTTTAAATTCGCTACTACGCCTTGGTCGCCGGTAATTGTATCAAATTTCGGAATAGTCGAGCCTTTTTTGAACGTGATGGTTTCTACCACGCGATAGCAACCGCTAAGCTCCTTCGTGATGTCAGCCGAGGCGGGTTTAGCGGCAAAAAATACGGCCGCAAACTGCAACGTTATAAAAAACGAAGCGAGTAGAATAAATTGCCACCGGCGAGATTTTTTTGTCAGCATCTTATTGGCCTTGCCTATAGTTTATACCACAATTAAAAAAGTTTCTTTAAAAAGACATAAGCATTCAAAACTTATCATGGCCCCATTGTTCCAAGGACCAATCTTGATGTATGGCGCGATAAAAGTTATAGTTTTGACTATACGAATTGAAATCCATATGAAGCTCAAAACGATAGGATTATTCTGCTCTACCCTGCTCCTGGCAGTAGCGGCGCCCGTGACGGTATTCGCTGCTGGAGATCTGTGCGGCGGTACGAACTATCACCAGGTAAAAACTTCCGTAACCATCGGCTGCAAACAGTTCGGCAATCCAATAGCAGATATGCTGTTTGCAATCCTGCGCTTTTTGACCTTTGGCGTGGGGATCGTGATAACCGGTTCATTAATATATGCCGGGCTACAATATATCTTTTCGCGCGATGACCCGTCTGCTGTGGGCGCTGCCAAAAACCGGATTTTGCATACGGTACTAGCGCTGATAATATTTATTTTTTCCTATGCGCTGTTGGCATTTTTAATACCGTCAGGATTTTTTGTACCATGAAACTATTTGCGAACTTGCATATAAGGCAAAAATTGATGCGATGGCGTTATGCGATATTTTCGATGTTGTTTTTTAGCGTTATGCTTGCAGGTTCTGGATCGGCTTTAGCGGCGTCTTGCACCGGCGGTAGCTTTCTCAGCTTCCCTCCCTGGTACAAATATTTGAATTGCACATCTGTAAAATCGACCGACGGCACAAATCAGAGTCTGCAAACCCCGCAACTTAACAGTATCAATGATGTCTGGTTGATAGCGGCAGCGGTAATTGAGCTAATGCTGCGGCTGGCTGCACTGGCTGCGGTCGGACTGGTCATATGGGGCGGCATCCAGTATACAACCAGTCAGGGCGAGTCAGATAAGACTTCAAAAGCAAGGGGTACGATCCTGAATGCCATTATTGGATTGGTTATTGCTATAATTTCAGCGGCAACGGTAAGCTTCATCGCGGGGAAATTTAATTAAAATGCTAGGGCTAGCAGTTATCCGGTTTATGAACTTCATGGCCGACACGGGTCATGTTAACTGTTCGAATGGCGAGCGGTGCGACACCGGCTTGCCGCATGTCGCGGCGGACAAGCAGAATCTGTCAAACGGATTGGCGGCGGTATTCGCAGTAATTGGCGTTGTATCCGTTATTATGGTTGCGATCGGCGGGTTCCAATTTATCATGTCGCAAGGCGATCCGCAGGCAGCTGGGCGTGCACGTATGACGATCATTTATTCAGTAATCGGCTTGGCGGTCGCCATAAGTGCGGAGGCTATTGTGGCATTTGTAATAGGTAAGCTTTGAAATGAAAAGATTAATTGTCTTTGTGCTAATTCTTGCAGGGCTATTTGGACCGGTCTTTGCCGCCCCTGCTCCTGCCGGTGCAACTGACGTTTTCACTGCTTGCAGCCATGGTTCGGGCGGTACCACGATATGCAGCGAAGCCAAAAAAGGCGGTAATCCGGTAATCCACGCTTTGTCGGTCGCCCTGGAAATCATCGCCATCATCGTCGGCTTTGCAGCTGTTGTCATGGGAGTTCTTGCGGGGATAAAGTTGACGCTATCAAATGGTGATCCGTCCGCGGTTAAAAGCGGCCGCGACACGCTTATTTACGCCCTTATTGGCCTGGTAGTGGCATTGTTTGCCCAGGCCATAGTTTCTTTTGTGCTAACTAAGCTATAATGTTTTCTAAGGAATGACATGTTCAAAAAAATAAAATTATTCGTACTAGCCACACTAGTCATCGCTAATTTTGGAGTCGCGACTACAGCCGCCGCCGCTGCTGCGCCTTTGGCACTTGTAGCGCATCCAGTAGTGGCTGATTTTCAAAGTGATGCGTGCGGCGGGGTCGGCCAGGTCGGCGGTACCGGCTGCGGCAAAGCAAACGACACAATTTCAAATCTGATGCACGTTGCGCTCAATCTTTTGTCTCTCGCTGCCGGGTTTATCGCGGTTGTCATGGTAATTATAAGCGGCATCAAATTTATGACTGCTGCCGGTGATGCATCCCAGATTTCAAGTGCACGCCAAAGTCTGATTTATGCGATGGTCGGAATTATAGTGGCTGCCTTGGCGCAACTGCTCGTCCACTTTGTCTTCTTAAATGTCACAACGAAAGTGTAAGCGCCTTGTACAAAAAAGCGCGCCTGTGCTATAAAGTTAAATAAGAAAACGAAAGGCAAATTTATGTTTACTAAACTAAAAAGAATTATTTTAACAGCTGCGGCAGTCAGTATGATTGCGACCCCCGCCCTTGTACCAGCAATGGCCGGCGCAGCAACATCCGTCAACCAAAATATCTGTAGCGGCACGAACGCGTCAGCCAGTGGCACTGGCAGCTGTGACACCCAGACAGCTAATAATCAGGTCACGACGCTCATGACGAATATCATTAACTTCTTCTCGCTGCTAGTCGGTATCGTATCGGTGATCATGATCATCATCGGCGGTTTCCAGTACATCACGTCCAATGGTGATTCCGGTAAGATAAGTACGGCTAAAAATACGATTATCTTTGCGCTGGTCGGTTTGATTATCGTGGCTATGGCTCAGTTTATTGTCCACTTTGTACTAGGCAAAGTAGCCCCCGGCTTCTAAACAGCAAGACTCGCGAATTTGGCACATTTTGCACTGATATCCTCCGTTCCTCATTCCGTCGTACGCTAAGGTACGACTACATTCCGGTACTCAGATTTCAGCACAAACTGCACTCAAATACGCAAGCCTTCAAAGTCGCAAAACCAGGTAGCTAGTAACGCATAACAGACTGCTTTACGGTGCTCACTTTTCAACTACACTGCGCCATTCTGCGGCGACCTCGAGCCTGTGCTTATCCTAATTCTTGTCACACTGGTTTCACCGGATTTATGGATATCTGAAATTAAAAAAAAAGACGCCCTTTTGGTGGGCGTCTTTTTGGCTTCTCGACCTCTAAATACTTTTTAGAGGATTTGGATTTTCTTTACGGTGTCTTGCTTGACCTTGCCAAAGCTGATTGTCAGCACGCCGTCTTTTAATACGGCTTCGATCTCGTCTTCTTTAACCGGGACTGGCAGTGCTATGCTGCGCGCAAATTCGCCCCAGTAGCATTCTTGCAAAAAGTAATTTTCGACGTCATCTTCGGTGCCGGCGGACAAAGTGCCGCGGATTGTCAGAGTGTTGTCGGAAATACTTACATCAAGGTCACTCTTGTTGACGCCCGCGGTGCGGGCTTTGACGACAAGTCGTTCCCTTGTTTCATATACATCTACAGCTAATTGGCCGGGCACGGCCTCTTCTTCGTCCCACTCGTCTTGTGCAGCGACCGGTTGAGGCTGGTCAGCAGCAGGTGCGGCCGTGTCATTGGCAGCAGAAGCTACATCGTCGTCACCCAGGAATGCAGCAGTTAGTTCATCCTCTTCCATAAGAAGGTCGTCTTGATCGCGATTTCGGCGCGCCATGGTTGTTCCCCTCCACGCTAATAGTAGTTATATAACAAATCCTTGCGTTTTTGTATTATTAGCAGTATAGCTTAGTAAATGAACGCCGTGCAACCTTGTGAGGTTCAAAAGGCATAATTTACAACATATTAATCACAACGATGTATATTATTGAAAAAGTCATAGCTTATATTGCCCCGCACACATGCGAGGGTTGTGGCGCCGAAGGAAATCTCTTATGTAGTAACTGTCGGATCCGACTAGAGCCGTCAATCGAGATGTGCTACCGGTGCCAAAAAATAAGCCCGGGCGGAAAAACCTGCAAATCCTGCCGAAGCAGTACGCAGCTGATACGAGTCAGATCGGTTACGAATTATAACGGTCTAGCCAAGCAGTTAGTCTGGCGGCTGAAATTCCAGCGGGCCCGGGCTGCCGGCGAAGAAATCGGAAATATGTTAGCGCCAATCGCTCGAGACCTGCCGGCAGGAACAATACTAGTGCATGTGCCAACGGCTACATCCCGCGTTCGTCGCCGCGGATATGACCAATCGGTGGTGATAGCACGACAGCTGGCGAAAGCGGAGAGTCTTCGATATGCCCCCCTGCTCTCCCGGCAAGGCCAGCATAAACAGGTTGGCACTAGTGGATCGCAACGAAGAAAACGCATGGACCAGGCGTTTCGTGTCCGTCGGCCAAGTTTAGCGGCAGGGGTACATATTGTGCTCATTGATGACGTAATAACAACGGGTGCAACGTTGGAAGCGGCCGCGAAAACCCTGCGGGAAGCTGGCGCCAAAAAAGTTGAGGCCATAGTTTTTGCCCGCGCCTAGTAATACAAGTAAAGAATTGATACAATTACCTCTGTCAAAAGCAGGTTTGTCTCATTTTTTGCGGAGAGGTGTCCGAGCGGTCGAAGGAGCTTGTCTTGAAAACAAGTGTGTCGGCAACGATACCGTGGGTTCGAATCCCACCCTCTCCGCCAATTAATTCCGGAGGTTCGCTATGGGGTTTTTCTGGGATATTTTTCAAGAGTTTGAGATCGACAAAAGCAAAAAAGATCACACCACACTCGAGGAACGAGTTGCTGCGCTAGAAGAAAGACTGGACTACCTTGAAGAAGTTCTTGGGAAGGCGTTTTCAAAACTCGATGAAATTACCGAAGGTGATTTTGATAGTAACAGCATAGTTGGCGACAATTCTGCCGATCAATCAAGTTAAATACAATATCCACATCCAAAAATCGCTTAGATGACATAAAAATATCCCGCCGAATGGCGAGATATTTTTTTTGGCGGAGAGGGAGGGATTCGAACCCTCGCGGGAGCTTGCGCCCCCCTAACGATTTAGCAAACCGTCCCCTTCAGCCACTTGGGTACCTCTCCTTGGCCCGGAAAATACTGCAGGAAGTATTTTAGGGAAACAGAATCATATTGGCAACTCGCTTACAATTTTGGACAACAACAATTCTATCAGGTATCGGGCATTGGCGGAAGCTCGGTGTATGAAAATGTGATTTTTCCAATCATACATTTTGCCCGACTGCCCTGGCCGTTATACAATATCGCTTATGGATGGAGACAGTACGAATCAACCAGCACAGCCCGAGCAGCAACAATCCAATCCGGCCGGCAACCCAGCCAACTCCCAACATTTGCATTTTGACCCCCAGGACCACCATGCCGCGCCCGGCCAGCATACAGAAGTAAATACGCAAATGATCCACGAGTTTTCGCCCCCACCAGTACCACAGCCATCGCCTAAAAATGAATCTTCATTCAAATGGGCGGCTTCAGAATTTATTGCGCATCAAAAATCGATAGGTTGGTACAGCGTGTTAATCTTGGTTACCATTGTCGTCGCTGGCGGTGTATTCTTCTTAACGCACGATAAGATTTCTACGTTCGTCATTTTAATTGTCGCATTAGTTTTTGGAGTCGCCGCCTCCCGCAAGCCTCGCATAATCGAATACGTAGTTGATAATTCGGGGCTCTCGATTGGTCAACATTTTTATGAATATGCGGTGTTCCGGTCGTTCGCTATCTTACAGGATGGTCCCTTCACTAGCATTGTATTCATGCCAATCAAACGCTTCATGCCGTTGATTACCGTGTATTACGACCCCAAAGATGAGCAAAAAATCATGTCAATCCTGTCGAACCGCATGCCGTTGGACACGCACCGTCTCGATTTTATGGATCAGTTTATGCGCCGCATCCGTTTTTAGGTCCTTTTCACAATCTCATAACCGGCCCGAAATCACCCATTTTTGGCCACAATTTGCCCTGAATTCGTCGGCGTAACAGCAGTTACGGCTCCTCAATCAGAACAAATTCTGCCTCAAAACTAGATAATTTCGTCCTGGCAAGGAAATTATAAAAAGGACCTAAAACGTCTTGATTTTGTCAACAGTTTCAGTTACGCTCTATAACAATAAATTACAGAGACGGATTAAGACATGTCAGACTCCCCTGCAAGCAAACTCGAAGTAAACGATAAATTTGTCGCCGGTATGGACGCTGGGGGCACAAAAGTGAGTATCCTCGATACAATATCTTCGAATCTACATCGGTTCCCTGCGCCAAAATATACCGACATGTACGCAGTACTCGAAGATTATTTCAAAAGCGTGCAAGCCCGTCCGCGCAAAGTAGTGATCGCGATTGGCGGTTTGCGTGATGACGAAACTGGCGATGTTCAAGTGACGAATGTGGACTGGCCGATATTCAGTCCCGGCGAAGCGGAGCGCCGCTACCCAGGCACGAAATTTGAAACTGTCCACGATTTAGCCGGCACAGCTGCGGGAGCGATTTATGCTTCCAGCATGAACCTAAAACAATTAAAAGTTGGCGAAGCAAAGGCTAATGGACCGATTATTGCGGTTACCATCGGCACTGGCGTCGGTATTTGTACGGTAATTACTGACCCAAAAACTAAACAGCGGATTTTCTTCTCGGGAGAAGGCGG
>DATIJK010000036.1:0-2490 GCA_035478715.1 Saccharimonadales bacterium (SeqCode)
AAGCGGCGATTACGATCTGGTAATCTGCGACGAAATCAACAACGCCGTTCACGATGGGCTCTTGACTCAGACGCAACTGAAAAACTTGATAACAAAACGGTCAAAAAACACCAGCCTCTGCCTAACCGGCCGCGATTTCCCAAAAGCTTTATTGGGTCATACCGATATCGCGACAAATATGACAAAAATAAAACACCACTTCGACGATAAGTATTTAGCAAACAAAGGCATTGATTTTTAGAAATTTTCTATTTGAAATATGAATACATACATTGTATAAATATTAGTCATAACGCGTATGAGTGAGATAATATCTAGTGATGGACGGCTTGCGCGCCGTCTAGACGGAGATGGCTTAGCCCTCGTTTTTAATACCGATGAAATTGGCGATGTAACTGCCGAGACTTTATCTGCAGTTGCCCCGCAAGAGAAAGATCAGGGACAGCTAGGCTGGAAAATTGTTGGCCGAAGCGCATTGGGTTTTAATGGCATAGATGTTCGTCAGGAAGCGGCCGGCACACGCGTCAATGGCAATACCTATGTGCCAATTGATTTACAAGCGTACACCGCTAATGGCGATGGTCTTATAAGTCATTTATCTACATTAACCAGCGAACATCATCCAGGAAAATCTCTCGTACATGAAGGATACGATTTGGCGTTCGGCCGGCTGCTTAAACTCACCAGTTTAGTGCAGTTGACAGGTGATGAAATTTCAGATGCATTTAAGCAACATCTGATCGCAGTTGACTACACGGGTAATCAAAGGGGCGTGCAGATAGTCGACGATACGTTGAGCTTGCCGTTGGAACCGGTTGAACTGGTTCCAAATGGTACTATTTCAGATAATACTAGCGTATTGCTTTCTATGCTCAGGTACGGTCATAGCGCACGAGCATTCATGTACGAACATACGACTCCCCGACACCGTAATGGTCGCCACACAATGCCCGAATTTGTGCTTGGAGCAGTCGTATTTTCACCTGGTCCTTTTTATGGCGAAGTCGTGGAAGTCGTAAGCAAAGCTGGCGTGTTGCCGCAATTGCCTAGCGCCGCCTGGTTTGATGCGGATCGGTCGTCTGGACTACACCACCAACAACAACCGGGCCACAGAGGCAGACAGATCGAAGTCATAAACCCTGAGCCCGATACACGTCATCCATGGGCGGGAGCTAGAGTAGCCATCAGACTTTATAAGCCTTCAGAAGATTCAGGCCAACCGCAAATGGATCGATGGCTGAATATGAACAGAACGCAGCGATCATATAATCATTTTTCGGGATACGGCGGCGTATAAACTAAGGCTAGTATTGTAATTATTATTACAGCATTCCGTTATTGCTTATGTATGTTATTATTTTTTTAGAATGTATTTGGTCAGGTCATCCAATAGGGCAGAACGATACGAAGCAGCCGAGGAATTGGAACAGCGCGTACCAGTTGGCCTCATTGACAACGCATTGGTCGATATCAACAGCGTAGCACGCCCCGACTTCCATTTAGTATTATTACAACTTTTAGTGCCTGAAGTTCATGGCGAGCCACCAATAATTGAACCGTTTCGTATTGCACACACATTAGATGATTTAGTAGAACTTGGGCATATTTCTGCGGAATTGGCACATAGCACATTTAGCCTGATAGCTCCGTGTGTACAATTGGAATTTTCGTTTCCGGATGCATCGACTCAATTGCAGATTCCTGTACCGCGTCAATCGTCGGAACCATTAGTTCTTTTTTAAATTTGCTCAATTAAAAGCATTCTTTATTAAATGAATATTTGGAATTACAATAATTCGATATATGAAGCAAACGTTATTTCTAATGGTTGGCTATCCTGGGTCGGGCAAGACGACCGTTTCTAAGATTATTCACGAACAGACCGGGGCGGAGCATGTGTGGGCAGATGCAGAACGAAAGCATATGTTTTCAGAACCGTCATATACCCACGAAGAAAATCTGGCGTTGTATGCAAAATTGAACAGTCATGTCGACAAATTATTAGCAGACGGCAAAAGCGTGATTTTTGATACGAATTTTAATTTTTACCGTGACCGGCAACGATTGCGTGACATCGCGGCTAAACACGGCGCGCAAACTGTTGTTATTTGGGTAAAAACGCCGCTTGAGTTGGCAAAACGGCGGGCAGTCCATTTTTCGCACGGCAGGGAAACACGAGTATTCGGCAATATGCCGCTCGACCATTTCGAGCGGATTGTCGGCAATTTGCAGGAACCACATGACGACGAACACACGATTATCTTTGATGGTACGAAAATCAACCCGGAAGAAGTAACGCAAGAAATAAATAAACTATAAGCTTTTTTTGGTTGCGAAAATATCGCCGATCCATTCGGTTGCAACAATCCAATAGCGGCCCGTCCACACGCCGATGACCAGCGGCCACACGAATGGCCACGTTTTAATTCCGTGGATGCGAAAAGTTCGCGGCCACATCGTCAGCCAACTCCACAGTTCACCGCGCATTGT
>DATIJK010000037.1:0-3175 GCA_035478715.1 Saccharimonadales bacterium (SeqCode)
ATCTTAACTAAAAGAAATTTACCGCGTTCAAGAAGTTCCGGAACAATGTCAGGCCGGTGACGGTGTACGTGCCGCGCTGGCGGGCAAAGGTGTCAAGTAATTTCGGTGCGCCAATGGGTTTGATTTCCGGCTCTAATTCCGCCCAGGCCTGCAGCATGGCGTCGTCCATTTCGAAATGCGGTTGGAACCCGTAGGCATTTGAGCCTACTTTGATGATTTGATTCGGGACATCTTTGCCGGTCGCGAGTAATTGCGCACCCGCGGGCAACGTAACCGTTTCGATATGGTTCTGAAACACTTGCATCGTGTCTGATAATCCCGCGAAAATCGGGTCCTGGCGGCCTTCGGCAGTCAGCGTTACGGCATACTGGACATTAGCCGCATCGATGAACCCAGCTTCTTTGACCGGGCTCGGCACGACCGTACCGCGGGCTGCTTTGACAAGTAGGTGCATTCCCAGTCCAATTGCGATTAACGGAATCTGTGCCTGAACAGCTTGTGCGATTGCGGCGATTTCACCCTGAAATATTTCGTTCGCATCATTGGCGCTGCCAGTCCCGCCCAGTATGATCACAGCCCGAAAGCCTGTCAGATCAGGCAAATGTTCGCCTTTGCTCACATCAATAGCCTGGTACATGGTATCGTGCTCTTTCAGAACGCGCTCCAGCAACCCAGCTAGCTGATACCCCGAATTCTGAACGATAATCACATCAGGCGTCATATTGTTACGATTATACGCCACATTTTAGTAACCGGCGCCTAATGTTTTCAGCTCGGTTGCAACCCGAAGATTTAATTCTTTAATTTCTCCTAATTTATCTGCCCCGTGCGCTCCGCTCGGTGGAGTGCCACGCAGTTTCTCGGCGTCATCGGCTAATACTTTGTGACCGGTACGCCACTTATGTACCGATAGTAGAAAAGTGGATAGCGCCGTTGAAAAAACAAGAGGCAACTCACTATTTCGCGCGAGAGAAAGTATGTCCCGGCCATCAGTCATATCCCAAAATGTATCGATCAAAGCTCGATGGTTCGGGGTAAGGTACTTGCTGTCACTTTCATAATCCGCACTTGGGTAATCCGGTTCATTGCCATACACCATGTTTCCAAACGGCAACTGCGCACCGTGCGCACCACTTGCCCGATTATACGATTGGCCGCCGATAGTGACCGGTTGAAAGTTAGGCTGAATATTTTTCATGAAATATTCCAAATAACCCCATTGCGGAACATGGCGTGTCGTGTTCGCAATGACCGTCAACATTTCCATACGGCGGGTTGCAGCATACAAATTAAGCGTAAGCCGGCCCCAGTCAAACTCACCTTTAGGAGTGTCTAGATTTTCGACCGCTTTTAGCAGGGGAAAACTACCTAGATCCATTATCTTCGTAAGCCGTTCTACTTGTGATCTGAATCGTCGCTCCTGATCAGAGCCAGTAAAATTTCCGCGGGTAGCTATGTATGTATATATCGTTCCGCAGGGAACGGTGCCAGCTTGCTCGCCCAGCCGGGGCAGGATAATCTGTGCGCTGTCTTGTTCGGCAACGTCGCGGGCGCCGTGCAGAATTAGCGGACCGATATACATATCTAATCGGCCGAGTAATGCGGCGGCGTGGGCAGGTGATAATCCATCGCTCAGTGCTTTTTCAGCTTCGCCCAGATGCCACTCGTAACCAGCGCGCAAGGTATCGTCTTCGTCGGAAAGGTTGCTTTTCGGCAATTGCGCCATTAATTCGTCAGAGCGCCGGACGTCGACAGCCGGTGAAAGTTCTGAAAGCGCATAATAATCTGGTAGTGGGGGAATCGAACTATCAACCGGCCACTGAACAACCTCGTACATGCTGGATAGTTTACTACTATAGACAATATTTAAGCAAATTTTGCAAGCATACATTTCGGGTGGGTGTATAATTGCCAGTAGTCATGTGTGGGCTCGGCTCTTCGGAGCGTTCCTCCGCGCAGGCTTATTAACACCATTGGTGGTCGAAAGTTAACTCACGTGCTCGACGAGATGTTTGTCGTTGTTGCGCGGCGAGTTGACGTCTGCGCTCACCTTATATATTTCCAAACCATTGTCTTCGTACGGAACGAGGAATTCCGCCAGTTGGTCCCGTTCGCTGATACGATGGCTTAGCCAGGACGCTTCCTGCCCTGGATGCAAGATAACTGGCATCCGGTCGTGAATAGGCTGCATTTCCTTGTTGGGGTGCGTCGTCAGTATAGAGAAACTATACAGCGGGCGATCCTCCACATCATGCCAGATACTGTAGATACCGGCGAACCCGAACAGCTTTTGGTCCTTCGGGTGGATGAAATAGGGAACCTTCATTTTTTCGTTCACAGCTTTCCATTCGTAGAAACCGCGGCTCGGCACGATGCAGCGGCGATGGCGCACCGCGCCTTTCCACATATTGCTGTCGAACACGGTTTCGGACTTGGTGTTGATAGGCCTGAAAGTCTTGCTGATATCCTTTGCCCAGACGGGGATGAATCCCCACTGCATCGGTTCGGCGATCCTGCCCACCTCTTCGTCTTCGAAAATAACCGGCAACCACTGCCGCGGCGCCACGTTGTAATTGTCCTTGGACACGAAATGCGGCTGCTTGGCCAGGTTGAACCGGGGCCCTAAATCCTTAACTTCAAACAGCGTATAACGACCGCACATACCTTAAATTGTAACGCATTGAATCTTAGTCTGGGAGGCCGGGATCGTAAGCCACTACGGCTTTAAGTGTTGGAGTGTACTCATATCCGCATTCCTCTGCCACCGCCGCCGGCACCGGCAAGACGACGACATCAGGAAGACCGAACTGGCGAAACCAGGCGGCAGCTTCCTGCATTGACCGATCTAACTGCGCCCTACCTTCAGCAGTGGAGCCATCGACGATATCTATCGTGTCGTAACCTTGGTCTTCAAATTCAGCAAACCGATCCGCTCGACGTTCGTCTTCTTCAGCGGCAGCAGCTCCGGCATCCGCTAACGTAATTGTCAATTGTTCTGTCATCCGACAATATTGAAACTAACTTAACTAAAAGTCAAGGAGAAAATCATGCGAGAAAAGATTAACGATGAAGTCAGCGTGATCATGAGTTACAGCGCGCCGCGCAAACAGGCGCTGCCGTACCTGATCAGCTGGCAGAACAAAGAATATTACGTGGGCAAGATCGGCTACCACCA
>DATIJK010000038.1:0-9005 GCA_035478715.1 Saccharimonadales bacterium (SeqCode)
GCCTGCCACGTTTGGCATGATCAACCTGAGTCTGCCCCATCTTACAAATGATTGATGAAAACTGTGTACCAGACTGGCTGCAACAAGTTGTTTACCGATATCATTATCGTAGAAGTTCCTGACAATAGAATATTGCAATCCGTGAGCCCCAATAAGATCTATCGCTCGTTCATGTTGCAAATAATCACCTAACAAAATGACGCTGCGCGGTAAATTAAATATGGAGATATCCGACTCAAGCTCGACAGACATGAATCAATGATATAACGACACTTTTTGACTAATCAGTAAATTTCGTCACAATTCAGCTTGCCATCAGGGCATATTAGATATACAAAATGTATATGGCACAACTTCCGAAATGGTGGAAAAACATTCCTTCTGCAGTCCGAAAACCGCTGGTTTTGATCGTGGGATCACTGATTGTCTTGGGCGGAGTTGCATTATTACCGCTGCCCGGTCCAGGATGGGTTGTTATTTTTCTTGGTTTCGCCGTTTTAGCAACAGAATTCGAATTCGCGGAGAGAGTCAGGGACTGGCTGGTGAATTTTGTCAAAAAATTGATCGCTATAGCGCGAAGCATTTTCAAGAAAAACAGCAATAAACATTAGCACTATTACAATTATTTTGCATTAGCTACAAACTTGTGATAATTTAAAAATAATTATTCACGTCCTTTGGGGAGCGGCGTATGCAAGATTTAATAGTGCTTGGGTTAATTCCGGGCACAAACATCCAGATAGGTTTTATCGGCTGGTTGCTAGTAGCTGCTATAATTTTAGCTGTCAGAATTGTCTTCAAACGTGTGAGTGAAGCGCGCGCAATGCGGTTTTTTAATAAACAATTCAGTTTAGTTTTGGCAAAGCAACATATTCCGCGCGCCGCAACACGAATTCAAATAAATTAAGCCTGCTTTTCAAGATTTAATTCAGTTAAATTATTTGCTTGCGTTTCTGTTTTCGGTCCTTTGAACCAGCGTACTCCAAGATACACTAAAGGAGTTCCTAAAACAGACATGGCAACACGGACTAGATAATAGGGTACGACGATACCCAGTATGAATTTGAAGTTGCCATGGAATGACATGCTGAATGAATAGAATGCCAGTGTCGTCCACACGACCGAGTCGACTAACTGCGACAAGAAGTTTGCTGCGTTGTTACGAAACCACAGGCTACGGCCCCGCATTCGCTTGCGTAATTTGCTGAACACGGCGACGTCCAGGAATTCAGACGCCGCAAAAGCCACTATGCTCGCAATCCCAAACCGGATTGATGTACCGAAAATTAGATTATACGCGTCGTTACCATATGCGAAGTGTTCTGATGACGGTATCCTTGTAAACAGTAAAGCGGTCAAAACCTGCAATATCACAATGAGCAAACCGGTTCGGACAACGCTGCGAGCCCGCTCTTTACCGTACACTTCGACGATCACATCAACCGAAGTAAATATCAGCGGCATCACGAATATCGCGACACTTGCAAACAGTGTGAACGTTCCAATAGTCGCCACCGTAAACGTCTTCGCACCCATAAGTTCAGCAACCATGATGCCAAACACATACAACGCAATCATCAAATCAAACTTTTTAATCATCATATCTCCTTAAGCGTTCTTAAAAAAACGCATTAAATTAAGTGAATTAAGAATTTATAATCAAAAAAATATACTGGGGCTAAATAAAGCTGGACCAAGTTGTAGTGCGTTTATTCAAAAGCATGGCAGTATCCTTGTTCGTTGATGCTGTTTAGCTTACTTACGTGCCTGACAAATGTCAATTCGATTTTATCGGTTTATATCGGACCAGCAATGTTCCCTGCTCGTTCAGCTTTTCTACCGATATTAATTGCAAGGATACATTGAACGGACGCTCTGCAAGCATCGCCTTACCCTCTCCAAATAGTACTGGTTCGAGCGTCAGGCAAAATTCATCCACCAACCCGGCAGACATAAAATCTGCACAGACTTTGCCACCGCCAGCTACCAGCACCTTCTTGTGTCCGCTCAATGAAAGTTCATCTATTAGAAGTTTAACTGATGTATTCCTGAATTCCAGTTGATCAGGAACTATAGCGTCTAAAAAATCGGTGGCTCTGGTTGTAAGCACTATTCGCAATTTCCCGGCTTCTGGTTTTGGAAGTACTGTTTCATACGTATGCCGGTCAATCACAATCACGTCGCAACTGTCGCGCAATTGCACGAATTTTTCCCAGTCCTCTGCTGAACTCCATGAATGAATATCCGGGTCATCGCCTTTGGTAATCTTACCGTTCAGCGAAATTACATCCGCAAGTATCACTTTCATCTTCAATCTTCTTGAACAGGCATGATTGATTCGCCATACAGCTTGAGTTCTTCTAGCAAATACTGCTGGTTTTGCGTGACACCCGGACGTGCGGCAATTTCTTGCAAACGGGCGAAGTATTTTGCCATGCGGCTTGCTTGCCCGCCACCTAGCAAACGTTGGGCGCAGAATTGTTCCCATTGCTCGCGTTCTTCTCCAGACAATTTACCGGGATAATTCCTGGCTTTATATAGTGGCAACAAAGCTTGTAACCGTTTGTCTTTGACGGTTGCAGCAAACCCAAGTAATTCATCTGGTTCGGCAGCCCGGATCGCTCGCATCACGTTCTTGTCCGCGTTGTCGATAAAATCATCGTAGAGTTGCGAGTCAACATCCTGGTCGCTCGCTACAAGCTCCGATTGCTGTTTCTTATCCATCAGCTCAACCGCTTTTAGTATATTTTCGACGAACTCCGGAAACTTAGATAGCTTCTGGCGGTTTGCTTCAATCGTTTTCATATTCAATGCGAGCCGCTCTTTACTGGCATCGTCAAGCACGCTTAAGGGCGCTACGGCGGGGCAGCGGTTATATTGCAGGGTTTTTACCGGCAATCGGACTGGTGCATTTTCGTCCCTGGTATATGCCCAGCGCTGGACGAGTTGTTTAGCATCTAATTTTGCAAATTCGGTTGGGTCGTGGCGCAGATCGTAAACAAGCGCGCCCTGTTTTTTGGGATGCTTGGCAATCGCAATCGCGACAGTGGTCTTTTCGAATTTGCTGGGATATTTGCCTGATGAATACACGAACGGCTGGCCGCTTTGGACTAACGGTTCAACTTTTTTCTTATTACGCATCGTCAATAGAAAATCGAATAGTTTCGGCTGCTTTTCCCTGATCAGATTTGCGACGGCAATCGTCGCCTTTACATCAACCAGTGCGTTATGCGCCCCAAAATGGTCGATTTTATTTAATGATGTGATTAATTCCAGCCGGTTCGTCGGGCTGCCATCGGATGCAAATGGCCACTTGATGCCGTCCGGCCGCAGTGCACGCGTCATGCGCACGACATCTAGTAGATCCCATCTGCTGCGGTCATCCTTCCATTGCCACTCGTACGGGTCATAAAAATTCCTGTACAGTGTGAACCGCATGAATTCGTCGTCAAATCGAACCGTATTGAAACCTACGAAAATCGTCCCAGGTGTGGCGACTTCCTTATCGAAATTTTTAAGGAATTCAGCTTCGGTGATGCCATCGGCAATCGTCTGCTGCGGCGTGATGCCGGTGACAAGTATGGCATCCGGGTCCGGCAGCACGTCCGGCGTCAATTTGACCAACATATCAACCGGATCGCCAACAGGCCGCAAGGCCATATCAGTCCGCTGCCCGGCAAATTGCATAATTCGCGACCCCCGCGGATTAATCCCGCTCGTTTCTAAATCATAAAAGAAAAAACTCTGCGCCATATCCTACCAAGTCTATCATGCACATGTGTGATAGAATATGCGAACTATCAAAAAACATTTAGGGATTTCACTATTAAATCGATCGAGTCATTAGACTAGACGTATTTATATTTTGATGTTATAATTAATTTTTAATGACCGAGATACGATTAACTACTACCCCTGCTGAGATAATTAATTTCGCAGACGAAATCATTACTGATGAAAACTATTCTGGCAGCGCAGACTTATTTTTAGACGTTGCTAGATATATGGGCGTAAACGTTGATGATGCAACAGTTAATATTTGGCGGACTAAGTTGCGCGCAGCTGCTGGTCTGGACGTCATTTCAGACATCGGGGGCGGATCGATATTGCCCACCATTGATAGGGTCTTAGACGGCGAACAAATACCCGGAATCGACGAAAGCTTACAGCGGCGTTGCCGCGGGTATATGGCGATGCAAAGTCCTGTACGTCAAGCAGAAATACTGCAGATGTTCGGCAGAATCGATGAACTGACGCTTGAGCGGCCGAATATCACGGCAGTTGATGATTTGATTGCGAATCGGCTAGAAGAAGCTGATATTTTTGCAGAATTATTATGGCTGCCGACTGAGGGTATGGATGATGCCGAGCAGCGCGAAGCCTTTAATAGCTGGGTTACGGGTTTTGCACGATGCGCGTATGCGATCGATACATTCTTGGACGTCCGTAAAGATTTCAAAAATCGAGAATCAGGCGTACACCCGTCTATGCGAGTAAGGCTGGCTCTTGCGAAAGTAGCTATGCCCGAAACAGTAATTTCAGTTAAAAAGACACCGCTGCGAATCTACGGAAAAGCAGCCCTGGTAGCTTTCAGATACTTTTTACTTAATAAACGACCTAGATTTTCGGAAGCTCAGACTGCAGCGCTTGCTAACGTAGAATAGATAAGATTAGTATTCAAATTTTGTTTCATTTTTTCCAATTTGTACTTTATTGTCTGGTTTAATCCCCTTTCTTTCGAGCTCGTGCGAGATGCCCATTTTTTTCAGGATTACACGCAAGCGGTGTACGGCCTGTTCGTTGCTGAAGTCGGTGCGGGCGGCGAATTTTTCTATTTTTTTGCCGGTTACTACGAACGAGTCGCCATCTTTGGTAACTTTCCAGGCTTGCTCTGTTTCATCTAGCGTCAAGATGGGTAACGCATCTTTTGATTTCAACTTTTCTTCGGCTACTTTCTTTTGCGTATCGACTGCTTTTTTGACTGCAAAAAGAAGTTCCTGGACTCCTTGCCCAGATGTTGCTGAGATTGCAAACAGCGGTGTGTTTTTTGGAGCGGCTTTATGCAGCCGAGCCATCAAATCAGCTACGATTTCATCATCGAGGCCTTCGACTTTATTCAACGCGATCAGTTGCGGACGTTTCGACAGATTTACCTTGTATGTTTTTAGTTCATCTTGGATTGTTTTGTAAGCCGCCTCCAAATCGTCTTGGTATGCATCAATGACGTGTATCAACACTTTCGTGCGTTCGATGTGACGCAGGAATTCGTGGCCCAGCCCCTTGCCAAGTGCGGCCCCTTCGATAAGCCCCGGGATATCTGCGAACAACAGGCTCGAATGTTTTTCGATATCAACCACGCCGAGGTTGGGCGTAAGCGTCGTGAATGGATAATCGGCGATTTCCGGTCGGGCATTACTGATACGGCCAAGCAACGATGATTTTCCAGCGTTCGGCAATCCTACCAAGCCAACATCTGCAATCATCTTCAGTTCGAATTCTGCCGTAATTGACTCGCCCGGTTCGCCTTTTTCGGCGAAGTTCGGTGCTTGACGTATTGAACTGACAAAGTGCGCGTTGCCGAAGCCGCCTTTACCGCCACGCGCGATAACTTCTTCCATTCCGTCTTCGGTCAAATCGGCAAGAGTTTTGCCATTTTCGTCCACGATTGATGTGCCGACTGGAACAGGAACAATCAGATCCGCAGCACTTTTTCCATGTTTACGGCGTTTTGATCCGGGCTGCCCGCTTTCGGCAAGCAATTCTTTGTGATAGCGGAATTCGGCCAGTGTATTTTCGTTCCGGTCAGCACGCATGATCACGTTTCCGCCGTCACCGCCGTCACCGCCATCCGGACCACCATGATCAACAAACTTCTCATGCCGGAAGCTTTTATGCCCATCACCGCCGTCGCCGGCAGTAATAGAAACGGTAACTTTATCAATAAATTTCATATGTACTCTAAAAATATTATATCATTTTTATATATTTTTCACAACGTTTAATGTTTAGCGAGCTTCTCAGAGTGGTGCAGTGTGGCTGAAAAATGAGCACTGAAGCGCAGCGTACATTTTAGTACGTGAGCATCGGAGCGCATTTTTTCGGCCGCAATGTGCTGCTCTGTGAAGTTCGTTACGGTGTAATGTAGTTGGGGTAGCGGCTGGCAGAAACCCAACCACTGTAACCGACTGCGCCCCATCCAGCTATTCCGTTCATGTCCTTGTACTGAATCTGGTTGCCTTTGACTGCCGTTACTATTGCCACGTGGCCTTCACCGCCAGCTGCATACGGCGTTTGGGCAATTGCGCCGACTGTCGGCGTGCTGCTGACATTCCACCCGCTTAAGCCTGCGTAATATGCCCACGAACTTGCGTTGCCCCAGTTACTAGGCACTTTGATCTGCGTTGCGACATACCATGTACAGAACCCATAATCATACCCATTGCTGCCATATATCGGGCCGGCGCCGCCCCATGGGAATCCGGTCGAATAACTGCCGCTGGAATATGACGCATCTGCAGCCGGCAAAACTTGGCCATTCGGGATAATCACCAGCTCGCCCTTATACAAACCGTTGATTTCGGCGTCGTTATAATAAATTATCTGTTGCTTATTGGCGTGATAGGTTGAAGCTAGACTTGCCGGCGTATCACCCGCTTTTACGGTATATACAACACCATTAACTGGCGGTATAAACAATTTTTGCCCAGGCGAAACATCACCGCCGTTCATGTTGTTTGACCATCGGATACTGTCTGATGTCACATGAAACGCGGCGGCAATCTTGCTGATTGTATCGCTCTTTTTCGCGTAATAAATTTTGATGTCTTTGTTGGATTTGAACGACGTTGCAACTACTTGCGGTTTACTGACCATATTGGTTGATGATTGGACGATTGCCTGCTCAGCCGTTTGCGTCTGAGCCTGGTTTGTCACGGCGGTCGTTTCGGGCAAATTTGTCATACGCGCGACTGTTACGGCGATATCAGCGGATGAAAGTTGGTCTAACGGACTTGCTGCCATGCTGTTGTCAGCGGCGTTAACGGTGGCTGATTTAGTAACGGTGACACTGGCTTGCGGATTGCGCAAAACAAACCATACAACTCCTACAAGTAACATGATGTTAATCGTCAACAAACTATAACGAATCAACCGGCGTTTGGCCGTCTTGCGCCCAAATTTTTTCTGCAGGCGTGTAGAAACGAGCCCCGGCTGCTGTAGCTGTAGCCGCGACGCAATCGTCGTATGTGATTGTGAGTTGCTAATATCGGTGATCCTCTTAACTTACTATTGCCCCCACCGATGGAAGCCCGGTATGTATTAGATCAAACTAATGAACAAAGGTGATTTGTTAAAAAGCAGCCGGCTCGTCATCTGTTATATTCACGCTTAAGCCTGTCTGCTCAAGGCTAAATTATACCAAAATGCGCCTCATTTACAATGTTTTTATTAAATATTAAGATACTAATTAGTCTTATTTGTCAATACTTCCGATATTCTCGGGCAAAGTGTGCCGTTTTGTTAAGGCCTGCAACCTATTGCAAGCAGAGCTTGTGGCAATATTGTTGCGTTAGCTTTTCGTGTTCTGCGGCGGTCTTTGAGAAATACGTTATCCCGTTATCGCCTGTTACGAAATAGAGCCAGTGCGTTTTTGCTGGATGAGCGACCGCCTGCATCGAACTGTCGCTGACATTGCTTATTGGGCCAGGAGGCAGGCCCTTGTGGATTAGGGTATTGTATGGCGAATCGTAATACGTGCTTGGCTTAGCTCCAGCTAGGACAGCGCCATAATAAGCCGTTACGTCGCTACCCAGCGTCATACCACTGTTGAGCCTAGACAGGAAAACCTGGGCAGCCTGCGAACGATCTTCTGGCTTTGAAACTTCTTGCTCGACCATCGATGCCAATGTAACACCCTGATAAACCGTCAGCCCCTCGTGTGCAAAAGCCGTCCGGATTGACTGTGTCAGATGATTACCCATTTCGGTAAGCGATTCCTGCACTATGACCTGCGGGTTCGTGTCGGCACTTTTCTGGAACGTATCAGGGAATAAGAACCCCTCTAAACTTGCAGATGCCGGTTTGTCCGCCAGTGCTGTGTATCCGGTGTATAGGGCTGGATTCAGCGCATTATTCACAGCGACCGGTGTGAAGCCATCTTTTACTAATCCTGCGCGGACTTGCGACAAGCGCTGTCCTGGTAATATTGTCACCAGATTCGTGGCAACCTTGCCGCCGGAGATTACGGTAACTATTTGCGGCGTACTCATATTCGGACTCAGCGCATACGTACCGGCTTGCAGGTCACTGTGGTTGCCATGACTGTTCACATACCATTCGAACGCGGCAATACTTTTGATCAAATTATCTTTTTTCAGCAAGCTGGCTATATCCGGAGTCGACGTTCCATCTGCGATCGTAACCAATGTAATTGCATTGCTGTCACTGACCGGACCAAGATTATTGTAATATTCATGGCGGACAAATACCGCCGCGCCAACAAGCACTATGAACAAAATCAATATCACACCCAAAATTCGGCGCATACCGCGCCGGTGCGGTTTATAACCGGGATAGTTTGATTGATACCGTGATTTTTTCCGAAACATGGTTTTAAGAATTAATGGGGCGCCTTTGTCTTGTGTGCAGATATGTAATCATCCAGTATATAGGTTGCTGCCAAAGCGTCTATATCCGACTTCTTAAACGGTTTACCGCGTTTCTCCAGCTCTGCTTCAGCTAATTTACTGGTCAATGCTTCGTCCTGTAATACCAATTCCACCGTAATCTGCGCTTTTAATAGGTCTGCGAAGTCGCGGACAGTTCTTGTCTGGGCCGTTTCCTGCCCGTCCATGCCGCGTGGTAGTCCCACAATAACAACTGTAGCTTCGTGTTCGCCCAATATTTTCAGGATATCATCCATGGTGTGATCTGATTGTTCAATCGTTACTAACGGACTGGCGATTCCCACGTTCAAATCAGCGCGCGCGACACCGATCCGCCGCTCG
>DATIJK010000039.1:0-2003 GCA_035478715.1 Saccharimonadales bacterium (SeqCode)
TTCAATTCAAACAACACATTCGTAGCGTGCAGTGTTCAGAAAAAGTTAGAGTTTTATTTTTTAGCGTCTGGTTTTTCGCCGGTGGCATTTCGTGGGCTGCAAGGGCGGCCTGTGCTTTGGCTTCGAGTTTGGCTTCTTCTTCGGCTTTTTTAGCAGCTTCGGCTTCGGCAGCTTTGGCTGTTTCTTCTTTTAGTTTTGCTTCTGCAGCTTCGGCTGCTTCGTCGCGGACCGTATTAACTTTGTTGTGGTCGAATTCAACGCCTGTAAGACGGGCAGCTTTGCCGGTCCGTTCGCGCATGTATGTCAAATAGTTGCGGCGGACTTTACTTCGCTTGGTTACTTCAACTTTCAGTACCAATGGGCTGTGCATCAAAAAGCTTTTTTCTACGCCGATTCCGCTGGCAATCCGGCGGACAGTAATTCGGTTCATGTGGGAACCTTTTTTATTGGTACGAATAACTAATCCCTGGAAAATCTGGACGCGCTCTTTGTTGCCTTCGCGGATTTTCTGGTGGACTTTAACGGTATCACCGCTGCGAACATCAACGACGGCTGATTTCATAAACTGCTTTTCAATTTTCCGGACAACAGAATCCATAGCTATAAAACACCTTAAAAATTAATTTTAGATTGAAGTGAAGTATACCATATCAGTTATCGTTCTTCAACACCGGCTGTTCTCGCACGTAAAAAGTCGCTTGCAAAGAGTTGGGCAGTCCGAACAGCCGAGTAATACCTGGTCCGCCACTCTGCGTCGTCCTCAAATAAGGCATCTGGCGCGCTCAAGACGGGCTTAAATGCCTCGCGGCTTCTGTGTGAGATCAAATCATCTACGGTAACTCTAGCTGGTAAATGACTATGAGGTGGCATGCCGCGGAGAGCACGGGCGTCAACAAGGCCTAAGCTGTTGAAATATCGTGCAATATCTTCAGCTGTAGGTTCATTTAAAAATTCAAGTTCTGGAAAATTTTCGGCAAGATACGTTTTAATAACTTCTACGGAAGGTTTGGCAATACCGTGTACTTGCGCTAACCCTTTTTCTCCCAATGCAAATATATCACCAAATGTTGATACATTTTGCCGTGTTAATGCCTTTGCAGCCCTTGTGAACGGTGCTGAATACTCCTCCGAAAACATGATACTTTGACCAAGTTTTTGCTGTAAAGCAATCTCAACTGCAATCGATTCATGATCAAGTACTTGCCGCATTACTGACACGCCTGCTTCTTCGGCGGCGGCAGCAATGCGCGCATTAAAAATTTCCGCTTGTTCTGCGGTTTCAAAGTCGACTACTAACACATGTCGCGCTGGATATCGTTCTAGCTCAGACATAAAGTTATTATATCATATTATTAATCGTATGTCACTACTTATTTTATTGTTCCGTTCGCTGTTAGTGCTGTACAATTCTTTGATGGATTACAGCAAAATTGCCCTCGAGAAACACAAAGAACTTAAAGGAAAGATTGCTATTGCGCCTAAAGACTCCGTCGACAGCAAAGAAAAACTGAGTATTTATTACACTCCTGGGGTTGGAGCCGTGTCCAGTTATGTCGCCGAGCATCCTGACGAAGCACGGGACTATACTTGGACGAATAATTCTGTAGCCGTTGTCAGTGACGGATCAGCAGTACTTGGACTTGGTAATATCGGACCGCTTGGTGCGTTACCCGTTATGGAAGGCAAATGCATGCTTTTTAAGCAATTTGGGAATGTTGATGCGGTGCCGATTGTTTTGGATGTGCATTCAGCTGACGAAATAGTGGCAGCCGTCAAAGCGATCGCGCCGAGTTTTGGGGGAATCAATTTGGAAGATATCGCAGCGCCAATCTGTTTTGAAGTAGAAGAAAGGCTTAAAAAAGAACTCAAGATACCGGTGATGCACGACGACCAGCATGGCACCGCTGTAGTCGCATTGGCAGCACTTATAAATGCATGCAAAGTGACAGGTCGAAAAATGGAAGACTTGAAAATTGTCATCGTCGGCGCCGGAGCTGCCGGAG
>DATIJK010000040.1:0-22275 GCA_035478715.1 Saccharimonadales bacterium (SeqCode)
CCTCCCCTATCGTGAGTAGTATTCCACTATTAATTGTTCATTGATGTCTGGTTCTGCATCATCGCGCACCGGCATACCGGATACGGTGACGGATAACTTTTTACGGTCAACTTTTAACCATGCAGGTGTCGATGCTGGAGCCGGGCTGGTGTCGTCAAGTTTCTTGAAGTATTCGCTGTTCTTGCTGTAATCACGAACAACCAGTTCGTCGCCGACTTTAACGCGGATAGACGGAATGTCGACCCTTACACCGTTATACATGAAGTGTCCATGCGTAACCAATTGCCTGGCTGCGCGGCGGCTTGGTGCAAGTCCTGATCGGTAAATGACATTATCGAGTCGTCGTTCAAGGAAAAGCAGCAATGCTTCGCCAGATAGGCCCGGCACGCGGGATGCTTCTTTCATCAGATTACTGAATTGGCGTTCTAGCAGACCATACAGCCGTTTGACTTTCTGCTTTTCGCGCAGTTGAAGATTATATTGGCTTGATTTTCCGCGCATTCCACGCCCAGTAGACATGCCGCCAGGAGGTGCAGTACGTTTAACCAATGCCTTGTGGGCTTTGGGGTGCAGCGCGTAACCTTCGCGCCGGGACATTTTGACGATTGATCCGGTTTCTCTAGCCATGATCTAAACCCTTCGAGCCTTTCGTGGTCGTACGCCGCCGTGGGGTACGCCAGTTATGTCGGTGATGCTCTCTACTTGCAGATCAACATTGTGCAATGTGCGGATAGCGGCATCACGCCCGAGGCCGACACCTTTTACATACACATCGACTTTCGCAACACCGTACTGTTGCTTAGCTGCTTGCGCAGCACGCTCGGTTGCAACTTGTGCTGCGTATGCGGTGCCTTTTTTTGATCCGCGGAATCCGCATGCACCGGCACTGGCAGCACATAATGCGGCGCCCTTAGTATCGGTAAACGTGATAATCGTGTTATTGAAGCTAGCCAGGATGTGGATTTGGCCCACTGGAACGCTGCGCTTAGCTTTTTTGCGCTTCGGAGTTGTTGCTGGTGCAGTTGTAGTTTCAGCCATAATAATTTCCTATGTCTTTGATGCGACTTTCTTCGCAGTTCCGCCAACTGTGATCTTTTTGCCTCGGCGGGTCCGCGCGTTAGTCTTGGTGCGTTGCCCGCGCGATGGAAGACTTGCTTTGTGGCGTAATCCGCGGTAAGCGTTGATGTCTTTCAGCCGTTTGACATTACCACTTACGATACGTTGCAACTCGCCTTCTACTATATAATCAGCATTGATAATATCCTGGATACGTGAGATTTCGGTATCGGTCAAACTTTTTACTCGGACGGTCCGTTCTACCTTTGCCTTGTCGAGAATCGTTTCGGCTGTTTTAGGGCCAATGCCGTAAACATACGTCAACGCAACCCAAACCTGCTTTTCGCTCGGAATAGTAACGCCGGAAATTCTAGCCATATCTAACCCTGCCTCTGCTTATGCTTAGGTTTCATTTTGTTGATTACATAAATCCTGCCCTTACGGCGGACGATTTTGTCATCAGGACTGATCTTTTTGACGCTTGCACGCACTTTCATGCGGATTATGCTCCTTATATGTTAAGCACAACACACTGCTTAAGATTGATAATGAATTGTTAATACCTCTGGTATTAATTCTTGCGGTAGGTGATTCTCCCCTTCGAAAGATCGTAAGGGGTCAACTCGACCGTAACGCTATCGCCTGGCACAATCCGGATGAAATGCTTCCGCATTTTGCCTGCGACGTGAGCTATGATTTGATGGCCGTTTTCGAGTTCTACACGAAACTGAGTCCCAGGAAGGGTCTCGGTTATTGTGCCCGTTAGCTCGATTACTTCCTTTTTTGCAGCCATAAATATAACAAGGTTCAATTATAACAAACACTACCCCTAATTGCAAAGGTCTTTTTTATTTAATAGGTAAATCGACGAAATATCAAGTCTTTTTACGACGGAACCGGGGTATGAATTTGAATCTGCGTGAATTTGTACCGGCATTCATCGGGTCGTCGTCCGTTTCGTAGAAAAAGTCATTCTGCGAGTATTGGTCATACGTAATCATTAATGCACGCGATTCAACGGCACGAAGCGTCTGCAGAGATACGGACACAAGGATAAGGACGCTTGTACCGCCAATTGCGATGTTTGCATTCACATAAACTTGACCAACTATTGGCAGCAGCGCTAACGCGCCCAAACTCAATGCACCAAATAAGGTTAACCGATTGATTACCTTACTCAAATATTTTTCAGTTTGTAGCCCTGAACGGACTCCTTCGATAAAACCACCTTGCTTATGCAAATTTTCAGCGATTTCTTTAGAGTTGAATGTGATGCTTGTATAGAAGAATGTAAAAGCAAAAACTAGCAAGAAATAAGTAATCGGATATATCCACGGTGCAAAACCGCCGGCTGCAAAAGTTTGCGCAGATGGCGACTGAAACCACTGAGTTAAATTCGCCCCTAAGTGTTGCAGATGCTGGCTATGGTTAGTGCTGAATAACTGGCCGATAAAACTCGGCACGCTCAGGAACGCCACAGCAAATATTATCGGCACAACGCCGGCAGTTATCAGTTTAACGGGTAATATCGTCGTAACTCCGCCGTACGTACGATTTCCTTGCACGCGTTTTGCGTAGTTTACGGTAATGTTTCTGGAAGCTTCATTGAGCTTTACCACTGCCCATGTTACTAATACGGATGCAACCAGCAGGATGACGGCGAGCATGGCTTGGTGCCTGTTAACCGGTAAACTGTGGCCAAACAAGTGCCAGTGGTTGCTTTTGCCGAATATGGGACCTCCAATTTCTGCGATCGTCTGCGGCAAACGGCTGACGATGCTAACAGTGATTATCAGCGATATACCGTTACCGACACTTTGTTCCGTTATCAGTTCGCCGAGCCACATCAGAAGCATCGAACCGCCGGTTAATGCCGAGACCATCAACACCCACTGCATGAGTGATGAATTTGCGGTGATGTCGCCTACACCGCCAACACTCTGCGCATATTGTTTGATCAGATAAATGGCACCGATAGATTGGATGATTGCAAGTGGAAATGTCAGGATACGGGTGTACTGGTTGATTTTCTTCTGGCCGAATTCGCCTTCTTTGTGCAGCGCTTCCAGCTTTGGAATTGCCTTTGTCAGCAACTGCATGATGATGGATGCATTAATGTATGGGCCAAGGCCCGCAATCATAATTGAAAAATTAGCAAGCGCACCGCCGCTTAACACGTTGACAAAGTTCAGGAATTGCGGCGTATCGCCGGATTGGAATAGGTTTTGCAATACTTGGCGCAATGTGTGCGGATCGCTAAGCGGTACTGGAATATGCGCAAGAATACGGAATACTAACAGGATACCAAGCACCGCAAAAATCCTCTTACGCATATCTTTATGCGTCAACGACTTCGCAATAATTTTCCAGTTCACTTCAAATAACCCTGCTTGTCTCTCATTTTTCTAAACTTACCAAATAGTATATCGCAACATTTCGGAATTGCCTACTTATTTGATGATTGTTGTATAGATGACGTCCCAAGGTAGCCGCCGCTTTGATGGGACCAGAGCTTGGCGTAGATCGATTGACCTGATTCGAGTAGTTCTGTGTGTGTCCCAATCTGTTTTGACACGCCTTTGTCTACGATAAGGATCCGGTCCATATGCTGTACCGTGCTTAAGCGATGAGCGATTACCAGTGCAGTACGACCTTTCATCAATTTCCATAATGCTTTTTGAATGTATTTTTCGCTACGGCTATCTAGCGAGCTGGTTGCCTCGTCTAATACCAGGATGGGAGCGTCTTTTAATATTGCCCGGGCAATCGCAACACGCTGGCGTTGGCCGCCGGACAATTTGATGCCACGTTCACCAACGAGCGTGTCATAGCCTGCAGGAAGTTCGTCGATGAAATCACTTACATATGCTGCTTCGGCGGCTGCGATGATTTCTTTGCGGCTGGCTTTCGGATTACCGTACGCGATATTTTCGAGAACGCTGCGGTGGAAAAGTAGCGGCTCTTGCGGAACGTACGCGATGTGCTTACGCAAATCAGTCTGCGGTAAATCGCGTATATTATATTCACCGATTTTTATATCGCCGCTGCTGACATCCATAAATCGCAATAGTAGTTTTGTAATCGTCGTCTTTCCACTGCCCGAATAACCCACCAGCCCGACTTTTTCACCTGCTTTGATTTGAAGATTAAAACGCTTGATCGCATATATATTTTTGTGAGCATCTCCGTATCGGAATGAAAGTTCGGAAAAATCCAACGAATAATTCATTGTACGTGGCAAAGGCTTTGCATCGGGTATATCCTTGACACTGGGCTGTTTCAAATAGGTTTTTATAGCTTCGTGGGCACTGCTCATCGTCGCTTCGTATACTTTGACCAGGTCAGCGATGTCATAGGTAGCTGAAACCAATTTGATTACATACAGCTGCACCAGCGCGACGATAGCAATTGAAATCGATCCATTTTGGTAAAGTCGTGCTGTCAAGATCAGGGTTACTGCCGTTGTTATGGCCACGAGCAGCATACGACCAGTATCCGCGGGGATGGAAGACATCCATGACCAATATTGTGCATGGATAAATCGATTTAGAGTTTTGTCCAATCGCTCTTTTTCATATTTTTCTGCTGCAAAACTCTTTACGGTGGTTGCATGTCCAAGCGCATCATTAATGACTCCTGCTGTTTCACTAGCAGTTTCGCTCAACTCGCGACGATATCTCAAGCGCCACTTACTAGAAATTACTGTAAAACTTAAGACGACGCAAAGTGCTGCCAGCGTGACGGCTGCTAATGCCAAAGAACTGTATGCGATAATTGCTAAGCTACTAATTACAATAACCGCTTCGCGTGTTAATCCATTAATAAAAACTTGGCAGTATTCGTTAAAAGCATCACGCAGTTTTGTGGCCTGTTGACTGAGTGCTCCCAAATACGTATTGTTGTAAAATTCGTAATCTTTATCCAAAAAATTCGAAAAAACTTCCCGCTGTAAAAACTCCGTGCCTGCACGGCCGTTCCGACAGATTGCCACGCCACCGACCGCCCATAAGACGCAATAGATGATTGACAATAGGATTATCGACCAAGCAAAGTGCCAGACCTGATCAAAATTTTTCAATATGATCGCCTGCAAACCGAATGCGACCTGGAAAGGTATCAATACGTTATTTAATATGAGTGCCGTCGGCCTTGTAAGCACCCAAAGAATAAACGCCGGCTTGTCTACGAATGTTGCACGCCAAAATAACTTATGTGTAAACCGCGACGCTTCACGATCGCGTTGAGTGTACGTGCCTCCAGCCATAAAGTTTTAGTATAGCATCAACAAAAAAGCGGCTGACGATGAATCAACCGCTTGAATTTGAATCGTTTCGATTTGAAAATTATTTCTTCTCTTTTTTGTCTTCTTTCTTGCGAGTTGCTGGACGTGGAACCCGTGGAGTTTTGTCAAAAGTACCACCTGCTTTTACGACCGTTTCAACTGCATTTGAACTCGCGGCTTGCAATTTGACTGATACGGCTTTGGTTAATTCGCCATTAACGAGTAATTTTACTGCTACGTATTCACTGCTCACAAATCCGGCTTCTGCCAGGACTTTATTGTCTGCAGTCTTTGATTTCAAAGCATTGAGTTGGCCGGTATATACGACTTCAATCGGCGTCTTGTGCGAATTGAAGCCGCGTAGTTTTGGCAAGCGTTGCATGATAGGGTTCTGGCCGCCTTCGAAGCCTGGCTTGCGGCTTGAACCGGCGCGGGCCTTCTGGCCTTTGGTGCCGCGTCCTGCCGTCTTACCTTGACCGCCAGCGATGCCGCGCCCGACACGTTTCGGACTCTTGGCTTTTGCAACTTTTAATTCATTGAATTTCATTATTTCTTACTCCCGCTAGACTTTGTGTCAGATTTTTTAGCAGCAGGCTTATCGTCGGTTTTTTTGACCGATGGCTCGGTTTTGGATTCAGCGGCCTTTACGGGCTTTTTTGCAGCATGTTTCCGCGGTTTGACAATCCAGTTTTTGGAAGGCTGGACACTTTGCAGCGCAGCAATCGTCGCGTAGGCGGTGTTAGTTTTGTTCGTGGAACCAAGTGATTTGCTTAAAGCGTTTTTAACACCAGCAACTTCGAGTACGGTCCGTACAACACCACCAGCGATTAATCCGGTACCGGGGCTTGCAGGTTTGACGAGTATGTGCGCGCCGCTAACTTTCGATTCAGCTTCATGCGGCAACGTACCTTTGTATAATGCAACACTTACCATGTGTTTCTTAGCTACATCGGTGGCTTTGGTCACAGCAGCAGTTACGTCGGCACCTTTTGCGCTGCCGACGCCAACACGGTTTTTACGGTCGCCCACAACAACAAGCGCGCGGAAACGGAACCTGCGCCCGCCTTTTACAACACGGGCGACACGGTCGATGTGCAATGTGCGTTCGTCGAATTGCTTTTCTTCTGGCACTTCGATCTGGCGTCGGCCGCGATTAACTTTATCAGGTGTCATTGCCATAATTAAAACTCCAATCCAGCTTTCCGGGCTGCGTCCGCGAGTGCCGCGACGCGGCCATGATATAGTCTGCCACCCCTGTCGAATACAACATGTTTGACTTTAGCGGCTTTCGCTTTCTTTGCGATTTCGGCACCAACCCAAGTGGCTTTATCGGTCATGTTGCCGGTAACTTTCTGGCCCACGGTAGTGACATACGCCAGCGTCTTGCCCTTTTCATCATCAATTATCTGGGCATTTACATGGCGGTTGCTGACAAAAATGCTCAGGCGTGGGCGGTCGTGCGTACCTTCGACTTTGGAACGGATCCGTGATTTACGCTGCAACTTGTTTGCTAACTTATGTGCGATATTGTTCATGCTACTTTTCCTTACCTGATTTACCAGATTTACGGATAATTCTTTCACCCACATATTTTATACCTTTACCCTTGTACGGTTCAGGTTTCTTCAATGCACGGATTTCAGCAGCTACCTGTCCGACCTGTTGTTTGCTGATTCCGGTTATTGTAATGACATTTTGCTCCACCGTGGCAGTTATGCCGGTCGGGATAGCATATATAACATCATGCGAAAAACCAAGGTTGAATTTCAGATTAGCGCCCTGTAGTGCGACGCGGTAACCGACACCGTTGATTTCTAGTTTTTTGCTGAAACCTTGGCTGACACCGACTACCATATTGTTGATCAGTGCGCGCATCAGACCATGCTTGGCACGGTTTTGCGGCTCGTCGTTGACGCGTGTAACCAGTACTTCTTCGCCTTCTTGCTTTACGGTAATTCCTGGCACAGTGAATTGTTTCAATTCACCTTTCGGTCCTGTTACGGTTACATTGTCTTCGTCGACAGTGATTGTCACGCCGCTGGGGATCTTGACCGGCAGTTTTCCTATACGACTCATCTTAATTTCCTTCTAATAAACCTTACAGATTAATTCACCACCGATGTGCGCTTCACGGGCGTCATCACCGGTCATAACGCCTTTGGACGTTGACACAATAACGATACCACGGCCGCGTTTGACGGTCGGGATCTCTTTCGAATTGACATAGTGGCGTCGTCCTGGCTTGCTCATGCGGGTGATTTCGGTGATGCGCGGGTTCTCGTCGGTGCCATAAATGACCAAGTTCAAACGTTTTTCAACGCCCGAGTCTTCGGCATTAACACCAGAAATAAACCCATTTTCCTGCAATAGTTTTGCCACGGCTTCTTTGATGTTTGAATGCGGCATGCTCACTTCATTTTTCCGTGCGCCGATGGCGTTACGGATTCTGGCGAGCATATCTGCGATGGGATCAGTTGTTGTTATCATAGTTTATGCTCCTTCCTACCAGCTCGATTTCGTTACGCCGGGGATTTCACCCTTGCTTGCATGTTCACGGAATGAAATACGGCTTAAACCGAACGTGCGCATGTATGCGTGCGGTCGGCCAGTTTCGACACACCGATTCTTCCAGCGGGTCGGTGATGAATTGCGCGGCAATTTTGCCAATCCTTCATAATCACCCACGGCCTTAAGCTCAGCTCGCTTGGCGGCGTATTGTTGGATCATCTTCTGACGCTTCTGATCGCGTGCGATGTTGGATTTTCTAGCCATTACTTGTGCTCCTTCTCGTATGGCAAGCCGAACTTTTCAAGTAAAGCGCGCGAGTGCGCCGGTTCGAGTGCCTTTATTACGAATACAATCTGCAATCCGTGCAGTGTCGTCGTCTCTTCAAATGTTAATTCCGGGAAAACGGATTGGTCGGTAAAACCGAGTGCGAAATTGCCGGATTTATCGAAACTCTTCGGGTTGACGCCATGGAAATCGCGTAACCGCGGCAACACGACCGTAATGACACGATCCATGAATTCGTACATTCGTTCGCCGCGGAGCGTGACTTTTAATCCGATTTTGTTGCCTTCGCGGAGTTTGAAACTCGCTATCGAATTCTTTGCAGTAGTTTGGATCGGCTGCTGACCGGAAATTTTTCTGAGGGTATTTGTAGCAACTTCCATCAATTTCTTGTCGTCTTTCGCGCGGCCAAGACCGGAATTTACGACGATTTTTTCTAAACGAGGTACATCATGGACATTTTTGATATCCAATTCTTTTTGCAATTCGGCTCGGATTGAAGAATCGTACGCGGTCTTTAATCTTGCGTGCGTGTCTACGACTTTCTTCTTGGTCTTAGGTTCCGTTGTCGCCATTATTTCGATTCCTTAATGTCTATACCGCTTCGCTTGTAAACACGTATCTTTTTGCCTTCTTTGCTGACTTGGTAGCCCACCTTGCTGGGAAATTTCGTACCCGGTTCAAGAATGCCAACTTTGCTGACCCAGATCGGCTTGGTGATTTCTATGATGCCGCCCTGCGGGTACTCTTTGTTCGGTTTAAGGTGTTTTTTGACTATATTAATGCCTTCAACTGTCACTTTGTTCTCGGTTGGATGGGTAGCAAGTACTTTGCCAGTTTTACCCTTGTATTTGCCGGTACGGACCATGACGGTATCGCCCTTTTTCAGACGAATTTTGTATACGGTTGAACTTTGAACTTTGGAGTTTGAACTTTTCATCATAGTACCTCCGGTGCTAGCGAAACGATTTTCGCAAAGCCGCGCTCACGCAATTCACGAGGTACCGGACCGAAGATACGGGTTGCACGCGGTTGCTTAGTGTCATCAATTATGACGGCTGCATTGTCGTCAAATTTGATGGTCGAGCCGTCTTTGCGGCGGATGGTGTCGCGTGTCCGTACCACGACTGCCTTTACGACGGTTTTTTTGCGAACGGTACCACTTGGGCTGGCATCTTTGACGGTTGCGACAATGATGTCGCCAGCACGGGCATAGCGCCGTCTGGTTCCACCTAATACGCGGATGCAAAGTATTTCTTTGGCTCCGCTGTTATCGCATACGACCAGTCGTGATTCCTGCTGGATCATTCCTTCGACTCCTCATCAGGTGTAGTAAATCCAATCGGTTGTTTCTTGCTTTTTACATCAGCCGATTTTTCATCATCTTTCACGTCGGATTTTGTCGATTGTTCTTCGGTTTTAGCTTCGGATTTCTTTGCAGCCTGACTGTGCTTGTCTTTGGATGTATCGACATATGCTTCAAGTGCATTTTCGGATTCGACATGCTGCACGCGGGCTTTCTGCACGATTGATTTCAGTGTGAAATGTTTGCGTGCGCTGATTGGCCGAGTTTCAATAATGACCACTTTGTCGCCCTCTTGGGCTTCGTTTTTTTCGTCATGAGCCATAAATCGCTTTGAAACGGTGTATTGTTTGCGATATAACGGATGTGTTAAGCGGACGTGTTCGGTCACGACAATCGTCTTATCGGTTTTCTTTGAGCTCACGATACCGGTAATCATTCTAGCCATTATTTGGCCTCCTTCTGTAATTGTTCGCCAAGTACTGTCAGCATCCGAGCAAGATCCTTGCGCTTCACACGAACTAAACGCACGTTTTGGATTTCGCCAAGTTTCGCGCGCCGGCGAAGTTCTGCGATTTCCTCGCGTAATTTTGTACTCTGGACTGATAAATCCTCAGTCGATAATTTGCGGATTTCTGCTACTTTCATTTCCCGCTCTCCTCACGTACCAGGAATTTCGTCTTTACCGGCAACTTATGTGCTGCTAATCGCATAGCTTCACGGGCGGTTTCTTCGGTAACACCTTGCATTTCAAAAAGTATCAATCCGGGGCGGACTTTAGCTGCAAAATATTCTGGGCTGCCTTTACCGCTGCCCATCTTTACATCCTGAGGTTTTTTGGTAACAGGAGTGTGCGGGAAAATGCGAATCCATATTTTGCCGCCACGCTTAATGTATCGCGTCATCGCCTGACGGGCTGCTTCGATTTGCCGTGAAGTTATTCGTTCATGGCCTTGCGCTTGCAAAGCGAATTCACCATAAGCGATATAGTTACCGCTTGTCGCGACGCCGCGAATCCGGCCCTTTCGGACCTTGCGGAACTTAGTTCGCTTAGGCAATAACATCTTAGGCTACCTCTCCCTTGTAAATCCATACCTTTACGCCGATGATACCGGCGCCGGCGGTGTGCGCGTCAATTTGAGCGTAATCTATGTCTGCACGGAGGGTATGCAATGGAACGCTTCCAGCCACTTCTTTTTCGCGGCGGGACATTTCTGCGCCGTTCAACCGGCCGGAAACTTCGATACGGACGCCTTTAGCACCGGCACGCATCGTCGATGCAGCGGCTGACTTGATCGCGCGGCGGAATGAGATACGACGCTCCAACTGATGTGCGATATTTTCGGCGACGAGTTTTGCAAATAATTCAGGTTTTTTGACTTCTTCGATGTTGATACGGGTCGGTACGCCGTAGATTTTTTCGACGGCATTCTTGAGTTCTTGAGCACCAGTGCCGCCACGGCCGATTACTACGCCGGCTTTTGCAGTCGCAATGGTGACCGTCACAAGATTTGGCGAACGCTCGATGTCAACTTTGTTTATCGAAGCACGGGAACCAAGCTTGGTCTGGATAAGGCGGCGTACAGTAAGGTCGCGTTTAAGGTACGTGGCATAATCTTTTTTAGAAGCGAACCACTTACTGCGCCAGTCTTTGTTGACCTGTAGGCGCATCGAAATCGGATTTACTTTTTGTCCCATTACTTCTTCTCCTTGGTGTCGGTCTTTTCTGTCGCCGGTTTCTTAGGTGTGCGCTTTTCGCCGTCAACAATTACGCGAATGTGCGATGTTTTGCGTTCGAATGGAAGTGCACGACCGTGAGCAGCAGGACGATATCGCTTCAAGCGCGGCCCTGCGGTTACGCTCAATTCAATGATCTGTAAAGTGTCAGCTTTGTAATTGTGATTGTATTCGGCATTTGCCTTTGCACTAGCAATAGCTTTACGGACTGCCAATGCAGATCGGCGTGGCGTGTGATCAAGGATAGTCAACGCATCTTCGACGCTGCGGCCGCGCACTAAGGCCGCCACCTCGCCAACTTTGCGGGGGCTCATGCGAACTCCTTTAGCGATAGCTTTTACTGCCATAACAACCTACTTCTTACCTTTCGCTAACTTACCACCGTGGCCGCGGAACTTGCGGGTCGGTGAAAATTCGCCAAGTTTGTGACCAACCATGTTTTCTGTTACAAAAACCGGCACATGGACTTTACCGTTGTGGACTGCAAATGTTCGACCAACAAACTCCGGTGCAACAGTTGATGCTCGAGCCCAAGTCTTAATAATGGTGCGGTCATCACTACTCAATTTGGAAACTTTCTTAGCTAATTTAGGGTCGATAAACGGCCCTTTCTTCAGTGAACGACTCATGCCCTAACTCCTATTCTTCCACTCGGTTGTCTTTCTGCATTTCCCCGAATATCAGCCATAAATTGTAGCAAATTTGCGGTTCCTAATTCAGTTGCAAAACCGATAACTCGGTTATACATACCCGTTTCATCTTCTGTTAATGGAGGTTCAACCGCTGCTCTAAAAGCCTCCGCATCACCATTTGTAATTTGAAGTTCACGAGATGTAGCAAGTTTAATGTAAGCAGCTGCAGCTGTTACTGCTTTATTACCGATATATCCACTGATGTGTTGGTTCCACTTACCACCGGGTCGCAAACCTTCAGGGGTAGTTACGGCTACTGCACTCTCAGATGTAAATCCTGCTGCCATAATTATTTCCTCTTAGCCTCGTGGCGGCTTCTTACGATAAACTTGGTGGTCGACTTACGACGGCGGGTTTTGTACCCCAACGTCTTCTGGCCCCAAGGTGTCTTTGGTGCAGAACCATGGTTCTTGCCGCCGCCGATGCCGTGACGGCCGCCGTCACCACCACCGTGCGGGTGATCCACTGCGTTCATAACGACGCCACGGACTGATGGACGGAAGCCCATGTGACGTTTGCGTCCGGCTTTGCCGATCTTTATATTCTGATGCTGCTCGTTGCCTACGACCCCGATTGACGCGGTGCAGTTACTGTTGACCATGCGGACTTCGCCGCTTGGCAAACGCACCTGAGCGTACAAGCCATCTTTTGCCATCAGCTGAGCACTGTTGCCGGCACTGCGGACCATCTGTGCACCGCGACCAGGCTGTAATTCGATTGCGTGGATAAAGCTGCCGACCGGTATATTCTTGAGCGGCATACGGTTGCCGTTTTCGACAGGGGCTTTAGCACCGCTTTGGATTTTCTGGCCGGGTTTCATATTTGCTGAAGCAAGAATGTATTTATAGCTGCCGTCATCAAGTTTCAAGCGTGCGATACGAGCTGAGCGGTTTGGGTCATATTCAATATGTTCAATCACAGCACTGACGCCTTCTGCAAGGTTGAAGTCAACGAGGCGGTAGAATTTACGAACGCCGCCGCCGCGATGGCGGGTTGTTATCCGGCCCTGATTATTGCGGCCATTTGAAGCGCTTTTAACGACGACCAGTGATTTAACCGGCTTTTTAGTCGTGACACTGCTGAAATCCTGTGTTGTCATGCCGCGTTGGCCAGGAGTAGTTGGGCGATATGCTTTGATAGCCATTACTTCTTCTCCTTCTTGGCACGCTTTTCGGCGGCTTTATCAGCGGCTACCTGAAGCTTTTCGCTCTTGGCTTCTTGTTCTTCGACGGCTGCAAACAACGGTAGTGAGTCACCTTCTTTCAAAGTAACGTACGCCTTCTTATAATCATTCTGCCGACCGACAGCTCCGCGGCTACGTTTGCGGTATGTACGGATTTCTTTACCGTTGATATTTGATGTATTGACGCCAACTACCGTGACTTCGAATTGGGCGCTGACAGCTTGAGCAACCGAGTGTTTATTGGCAGATTTCGGTACTACGAAAACGTAGGTGTTCAATACTTGGCTAACGGAATATGCTTTTTCACTCATGCGCGGAATAAGCGTCATCAACTTGCCGGCTGCATTTGTGGCTGACTTTTTTTCAGTCTTAACTTCTGCCACGGCGGCTTCTTTCTTGGCGGATTTTCTGATTACAGCACTCATTTTGTTTCCGCCTTTGATTTAGTATCGCTGCCCAGCCATTCGCTTATTAATTTAAGTGCTTCGTTCGTAATGACGAGTTTATCGGCATTTAAAGCATCGTAAACATTTACATAGTTCGCTTGGACGATTTTTACATCTGATAAATTGTTGCTGGCACGCAACAGCTCAACATCAAGATTAGCGACTACTACCAAAGTGCGGTTTTGAGCGCCGATTTTAGCGAGCAGTTTTGCCAATTCACCGGTCTTTGAATCTTTCAGTTTGAGGTCTTCGATGACAATAATACGATCGTCTGCAGCACTCAAACTCAGAGCTTGCTTGATTGCCAGACGCTTAGCTTTAACATTGAGCGACTTTGTATAATTTTCATTGCCAGACGGGCCAAATACTATACCACCGCCGCGCCAGATTGGATTGCGACTTGAACCGACACGGGCCCGGCCGGTGCCTTTTTGACGCCAGGGCTTCTTACCACCGCCGCTGACTTCGCCCCGCTTTTTGGTCTTGGCTAGGTTCTCGCGACCGTTTGCAAGGTATGCGACGTAGGCGCTTTTTAACAATTCGTGATTCTTTGGTGTGACATCAAACACGGCTTTATCGAGTTTTGCCGGTGTCGTGGCTTTTGTGCCGGACTTCGTGAATGTTGAGACAGCCATTACGCAACCCCTTTCAGCAGAATGATGCTTTTGCGAGGGCCGGGTATAGCACCCGTAACACCGATAACATTATTTTCGGTATCAACCAGAGCGATTTTCAGATTCTTTGTCGTTACTTGGACATGACCGTATTGGCCAGCCATCTTTTTACCCTTGAAAATATGTTGCGGATACATTGAGCCGATAGAACCGACGCGGCGGTAGCTGCGGCCACCATGTGTTTTGCGTCCGCGATGGAAATTGTGGCGCTTGATCGTGCCTGCCCAACCCTTACCTTTGCTCGTGCCGGTGACATCTACCGTGTCCCCAACTGAAAAGACCTCGACGTTGATTTTTTCTCCAACTTTGAGGTCTTCGGTGATTTCCGGAACGCGGAATTCGCGGATAATCTTCGGGAGGACTGATGCGAGCTTGAAATGGTTGATTTGGGCTTTATTGGTGCGCTTTTCGCTTGTCTCTTCAAATCCGACCTGGACCGCCGTGTAGCCGTCTTTGTCAGCTGATTTGATCTGCGTAATAACATTAGGGGAAGCAGAAAGAAGCGTCACAGCCTGGACTGCGCCGTTTTCAGAGATTGTAGAAGTCATACCGATTTTTCGGGTAATTAAAGCCTTCAACTGCTTGCTCCCTAAATTAATGTTAACTAATAATTGCCGCTTATCACGCAAGCGACCGTCGCATAAAAATGCTTGGTTACTGGTGGTTTCCGCCCCTGTTGTAGGCAGACCTTCCTAATTCACCAAGTGCAAAAGTTTATGAACTTCCTGTTAAGAATAGCACGTCTTAACGACCCCTGTCAATATGTTGCAAATAGTACAATATTGAAAAATATCACAAAAGTTTACAAATACGCGTCGAGGCCGCCCTTTTGCGGAACGAATGACGCCTCGAACGCTATCTTGTTACAGGCAGCGATTTCTTCTTCGGATAGCATGCCTTCATCGCGCAGCATAGCCAATTGCTGGCGCAGATGACAGCCTTCGATAACCTCTGGCCAATCAGTATTAATACAAAATTTTACCTTATTATCGACCAATGTCCGCAATATATGTTTCATCTCGGCGGCATCTTTAACGGCTTTTGTCGCGATATTAGACATCGGGCACACTTCCAATACGATGCCGCGCCTAACGATTTCTTTCATGAGTTTTTCATCGTAAGCTGCATAAATGCCGTGTCCGAATCGCTCTGGTTGGGCGTATTTTAACGCTTCCCACATATCATTTGTTGAACGATTCTCACCCGAATGCACAGTAACGTGAAGCCCTGCTTTTTTGGCACGCTTGAAAAGTTGCTCGTATTCGGAAAACTTAAACCCGCTGGATGCGGGGCCGGCAACATCGATTCCGACTACACCGCGGTTGTGATATTTGATAGCTTTTTCGATAATAATCGCATTTTGCTTGACGCTGAATTCCCTGCCCATGCAAAAGATTAAGCCTGCGCGGAGATCTTTATATTCCAGCAGGGCTCGTTCCATACCGCGAAGCATTGCCATGATAATGTAGTCAAGATCAAGCCGGGCATTAGAATTGTGTTTCATGGGATTATTTCGCAATTCGAGTAATGTGATCCCCTGCGAACGATACGCTCCAATCATCCCGTGATAGGTGGCCTGTTCTACCGCGTGCGTGCCTGAACTGAGGCCATCCAAGAGCGGATGGTAAATTTTGTCGAAATAATCTTCGAGCGTCATACGCCGTTCGCTCGATAACATGATGTATCGAGCAAAATCGTTGTAATCGTTTTTGGGAAGCTTAAAGCCAAGGTCGTGAGCTATTTGCCACAATGTCGCAGGGCTTATTGAGGTGCCGAGGTGGGCATGGAGCTCGGCCAGGGGGAATGAAGGGAATTTTTGATTACTAGCACTAGAACCGAGCAAATCGGCATCCATTTAAAATTTATTGCCCTTTCCCTTTATTGTTAGCGACATAATACAGTGAAACTGATAAATGGTCAAGCTTGGTAACGAAGTTAATAGCGGACAAACACTCCGGCTTGGAGCCAGAATCCTATAAACATTGCAATTATCAGAACGGCGTATTCGATTTTGCGGTCTATTCGGAAGTGATCATGCAATGCAAACAGGTACCCTATTATCAATCCGATTGGGATGGGGATTCGGTTAGAGCCATTTTCGAACCAGAGCCATTGCATTCCAACGATCATGTATAGAACTATTTTTAATATATAAATACCATCAACGTCCGAATTTGAAATTTTATTGACTCGTCTTTTTGTTTTAGCCACTAGACCTCATTTAAACATAAACGCGATCGGTAAGCCAAACAATTAACCGCCAACCATGGTCGGACCATTAAGCCAAGGATCCTCATTGATCTTGCTAATAACGGCAATGGTAGTGAGTAATAGTAGCGCAACAATCAGGAAAGTTATCGATGTAAACTTTTGAGATAGTCGAAGTTTACTTTTCTTAGAATAGGATATATTCATTGATATTTTTAAATGGTTATTGATTGTGCTCTATCGAAGTATGCGCAGCCTGCAATAAAAAAACCGCCCTTTCGGGCGGTTGCTTTTACATTTTGATTTCGACGTCGCAGCCGGCTGGCAGACTTAGATTCATGAGCGAATCAATCGTCTTTGGTGTCGGTTCGAACACGTCGATAAGGCGTTTGTGCACGCGCATTTCGAATTGTTCCCGGCCTTTTTTGTAGACATGCGGGCTTTTGATGACCGTAAATGTGCTGCGGCGAGTTGGCAAAGGAATCGGACCAGCCAATGAAGCACCAGTACGCAGCGCAGTATCAACGATTTGTTTTGCTGCTTGGTCGATGACCTTATGGTCGTACGCCTTGAGTCGAATACGAATCCGTTGTTTGGTGTCTGCTTTCTTGGTTGTGTCCATTTGGCTGGTTTTCCTTCTTAATGTGCGAATCTTATACGATTATGTTTACAATATTTACTTTACAATCTTAGTGACAACACCGGCACCGACGGTCCGGCCGCCTTCACGGATAGCGAAGCGGAGACCCTGATCCATTGCAATTGGTTGCAATAGTTTTACTTTAAATGTAATGGTGTCGCCTGGCATCACCATTTCTTTATCGGCTGGCAGTTCTACTTCGCCGGTAACATCAGTAGTCCGGAAGTAGAATTGCGGCTTGTAACCCTTGAAGAACGGAGTGTGACGGCCGCCCTCTTCTTTGGTCAATACGTAAACTTCTGACTCAAACTCAGTGTGTGGAGTGATTGTGCCCGGCTTAGCAAGTACCTGGCCACGCTCGATATCGTCGCGCTCGACGCCTCGGAGCAGCACACCGACGTTGTCGCCGGCCTGACCCTGGTCAAGGTTCTTCTTAAACATTTCAACACCGGTAACAACGGTTTTCTTGGTGTCGTGCAAACCGACGATTTCGACTTCCTCGTTCACCTTGACGATTCCTTGTTCAACACGGCCGGTTGCAACGGTACCGCGGCCCTTGATGCTGAAGACGTCTTCAATTGGCATCAAGAATGGCTTATCGAGATCGCGCTTTGGCTCTGGGATGTATTCGTCCATCTTACTAACGAGTTCCATGATGGCATCTTCGTCAGATGCACTGCCTTCCAAAGCTTTAGTAGCGGAACCCCGGATGATCGGGGCTTCGCGGTCAAAGTCGTATTTGGCGAGCAGGTCGCGGATTTCCTCTTCGACGAGGTCGACGAGTTCCGGGTCTGCCAAGTCCATCTTGTTCAAGAATACGAGGATTGAAGGAACGCCAACCTGCTTTGCAAGCAGTACGTGTTCGCGGGTCTGCGGCATTGGACCGTCAGCAGCTGACACTACCAGGATTGCACCGTCAATCTGGGCGGCGCCAGTAATCATGTTCTTAACGTAGTCGGCGTGGCCTGGCATATCGACGTGCGCGTAGTGGCGCTTTTCGCTTTCGTATTCCTGGTGGGAAGTCGCGATGGTAATACCACGGGCTTTTTCCTCTGGAGCGTTATCAATTTCGTCGTATTTAACTGGTTGGTTTATCTTGCTTGGTAGTTTCTTTGCAAGAACTGCGGTAATTGCAGCCGTCAACGTAGTCTTACCATGGTCAACGTGCCCCATGGTGCCGACGTTTAGATGCGGCTTGCTTCGGTCAAAATTATCTGCCATTTAGTATGACTCCTTATTAAAAAATTAATTAGCATGAGCATAAGAAAACTCACACAGAGTTGTCTTGAGGTAGTATAGGGTAAATGTTTATTTTTGTAAAGCGTTATTGCCGGTTGTGTTTAAGATTAATTGAAGCTTTCATCAAAAGCTGACATATACCTTTTTCAGGGCCAAAGATACATATTCCCGTTAATTCTATTTGAGCTGTGTCGTCCGGATTGTCACGGTCAATTATACTGTGACAAAGTCCGGTAGCTCCAAGGATCTGTTCCGCAAAGCTAAATCCGTTTTGTATCACCGCGTCCCTGTCGGTATCTGGACATTCTGTTGCGCAAAACGGGGCGTAATCGATTTGTCTTAAAACCACACCGGGTACACTTGATTTTTCAAGAACGCCACTCATTTGGAGTATTTAAAAATCGATTGTTACTTGCTGTTTTTGGCGATGATTGCTTCTGCTACGTGACTTGGCACGTCAGCGTAATGATCCAATTCCATGCTGGAACTTGCGCGGCCCTGCGTGCTGCTGCGAAGGTTAGTTGTGTAGCCAAACATTTCACCCAATGGTACGAACGCGGTGATTTCTTTGATGCCTGGCGTCAGGTCTTCCATCGATTCGATGCGGCCGCGCTTGCTGTTGAGGTCGCCGATGACATCACCCATATAATTTTCGGGCGTTACGACAACGACTTTCATTATCGGCTCAAGAAGTACGGGATTGGCTTTTTTTACACCATCTTGTAATGCGATTGAACCAGCGATTTTGAAAGCTAATTCCGACGAGTCAACATCATGATATGAACCATCATATAATTCTGCTCTGATGTCTACGACCGGATAACCGGCCAAAACACCGTTATTCATCGCTTCGATGATGCCTTGTTCAACCGGTTTGATATACTCGCCAGGAACGACGCCACCCTTGATAGAATTAATAAATTCAAATCCTTTGCCAGCTTCGTTCTGGAAAAGTCGTAGCCATACATCACCGTACTGACCGCGGCCGCCGGACTGGCGGATAAATTTGCCCTGGACTTCTACGCCGTCTTTGCGGATTGTTTCACGGTATGCAACCTGAGGCTGTCCAACATTAGCTTCGACATTAAACTCGCGCTTCATCCGGTCTACAAGAATTTCTAGGTGGAGCTCACCCATACCGCTGATGATGGTCTGCGCGGTTTCGTCATCCACGCGGATGCGGAATGTCGGGTCTTCTTCGGCGAGACGTTGCAAAGCTAGGCTCATCTTTTCCTGATCCGATTTCGTCTTTGGTTCAATAGCAATGCTTACTGGTGGGTCCGGGAATGTGATGCTTTCCAGCACGATAGGATTGTTCGGATCGCATAATGTATTGCCGGTCGTCGTGCCTTTTAATCCCACGATAGCTGCGATATCTCCAGCATCAACTTCGGTGACGTCTTCTCGCTTATCTGCTTGCAAGCGAACAATACGGCCGACTCGTTCTTTTTCGCCGGTCGAGCTATTCAACACATACGAACCAGCCTGCAACTTTCCAGAATAAACGCGGAAGTATGCAAGTTTGCCGACAAATGGGTCGGTTGTAATCTTGAAGGCTAATGATGCGAATGGCTGTGCCACATCCGGTTTGCGTTCGACTTCGTCGCCAGTTTTTGGATGTGTACCCCATGTGCTGCCGCGGTCGAGCGGGCTCGGCAAGAAATCATTGACGGCATCCAAGACTTTTTCGACGATCACGCCACGGCCGTCCCCGCCAGTAACAGCGAAGAATTTGCCGCTAAGTACTGCAGTTCGGATGGCTTGCTTGATTTCATCTACGCTCAAGCCTTCTTCGCCAACTTCGAAATACTTTTCGAGCATTGCTTCGTCTTCGGCAACAGCGTTTTCTACCAACAGACTTCGGTATTTCTTAACTTGGTCCATCATGTCGGCCGGGATTTCGCTTTCGACAAGTTCTTTGTCAGCGAATTCTTTGTACGTGAATGCTTTCATTTCAATCAAGTCAACGATACCGTTGACAGACTGCTCAAATCCAATCGGTAAATGAATTGGGAATGCGTGCTTGTTCAAGCGATGATGGATTGATTCGAGTGATTTGTAGAAGTCGCCGCCGGTCTGGTTGATCTTATTGATAAAGCAGATACGTGGCACGCCATATTTATCAGCCTGGCGCCAGACAGTTTCGGATTGCGATTCCACACCCATCTTGCCATCGAACACGACAACTGCGCCGTCGAGTACGCGCAATGAACGCTCAACTTCGACCGTGAAGTCAATGTGTCCTGGCGTATCGATGATATTTATCTGTTTGCCCTTCCAATAGCAAGTAACAGCAGCAGAAACGATGGTGATGCCACGCTCGCGTTCCTGGGCCATCCAGTCGGTGGTAGTCTCGCCTTCGTGAACGGCACCAATCTTGTGTTTTAAACCAGTACGGTACAAAATCCCTTCGGTAGTAGTAGTTTTACCAGCATCAATGTGGGCAATTATCCCGATGTTCCGAATGTCCTGAAGTTGATATTTCTTATCTGCCATTTCTAATAGTGCCTTTCTAAATACACCTTAATAAAAGTGCGTAATTTTTCCATGAAACCAAAAGAGTATCTTTCGCTTAATTATACCAAATTTTCCGGATATATACTAGATGTAAGTCGCTAGATATATTGCTCATTTTGCAATAATTATCTGTTCCGATGTCACCGAATGTCACTTATCAATGGCATAATTTGGGCAGCTGCATTAATGGCAGTTGCTGCCATGTTCCGCAAAATAGTTTCGACTGGTTCCCCATCTTCATGATTCAGAGGGGGACGTATTATCATTCCAGCCGTATACTCAGGGTCTCCAGCACGGGCGCTCAATTCTGTGCGAGGATCATCATTTGCCAGGCCGCGGCCACGCACATTGCGTGCGGATACACGTGCTATCCTATTCGTTGAATCTCCGATTTGAACTGAGAAATGCGTACCAGGTAGTCGAAGGCTAGCATGTCCTGATTGATGTATCTTTTTAAGCGTCAGATCATCTGCGCTAACACTTTCGCCGGATTTTGACATGGTCTCTTAACTTCGGGCGAAGTGAGCGAAGGCACGGTTGGCTTCTGCCATCTTGTGGGTGTCTTCGCGTTTCTTTACGGCTGCACCAGTATTGTTATAGGCATCGACAAGTTCTTGGGCGATGCGGTCTTCCATGCTCATGCCTTTGCGTGAGCGGGCGGCTGCTACGAACCACATGATGGTCAGGTGAGATTGGCGCTGGCCTTTGACTTCGAATGGAATCTGGTAGTTGGCACCGCCGACACGTCGTGATCGGGTCTCGACTTGCGGTTGGACGTTTTTCATCGCCATTTCGAATACTTCGAGCGGGTTCTGAACCTTCAGCTTATCGGCTGCTTTCTGCATACCACCGTAAACTAGTCGTTCGGCAACCTGTTTTTTACCATCGAGCATCACGCGGTTAATGAACCGTTGAACCAACACGCTGTTATACATGCGGTCTGCAGGAACATCACGGACTAGAGCTTTTGTCTTGTGTCTAGGCATTATATTTGTCCTTCTGGTATGTCTAAGAATCCCATCAATGGCCCCGCTGCTTCTGGGCAACGATGACCTTGTAGCTGATCGAGTTGACCAGCGTTGGCAATGAGTGCAAGTGATGCTGCGAAAGACATACAGTGATCTTTTCCTGCCAAGCGTACTGCAAATTCACAATCTTCCCCGGTCCAACATTTTGTGGCAAGCGCTTCGGCCATTATTTGCCCTCTTTCTTGGCGCCGTACTTCGATCGGCCTTGTTTGCGGTTACTGACACCTTGCAAATCGAGTGCGCCGCGTACGATGTGGTAACGCACACCAGGTAAATCCGGAACGCGTCCGCCGCGTACCAATACTACAGCGTGCTCCTGCAAGTTATGGCCTTCGCCGCCGATGTAAGCCCAAACTTCGTGACCGTTGGTTAGTCGGACACGAGCAACTTTACGTAATGCTGAGTTAGGCTTTTTCGGGGTCTTGGTCGTAACTTTGACGCAGACGCCGCGTTTGAACGGTGAAGGCTTTTCGTAGTTCT
>DATIJK010000041.1:0-67845 GCA_035478715.1 Saccharimonadales bacterium (SeqCode)
TCTTAAAAATGCTTCGCGCCATTGCGATCAATTTTTTGACAAAATTCACCAGCCAGTCCCTGACTCTCTCCGCGAATTCGAATTCTGTTGCCAAGACGGCGAAACCAAGAAAAATGACAACCCACCCCGGGCCGGGAAGCGGTAACAAAGCAACTCCGCCTAAGACTACAAGAGATCCAACAATTAATACTAACGGTTTTCGAACTGCAGAAGGTATGTTTTTCCACCATTTCGGAAGTTGTGCCATATGTAATTTGTATATCTAATGTAACCTGATAGCAAGCTGAATTGTGACGAAATTTACTGATTAGTCAAAAAGTGTCGTTATATCATTGATTCATGTCTGTCGAGCTTGAGTCGGATATATCCATATTTAATTTACCGCGCAGCGTCATTTTGTTAGGTGATTATTTGCAACATGAACGAGCGATAGATCTTAATTGGGGCTCACGGATTGCAATATTCTATCGTCAGGAACTTCTACGATAATGATATCGGTAAACAACTTGTTGCAGCCAGTCTGGTACACAGTTTTCATCAATCATTTGTAAGATGGGGCAGACTCAGGTTGATCATGCCAAACGTGGCAGGCTCATTAGATAAGCTTGAACCATTGGAATCGGCGAATGCCGAATTACATGGCGACTTTATGCCGCTTGTCGTGCACCCAAACGAACAATTTCTTGGTAATCGGCCAATACGCAAGCCGATAAATTATAAACAAATTCGCGATTCGGGAAATCACGGACCGCTGTTATACCAGCCGACAGTCGAGGTCCTGGATAGATGGCGCGTTCTCAATAGGAATGATGCAAAGAGTACCGCAGAGGATATGCTTGAAGTACAAGAACGACTTGGCTTCCACCATATCGGCGTCGCGTTAGATTTGCACCATCTGCAAGCGAAGCGTGGAAAGTATGAAGCTCTGAATTTGGATTGGTGTATCAAATTCGCAGGCGAACTGGCGGCATTAGGTGCACTCGAGTATCCCGGCGAAGTCCAGATGTCTTTCCGGCCCGATTTCGGCGGTGATCAGAGCCACCTGGCAATGGCTGTCAACGGCGCTTTACCGGATACGCCGCATGGCCAGATTTTCAAGAATATTGTGGATGAAATGCCGAGTTGGCAAAGAACGCTTCGCGTAACGACGGAGGTTTTAGCGGATTTATTTAATAAACAGGAAATTAATTTGAGTTATATCCAGGGAAATAGACGGTTGATTGAGGCGATCGCCAGGATGGCTATTTCAGGTACGTCAGCTTAAATGGCTCATTAAAGACTAGAAAAAGTTTACGTTTTTGCGTATAATAATCCGGCTGTATGAGTGACAAAATCGTGGTAAAAGGTGCGCGGGAGCACAACCTCAAAAACATTGATGTCGAGATTCCGCGCGATAAGCTTGTAGTAATTACGGGCTTGAGTGGGTCGGGCAAATCAAGCCTGGCCTTTGATACTATTTACGCCGAAGGCCAGCGACGGTATGTCGAATCGTTGAGCAGCTATGCCCGGCAATTTCTTGGGTTGATGGAAAAGCCTGATGTCGATCAGGTAGATGGCTTGAGCCCAGCGATATCCATCGACCAGAAGTCCACCAGCCGTAACCCGCGTTCTACCGTTGCGACCGTCACCGAAATTTATGATTATTTACGTTTATTGTTTGCCCGTGTCGGCGTACCGCACTGTCCTGTTTGCGGTAAACCGGTCACGCGCCAGACGACAAATGCGATAGTTGATCAGGTTGCTGCACTGGCAAAGGGGGCACGGTTGCTGATTCTCGCGCCGGTCGTGATAGACAAGAAAGGTGCGTTCGAACATATACCCGAACAATATACCCGGGCCGGATTCGCGCGCGTTCGGGTCGATGGCGTCGTGTATGCATTGGATGAATTCCCGACACTAGATAAGAATTATAAGCACACGATTGAAGTAGTAGCCGACCGCCTGGTCAATGACGAAGACAGCCGCACAAGGTTGGCGCAGAGTGTCGAGCAGGCGTTAGAAGTTGCAGAGGGCAGGTTGAATATCGTCAATGCAGATACAAATGAAGAATTCCAGTTTTCGCAGAGTTACGCGTGCGTTGATCATCCCGATATCGTCATTCCGGAACTGGAGCCGCGCACGTTCAGTTTTAATAGCCCGCACGGCGCTTGTCCAGTTTGTACTGGATTAGGTTCGCGATTAGAAGTCGATCCGGAGTTAGTTATCCCAAATGGCCGGTTAACGATAGCCGAAGGCGCAATCCGGCCATTCAATCGCGTCAATGTCGATGCCTGGTATATGAAAAAGATGCAAGCGGTCGCTGTTAGATACGGATTCAGTTTGCATGTCCCAACCAGCGAAATCAGCCAGGAAAATCTAGACCGAATCATGTACGGCACCGGTAGCGAAAAATACAGCGTCAGTCTGGGAATGGGCCGTAAGTTCGAAACAACCTATGAAGGCGTGGTAACTAACCTAGAGCGCCGCCATAAAGAAACAGAAAGCGACTTTATCCGCCGCGACATCGAAAGGTTCATGCAAGAAAAGCCATGCTATAAATGCCACGGTTTGCGCTTAAAACCCGAAGTACTGGCGGTAACTATCCACGGCAAATCGATCATGGATGTTTGTCAGCTTTCCATCGATGATGCGCTCGGTTGGTTCGACGAACTTCACTTGAGCGATACGGAATTACATATCGCCAAGCAAATTTTTAAAGAAATTAAAGCCCGCTTGAATTTTCTGCAGGAAGTTGGTTTGAACTATCTGAACCTGTTACGAAGCGCGACGACGCTTTCTGGTGGTGAAGCCCAGCGTATCAGGTTAGCCACGCAAATCGGTTCTGGATTGCAAGGGGTTTTGTATGTTTTGGATGAACCGAGCATCGGCCTGCACCAACGGGATAATAATCGTCTGATTAAGACACTCAAACATCTGCGTGATTTGGGAAATACGGTAATCGTGGTTGAACATGATGAAGAAACAATTAGAACAGCGGATCATTTATTGGATATTGGACCAGGTGCCGGCGTACACGGCGGGCAAATTATTGCCCAAGGTTCTCCAACTGAAGTAGAAAAAGTTAAAGAAAGTATAACCGCGCAGTACCTGAAAGGCGTCAAATCGATTCCGGTGCCGAAAAAACGGCGGGCAGGGAATGATAAGGAATTAGTCATCAAAGGTGCGCGCGAAAATAACCTGCAATCGATAGATGTGACAATTCCACTTGGAAAATTCGTTGTCGTGAGCGGTGTATCCGGTTCGGGCAAATCAAGTTTGATCAATGATATTCTGTCGAAAGAACTACAAGCACGATTGATGCGTGCCAACACTGTCCCAGGCAAGCATGATGATATCCGGGGAATCAAACAATTAGACAAAGCTATAGTCATCGACCAATCGCCGATCGGACGTACGCCACGGTCAAATCCCGCAACATATACCGGTCTTTTTACGCCAATCCGAGAGCTGTTTGCACAAACTCCAGAAGCTAAACTCCGTGGCTATTCACCAGGCCGGTTCAGTTTCAATGTCAAAGGCGGCCGCTGCGAAAATTGTGCAGGAGATGGCATCATCAAGATCGAGATGCACTTTTTGCCTGATGTCTATGTACCGTGCGAAGTCTGCTATGGCAAACGCTACAACCGCGAAGCGTTGGAAATCCATTACAAAGGCAAGACCATCAGCGACGTGCTGGAAATGACGTGCGAAACAGCGTTAGAATTTTTTGAAAACCAGCCCAGCATTGCCCGCAAACTACAGACACTTGTTGATGTTGGTTTAGGTTATATTGGACTCGGTCAGCCTGCCACAACATTATCCGGCGGCGAAGCGCAACGTATCAAACTTTCCACTGAATTAAGCCGAAGAGCAACTGGGCGCACCCTTTATATTCTCGACGAACCGACAACTGGTCTGCACATGGCCGACGTCGACAAATTGCTGAATATGCTCCACGCGCTGGTTGAAGCTGGCAACAGCATGATAGTAATCGAACATAACCTTGACGTAATAAAAAATGCCGACTGGCTGATTGACATGGGCCCCGAAGGTGGCGCCGGCGGCGGCAGAATCATAGCCGAAGGCACGCCGGAACAAGTAGCAAAAGTCCCCGAGTCCTACACCGGCCAATTCCTAAAAAAGATGTTACGCAGCTAAACGTTCGGTCGCCTGCGAACGCCCAGCTGCAAGAGCTACGCCGATAAGGTCAATTGCTCGTCCTGGATCCGAGTACCAGGCTTGTGTTTCTTGTTTCGGACTGCAAACAGGGACGTTTGCATCATATGGATTGTCGTTAGGCATCGGTCCATTCTCGAATGTGTTAGCAGCTACCCATGCTGTATTATGTAAGCCGTCCTTATCTGGTACTGCATACCAACCCCCTTTTCGCACCGATTTGGGCTGTCCTGAATTTGGAGGAATTCTGCAAATAACAGTATATGAATGGCCCGCGACAGTCTTCCCGATTTTCGCCGCTCCAACAGTAAGTTTATCAAAGATGGGGGCAGACCACTCGGCAGTTTCAGAAACATAGTCTGATGATGGTGCTGTCGGGATATTCGGTGTCGACGGGACCGTGTTGCCTGAGCTGCCTGCAGCAGCTGTAGGTGTATTTGATTCAGAAACTGAACGAGAGGCTGAGCTGCTTGTGCAGCCAGCAAGTATAAGAAGCCCTGCTAACATGCTGGCAGTTACTTTTTCTTCAAATGTAATTTCGGCACCAGCATCAATCGAATGTAACGCAGGTGCACGATTTCTGTGAAGTATACCCATTGAAGTCATTCTTTCTAATCATCAAAACCAATAGTATAAGCCCTATCCCGAAACGAGATTGTTAAATTTTTATCAAAATCTGAAAAGGACGTTCCTTTTAAGGCGTTATTTTGTGTCAGTTTTGTGTTTTGTAAAACGGTTTCGAATTTTGGCGTGGAATTTTTTATCTGTTGCCAAGTGCCAGATTAGGGGGCTGAAGGTGAACGCCGATGCGATTAAAACTGCTAACAAAAAGTAATGGTCGATGTTGGGGATTTTATTACCGATCCAAAATCCTAGCAGTGTTACTATTACTGCCCATGCCGTATCGCCTATTGCATCGTATATGATAAACCTTTTTCTATCCATGTGGCCGATGCCGGCGACGATGGGGGCGAATGTGCGGACAATTGGTACGAAGTGCGCGAGCAGCATCGTTTTAGTTCCGAAACGCTCGTAGAATTTTTCGGCGCGGTGCAGATATTCTTGGCGGAACAGCAATCCGTCCTTTTTCTTGAACATGTTTCGGCCATACCGTTCACCGATGATGTAGCCGACGTTATCGCCGATAATCGCAGCTATTGCAACGACCGCGATTACCCAGCCTAACGGCAACTTCCCCTGGGCGGCAAATGCGCCGGCAGTCAATAAAAGTGTGTCGCCGGGCATGAAAAATCCGACCAGCATGCCGGACTCAGAAAATATAATTCCGCCAATAATTAAAAGACCGAATAAAACACCGGCACCGTCTAACAAACTTGCGGGATTTAACATTATTAATAATCGTAACGGTTTTTGAAGCTTTTTACTACTGGGAACCACTTTTATAACTTTTATCTGATGTGACAGCAAGGCTGGTGAGTGCCAATTTTTTGTAGTGGGAGGAAGCGTAACTGCTGTTACAGTGACGAGTGATACAAATAATTGGTGCCGCCTGGGTTGATCGTAACTGATAAAAGATGTGAAAGGGGTTCCACATTTGTTATAATATTTATCAACTTTAAGGAGTTTTTATGGATTCAGTCACTTTGGATTTAGATCCGAGAGAAATTACTGGTAAAAAAGTCAAACAATTACGAAAAGCCGGCATAGTTCCCGGCGTGATTCACGACCATGGCAAAGAGTCCATCCACGTGCAGGCCGAGTACCAGACTTTGTATAAGGTTTACTCAACTGCAGGGCGGCACCACCCAGTCGAGCTCAAAGCCAATGGCAAAAAATATACGGCTTTGATAAAATCAGTCAGCCTTGATCCGAAATATAATTCGTTGACACACATCGTCTTTAACGCTGTCAAAGCGAACGAAAAGGTCGAAGCAGAAATCCCGATCCGTCCGAAATATGGCGAAGGCAATGATAGTACTCCGGCAGAACGCGCAAGTTTGATCGTCCTTACAAATCTTGAGTCCGTACAAGTAAAAGCTTTGCCGAAAGATCTGCCGGAATATCTCGAATATGATGCCGAAAAACTAGTTGAAGTGGGCGACCATGTGACCGTTGCAGATCTGAATATTCCTGATGGTGTCGAAATCGAGACCGAACCCGAACACGCGGTAGCGACTGTATACGAACCAAGCGCATTGCAGGCAGCAAACGACGCTGCCGGTGGCGATGCCGAAGCGGAAGCGGCCGAAGACGTAGAGTCCGAACACGAAAGTGGCACCGAAGAGGGTACCCAGAAAGACGAAATCCGCCCAGGCGGTAAAGAAGAAAAAGAAGACAAAACCCAGGGCCACGGCGAACAGAGCAAATAAATCTGATATCCCAAGCCTTTTAAAGTGCGGTGCAGCTAAGCAGGAAATTTTGCTTGTGCTGATGGTGTAAACCATTGCTCCTGTTGCATGATTGCAACATCTCCAAGCTGTGGACTTTTTGGAAACCACTGCGTATCTGGTATTTGAGTACATTCTTTTGGTACGGCTGTATTGTTAACTGTGAGAACTAGTCGTACCTCAAAACCGACTGGTCCGCCGCCAACAAATGCGAATACATTTTTCCCGTTCGGGCCCTGGATTATACGGCTCCAATGAACATCAGCTTCAGCGCCCGGACTCGGCGTATACCAACCCATCTGTATACCTCTGTAACCGGTTCCACGCGGCAGATCGCGCGTGTGAGCTACTAGACCATGCGTCCATTCTGCTGGTTTTTTCCCTTTTGCCGTGGGATCGCCGGGATATATTTGACTGTACGACGCATATGATGAGCATGTATTTGGCGGCAGTCCTGGATAGCTTGAAGCACTTGGTTTTGACGAACTGCTTGTGCACGCTGCTGCCAGTAATATAGATGCAGCAACTACACCATATGCTCGGGCATCACGCCTTCTGACGAAATTTCCAACCCGTTCTGCCGCTGCACCCATAAATCGCCCTCTGCTATCACAATTCTATTATTAGCAGGGCTTATGAATTTAGACAGTTAGTTATCAGATATTAAAGCAAGATAAAAAATTACTAAAACAGTGGCAATGGGTGCAAATTAATCTTCGATGAAGCCGCCGGATTGGTGCGCCCAAAGACGGGCGTACGTGCCGTTCTTTTCTTTCAGGAGTTTCTTGTGTGGACCTTCTTCTATGATTTTGCCGTCGACCATCACTACGATGCGGTCCATTTTTTGGATTGTGCTCAGTCGGTGGGCGATGACGATGACCGTGCGGCCTTTCATAAGCTCCCACAATGCTTTCTGAACTTCGATTTCGTTTTCGCTGTCGAGCGCGCTGGTTGCTTCGTCTAACATTAGTATTGGGGCATCTTTTAATATAGCGCGGGCAATGGCAACGCGCTGCCGCTGGCCGCCGGACAATTTAACGCCGCGTTCGCCAACCAGCGTGTCATATCCGTTCGGCAACGATTCTATGAATGTATGCGCGTTGGCTTTTTTAGCGGCAGCGACGATTTCCGACTGGCTAGCGTCGCGTTTGCCATACGCGATGTTTTCACTGATTGAGCGATGGAATAACAAGGGGTCCTGGGCAACGTAGGCGATAGAATTTCGCAAGCTTGCTTGGGTTATTTCTTTTATTTCCTGGCCGTCAAATAAAATCTGTCCTGATTGAATCTCTTCGAACCGCAAAATTAATCGAGTAAGTGTTGACTTACCGCCGCCGCTTGGACCGACCAGGCCGACTTTTTCGCCTGGATTAACATGCAAGCTGAAGTTCTCAAACACTTCCTGGTCACTTGTCTTTTCTTTGTACGCGAATGTAACATCCCGGAATTCGATATCACCGTCAGTCACTTTCAGCTCCGATGCATCCGGCTTATCCGTAATCTCAATTTTTTCGAGCAGCATCTTAGTCATCGGCGCCGCTTTCAAAAACGATTCTTCAACTTGCCGGATCATATTGTTTATATCAAAAAGCCGGTTTGTCAGGTTGAACGTATACGTAAATGCAAAAATGCCGGTGGCTAAAATCACCGGATCTGTGTGTGAAAGATGCATGAGTATAAGCAATGTGCTGAATTGCATGAAGAGTAATAAAACCATCCGGTCTGAGCCGCTTCGTGCCGAACGCTGCCAGTCCCGCACTCGCAAAGCTACTAACTTTTTGTTTAATTTTTTGTTCTGCGCAATCTCGTAGTGTTCACTAGCAAAAGTTTTTATTGTCTGGATATTAACGATTGAATCTGCCAAATGAGCGGTCGAATTTTGTTCTGCGATGTGTCGTTTCATCCTGAGCTTTTTTCGGGTTCGACTGTCAAAGTAAGCCCAGATCAGCGTGATAGTCACAGTAATCGTGAGAGCCACCCCGAGCTGCCATGAATTGATATATACGACGACGATGCCGACGAGCAACACGCCTATAAAGGACAGGGCGTTAGTAATTGTTGTAAGTGCAAGCGTGCTGTATGACGCGACATAATCCATCAAGTCAGCAATTAGTTTGCCGCTGATGCTATTTGCATGGTAACCGGCACTTCGCTGCAATAATCTTGCATATAATTTTGTGTGCAGATCGGCGAGCGTCTGTGCAAGCAGTCGGTTAAATGCAGTCATTCCAACTCTATTGAATAGAAATCCGAAAAATGACGCGACGGCCAATAGTTCCAGATATTTGTGCAGCTCGGTACTCTGGTGAGCCAGGCCAGCAAAAATACGGCCGGCCAGGAACGGTACGGCTACACTGATCAATATTGCACCAAGAACTGTCAGAAATGCCTGGTAGAAATCGCGCTTATGCCGCGTCGTGGCACGCCAAAAAATACGTAAAGTACTAGCCGCCAGAATGTCTGAATCGTCGTTATTTGCCATAACCGTCCTAACTGTTACCTGTAATTGTACGCTGAAATCATTCGTCGATAAACCCACCGGACTGATGTTGCCACAGCCGTGCGTACTCGCCGCCCAGTTTCAATAGCTCCTGATGCGAACCTTGTTCGATGATGCTGCCTTTTTCAATCACGATGATGCGGTCCATCTTCTGGATCGTACTCAATCTATGTGCAATCACTATCGCTGTGCGATCTTTCAGAAGGTCTTTTAATGCTTTCTGGATGAGTTTTTCGCTCTCGCTATCGAGCGCGCTAGTGGCCTCGTCGAGCATTAGAATGGGCGCTTGCTTCAGAATAGCCCGTGCAATTGCGACTCTTTGCCGCTGGCCGCCTGATAACTTGACGCCTCGTTCACCAACTAATGTATCATAGCCCTCTGAAAGATGGCTGATAAATTCGTGAGCTTGCGCATGCTCAGCTGCTGCGATGACTTCAGATTCAGTCGCGTCAGGCCTGCCGTACGCGATGTTTTCACGGATTGTGCGGTGGAACATGGCAGTATCCTGCGGAACGAACGCGATCAGGTCGGTCAAAGAGCGGTTGTCTGCTTCGGTGCCATCGACCAGTAATTCGCCGGGTTTCAGCGGGTAATAGCCAAGCATCAGGGACATCAGCGTTGATTTGCCGCCGCCGCTGTGGCCGACCAGGCCGATCTTCTCGCCTTGCTTGATCGTGATGTTTATATCATCAAGCACCGGCACATCTGGTTTGTCAGGGTAGGCGAAAGACAGGTTCCGTAATTCCAGCGACGTATTGAAATGTTCCAATCTTGGTATCGGTTCATCATCTCTGCTTGAATCGGAAATGATGTTCCGTTCGCCAAACAGATATTTGTACGCTTCCTCGATGTTGGCGATTTTTATATTCAGCTGCGAAGTATCCCACACGACTTCCCAGATGAAATTTGAAAACAGGACGATTGCCGTCAGGAACGTCGTCACCTGTGCCAGGCCGATCTGCCCGTGCACGTACAGATAGACGTTGACGATGAACGCGGCTGACCATATCAGCCATCTGACGCAGATACTCATGAAACCCCAGAAAAGTACGGCTTTGAAAAACGAATATTTTGCCGCATCAATCACGCCGCGGCGGGCATCGTAAATCCGCATCGCTTCACGGCGTTCGCTCCTGAAAGCTTTCACCGTCACGAAATTGGCGATGGAATCCACCGCGAATCCGTCCAAGCTTGATTGCTTATCGGCGGTTTTCCGTTCGGCTTTTGACATCTCACGGGCAAGTATCCTGCCGGTCACATACATGAGGATAATGCCGGCGCTGAATATCAAGCCCGTATAAATATTGACCGTAAACATAGTAATCAATATCACTGGTAGTGAGACGATCAAGTTGATGTATTGATAGTGGAAATCAGTGCGTACTTCGCGGAATGAACGGCCCAGGCTGGCAATGTAGCTGCTGATCTTACCGGTGAAGTTATTGACGAAATAGCCGTAGTCGTGGCGCAAGACATTCTGAAAAACGATGTCTTCGTAACGGTTGGAAGGCTCTATGAGTAGTTTCCAGTTCATGAATTCTGCCGATCGCCAGAAGATGTCATGACCGACGCTTGCCGCGATGACCAACACCGTCCAGATCAGGATTCCGCTTGAATCGTGGCTGGTCAGGCTGCCAGTCAATTTACCGATGATCCATGGTACCAGCGTGATGACAATATCCGCCAGGGCGAATACGATCGCAGTCGCCAAGAACGGTTTTTTGAATGTGCCGCAATACGATATGAATGATCGTATGGCGGGGTATTTCTTAAACATATTTAAACCTATTCCTCGATGAATCCGCCGGACTGGTGGCGCCATAATTTGGCGTACGTGCCTTTTGCTTTAAGTAGTTCATTATGTGTCCCTTGTTCGATTATTTTTCCGTCGTCCAATACGACGATCCGATCCATTTTCTGGATGGTGCTTAACCGATGTGCAATGACGATGGCGGTTCGTCCGGCCATCAATTGCCACAGGGCGGCTTGAATCAAGCGCTCGCTTTCGGAATCGAGCGCACTGGTTGCTTCGTCCAACAACAGTATCGGCGCGTCTTTTAATATCGCGCGTGCAATAGCGATACGCTGTCTTTGTCCGCCAGACAGTTTTACACCTCGTTCGCCCACCAGCGTTTCGTAACCGTTCGGTAGACTCCGGATGAATTCGTCTGCATTAGCTTTTTTGGCTGATCTGAAAATTTCACTTTCTTTAGCGCCGGTTTTGCCGTATGCGATGTTATCACTGATGCTGCGATGGAACAGCAGTGGTTCCTGCGGAACATATGCAATATGTGAGCGTAAGTCATCCTGTGTAATCCGGGCGATATTCTGGCCATCGATCAATATTTCGCCGCCGTCAAGGTCTGAGAAACGCAGCAGTAAGCGTGTAAAAGTAGTTTTGCCGGAACCGGAATGGCCGACAAGCCCGACTTTCTCGCCTGCTTTGATGCTCAGGTTCAGCTTATCAAACAAGGCGTCATCGGCACCATTATGAGTGAAGATTACGTTCTCGAACGCAATCGCACCTTTTTTGATGCGGACTTTTTCGGGCTTCTCCGGATCGACGACTTCGGGCTTTTGCAACAGGATTTCGGTCATTTCGCTGGCATCTCCGATCGATCGGTTGAAGTTACGCAGGCTGTTCAAGCTGAACTGGAAAAGTTGCACACAAATGGATGTCGAGTAACTCAGTATCAGAAAAACGATTGCCAGATTCGCATGAAAAACTAAGACGCCTGCTACTGCCATAAACAGTGCCGTTGCTGAAATCAAGCGTGTTGCGGATCCGGTATATGCGTTTTGCCGTTGATGTGCGCCGGCCAATCTTAATAGCGCTGACATAGATTTTAGAGTCGCTTTATCAAACTGGCGGTTTTCGTACTTTCCACCTGCAAAACTTTTTACAGCCATTACATTCGTGATGTTATCGGCTAGATATCCGGTTTGTGCGCTTTCTATTGTGGAGTAATCTTTTACGAGTTGGCGTGTCCTTCGGGTGATGTAAAACGACCATAAGATATAGGTGATCGAAAAAATAAACAGTATTACAGAATAGAGCGGTACACTAAACGCTAAAATTACGCATGCCCAAACTATACCAGCCACCATTGGGCCGACTTGAAATACCACAGTATCTGCTAGACGGATATATGAACTTAGCAGTTTATTATATTGCGACACCAGAGATCCGCCGAAGTGGTTGGCGTGGAAATCGGCACTTTGGTCCATCAGGTGCGAAAAAACTTTGCGCGCCAAATCTCTCTCAACATTTCCTTCGAGCCGCCACATAAAGTGGTCCACCAGCCGCCACATTATTAAGCCACCGGTCAAAATCAATAGCGCATAGCCTACAATTGCCGGCCCGAAGCTATGCCAAAGCTGATGCGGAACGTAGTCACCGGTGCTGAGTCGGTTTAAGACATGCGCGACGATTAACGGCGGTAAATACGAATCAATCAGAACGGTCACAGGCAACGTGATACAGACCCCTAGCACAATACGGGGGTAGCGCCAAACGGCCGACCAATATAAACGGATAGTCTCCTTCATGAGATTCATGACAAAATTCCCTTTGTTGAATTTCGATTTGTATTAAAAAGTAAAGATACTTTGGATTTTAACGTTTTAAGAGGTGTTAATATCTCTGAAAGTTAATGAGATTTGCCAAAAGCGGCACACGTGCCACTAACAAATTGCTGGTTCATTGCTAACATTTTTCGCCGCCTCCGACTTAGTTTGATAATGAATGAAGATTATTGTATACTAAATATACAGAAATTGCAACCCTGTTGTTAACGGAAGGTGTGGATAACAGTAACGATGAATCATAACGCACCCGGTAATCAGGGAGAGGAATCACTGCCTTTACCGGAAAATGACGAGTCTAAACGGCACAAAAAGCAGCGGAAATCCAAACGCAGCCACATGCAGAACGGCCGCGAGAATTCAGCTGGAAACATCGAGTCGGGCCGTGACCTTGAAAATGGCAATTCACGCGAGTATAGTGCTGATGACCTGAGCGAAGCGGTGATCTGGGTCCGCGAATTCGACCCGAACGATACTTCTGTCAAACCGCTAATAAACACCGAGCAGTATTTGGCCTCCCAAAAGATAGCTGCAAAATCCGAAACTCCTAATAAATCAGAACAACCGTCACAAACAAGTAAAAATAATAGTAGGAATGCTGTGTCGCAAAAAATCGAACATTACGATCTACGAATGTCGTCTGAGCAGATCGATGACGCTGATTCAGGGTACCTAAACCACGAACCAGATAAATCGCCCGAACGGAATTATTTCTGGAACCAAGCCGATATCTACCAGCCGCAAGGCCATGAAATGCTTCCGAATATTACAAAATCCGATAATCAAGGCCAAAACAGCGAAAATATTGAAAATCTTTATGATGCGGGAATCAATGATGATGCGACACTGGCTGAGGCTGTAAATCCGAATGATCCGTCATATGTTGATCACGAACCAGTTAGGTACCAAGAAAAAACGGTCGTAAAACCCCGTAAAAACCAAAAATCAGGTTTTATGGCTCGACGCCGTGAAAAACGTGCAGTACAATCGCAGCAAATGGAAGGCGAAACTTTCGATAGAATCGCGTCTACATCTCCATACAACGAGCTAATTCCGGAAGAAATGGGGCCAGTTGAAGCTGTGCGCGATACGTACGAACAGCCGGCAATTCTGAACGATGAAATCAGCAGACCCGCGGAAGTGGCCGACAGGCCGACGAGCAGATATCCCGAAATGCCTGTTTCCAAACAGAAGGAAAAAGTTGAGGAATCATATGCCGAACGCGGTTCTGATCACCCGGATGTCGAGTTATCCTTAGAAAAGACCGAACAATTGGATTTAGCACGGTCGATTCATATCGACAGTGTGAGCGTCTATGAAATGTTTACCGCCGGCCGGATAGACGAAGCTGGGTTGCACCGCATCATAGTTGAATTTTTACGCGGCGGCGACCTCCGCGATGTCATAAAGAGCGAGATAATCCGCCAGCAGCTTAAATTCGAACGCGACCCGCAATTACGCGACACTCCAGTAGATAAAAAAGCACCGTCAAAAGCCAGGACATCCAAGATCAAGAGCCGTACGAAATCGATTATCGACCCGGTGCGTAACAGAGACAGAACTGAAAAACTGGCGGAACTCACACAGAAAACAATTGAGAAATCTCATGAATATCTGGACGACAACCCCAAAGCCGGGCAAATGATGAGCATCGCTGCCATCGTCGTCATTTACCTGACGATTCTTATTGTCGCAATTGCAAAGTAGTCACAAATGCAGAAAATTATCCTCTATTACAAATTCGTACCATTGGCCGACCCGGACATGACGCGCCGCTGGCAAAATGAGCTGTGCACCCGATTAAATCTCCGTGGCAGGATTATTATCAGCAGACATGGCATTAACGGCACGGTCGGCGGTAACATGGCAGATGTAAAAACCTATGTGCGCGAAATGAACAAGACGCCGGAATTCAAGGGTATCGAATACAAATGGAGCGATGGCATGCGCGAAGATTTTCCGAAACTTAGCGTCAAGGTCCGGGATGAGTTAGTCACGCTCGAGCCTGGCGAAAATTTTGACGTGTTTGATAAAGGAACGCCGCTACGGCCGAAAGCCTGGCATGAGTACATTCAAAAACACCCGGACGCAATAATTTTTGATGCCCGGAATGATTATGAATCCGAAATCGGCGAGTTCCGCAACGCCATCAAGCCGAAGATGAAAACGTTCAAGCAGGTGAAAGAACACGTCGAAAAACTGCCAAAAGACAAGCCGGTGTTAACATACTGTACCGGTGATATCCGCTGCGAATACCTCAGCGCCTACATGAAACACAAAGGTTTCAAAGACGTCTATCATCTGGATGGCGGTATCGTGAAATACGGCGAAGAATTCGGCGACGAAGGCTATTGGGATGGCAAATGCTACGTATTCGACAAGCGGATGAAACTGGCTTTTTCGGATAAAAGTAAAGACATAGGCGTGTGCGCCCATTGCGGAGCGGCAACAAGCGAACAGGTCAACTGCGCTAAATTAAGCTGCAATTTACAATTCGTAGTCTGCGAATCATGCCAGACTAAAGAGCAGACGAGTTGCGAGCGGCATGCAGTTTCAGCGTAACTGTCAAATTACCTTCAAGAACTCTTTTGTTTTTTGCTCGATTGCAATGCGCGATTCGGGTGACAACTTGTCCCGATGAGGCAGAATGTTTATTACATTTGCTTGCTCAAGATTTATGCTGCTTCCATCAAAAAAGCCCACAAGTTTATTGATTACTGATTGCCAACATGTTTCGAGTGCCGTTATAAAGCTGTCACTGACAAAGCAGATTTCGGGAATGCTTATTACGTTTGATATCGGACGGGAAAAGTACAGTTTATGCTCAAACTCAGTGTAGGTCGGAAAATCTCCGACGATAAATCCATCAACAATTCTAGCACTAAAATCTCTGGTTAACTCGCATCGATCAAAAGCAAATGCATGATCCGTGGAGGGTTTGTCCAGCGTAGAGCGCAGTCTTGTCGTAGATGATGATTGCAAAGTTATAGCATTAATCAACGACTGTTCATCCCAAAGGTGAAACTCCAATTTGACACCATCACGTTCTGAAATCAGACTAAATTGCTTATAAACACCAAATTGGTATCCTCTTACTGCGTGAATCACTTCGCTTTCGCTAGCAATTAGCAACTCAGTGAGGTTTGAAGCATTTTCCGGTCTAATTAACAATTGGATGTCAATATCGGAGTCGATTGTGACACAATAATTTTTGCCGTAAGCCATTGAGCCGGTAACTACCATGTCGCTGACTCTATCTTTAAATTCATTATGGAGCTGGTCTATAATTTTTTGGCGTCGATCAGTTTCTGCTCGCGCAATTTTCGGATCGACCGGGGTGTATACGGTGCTATAGGTCACTACTATTAACTTACTGTTAATCATTGCATTCTGCAACTATCTTGATGCTTGATAAAATATATAGTGTGAACAAGAGGTTAGAGCAAAAGTTGGGCGACTTACCCAAAGAGCCGGGCGTCTATTTCCATAAGGATACGTCGGGCGAGATTATTTATGTAGGAAAGGCTGCGGTGTTGCGCAACCGTGTGCGGCAGTATTTCCAAAAGTCACGTGCTCGTGATCCAAAGACAGAAGCGTTGGTCGCTGAAATCGCCGATACGGACTGGATGGTTGTCGCAAGCGAAATCGAAGCGCTGTTTTTAGAAGCGGAGATGATACGCCGCTACATGCCGCGTTACAACATCCTGCTGCGCGACGACAAATCGATGGTGTACATACGGATTGATATGAACAGTGAATTTCCGACCGTAACGACAACCCGGCGGCCACTGGACGATGGTGCGAATTACTATGGGCCGTATTTAAGCGCGTACAGCATACGTAACGCGTTAAAGGTTTTGCGTAGAATCTTTCCCTATGCGACTAGGCGGATTCCCGGGCAAAAACGGGCTACTTTGTATTATCATTTGGGCTTGGATCCTGGGCTGGAAGAGGGTAGAACAAGTTTAGAAGAATATAGATCTAACTTGCGCAAGATGATAGCGGTGGTGGAAGGTAAGCGCAAAAGCGTTGAACGCGAAGTCGAGAAAGAGATGAAAGCCGCGGCAAAGAATTCGGAATTCGAGCTGGCAGCCAAGCGGAGGAACCAACTGTTCGCATTACAAAACTTAACACGTCAAGTAATATTTAGCGATAAAGAGTTTTTAGACATCAGTAAAGACCACGCATTGAACGAAATAGTTAACTTGTTAAGTATGGCTAAATTCCCCCAAAGGATCGAAGGTTATGACATCAGCCACATGCAAGGCACTAATGTGGTGGCTAGTATGGTCGTCTTCACGAACGGCGTCAGCAACAAACGCGAATATCGCAAGTTTAAGACCAAAATCCAGCAAAACAACGATTTTTATAATATGAACGAAACGATCAAACGCCGGTTCAGCGAAAAGAACGTCAAAGCCTGGGGCAAACCGGATCTGGTATTGATCGACGGTGGCAAAGGCCAACTTGACGCGGCAATAAAAGCCCGTAACGAACTGGGGTACGATACGGTTCCCTTCATCGGTTTGGCGAAACGCGAAGAGCAAATTGTTATCCAAAAAGGGAAATCAAATGTAGAACTGAACGAAAGTGAAATGCATAAATTAGGAGGATTCGCTACAGAAAGCAATGATTTTATACTCGTAAACTTGCCGCACAGCACGAACGCCGTCAAATTATTGCAACGAATCCGCGATGAATCACATCGGTTCGCAGTCACGTATCATTCTGTACTTAAAGTCAAAAGTCAGACAGCCAGTATGCTGGACGATATCCCGACCATCGGCCCGGCCACCCGTAAAAAACTGATAAAAACGTTTGGCAGTTTGCGCGGCGTAACCCAAGCCCGCGACTGGGAAATAGAAAAAGTAATTGGCACCAAAAAAGCCACAATACTAAGGCAATATCTCAAAAAATCATAGATATAACTAAATCTGCGTACGGAATTCAGCTCTTGTTAGCGCCAGTGGCGGATTGGCTAGCAGAAAATCGTGTGTTGCCTCATCGCCAGTAACCAGCCGACGAACTACACCCCATTCGTCCGCACGTTCAACCATTTTTTTGGTTGGATCCGGTCGGTATTCATCATGTTCCATGCTCACAGAAACAGCAGGAACGTTATACATGACCTTGGCTTTTGCGAGCAAATCGAGTGAGGATATGCCGGCGGCAATCGTAAGCATTGAACGCGTGAATAAAGGATGGCGTAAGATTTCAAGCCATTTAAAATGTAGATCCCAGTCATATGTATCATCTGGCCGACACCTGTCCGTGCGCTCAATTATTTGTGGGTCAATTCGCAGAAGTCCATAAAACGTTTTAATGAAATTCGATACCGGTTGTGTTTCGGGACCGGCAATGACCGTGGCAGATTTGAGTCCGTTCAGATTTGTGTTTGCCAGTGCAATTGCAGCCGCACCGTGTCCTAGAAAATGGGATCCCTGCGCAAGGTGTCGAAGCAAGGTATCTTCAAATGTCATCGCTTGGTGAAAAGTCAAACCGTAAACTTTTTCTACGTCAAAATCCTCTTGAAGCGTTTTGGCCACCGGCAAAAGCATACATGCCGATGTGGCTAGATCGCCGACCAGAAGAACCTGTCGCGATGGAGTGTTCGCATTTCCGCCTTCAAACATTGCCTCCAGATCCAATGTCGAAACAAATCCGCCGTAGGTTACAACCTCTGCAGGATTATGAGTCATTACGGGCATAAACTCCCTTTCAAAATAATTACGATATTATACAAGAGTTCTAAACAAATTTGACAGATGCGTAGTCATTTGAATAAACGGCAGTCTAGTCTTACAATATAGTTCTAGGGAAGGGAGACTTAATAAAATGTCATCTAGTATCGTAGTGCTATTAGTTATAGTGGCACTTATTATCATTTACGCTGCTGCGAGTTTCTTTACTATAGAACAGCAGACGATCGGGGTTGTTGAAAGGTTCGGAAAATTTTTGCGATTGGCGTCGCCGGGGTTGCATATGCGGATTCCGCTGATCGACAAAGTGGCGGCGCGGATGAGTTTGCAAGTTTTACAAGTCGAGCAACAGATCGAAACAAAGACTAAAGATAATGTGTTCGTCAGTTTCGAAACGGCAATCCAATATAGGGTAGACGCGCAACGCGTCAAAGAGGCGCATTATTTGCTGAATGATCCGCAGTCTCAGATGGAGGCATTTACTTCTGACGTAGTGCGGTCAAAATTGCCCGTTCTGGATCTAGATTCCGCTTATGCAGACGTGGAAGGAATGGCGCTTGCCATTGAAAAAACGCTGCGCGAGCGCATGGAACCGTACGGTTATACGATTGTCAAAGCGCTGGTGTTGAATATCAATCCGGCTACAGAGGTGAAAGAAGCGATGAACCGAATCAATGCGTCGCGCAGAAACCAAGAGGCTGCCATTGCACAAGGTGAAGCCGACAAGATTTTAGTCGTCAAGCGGGCAGAAGCCGAAGCCGAAAGCAAAAAACTGCAAGGTGAAGGTGTTGCGGCGCAGCGGCGGGCAATCATAGATGGTTTACGGGATTCAGTCGCAAAATTTGCTACCGAGACCGGTGTCAATCCGCAGGAAGCAATGCAGTTAGTGACATTGACTGGCTATACTGATATGCTCCGCGACGTAGCGGCATCATCCAAGACAAATACCATTATGTTGCCGCCAACACCATCGGGAGTCAGCGATTTATTATCCGCATTGAAAGCCAACGGTTCCGATTCCGAAGGAACTCATGGGAAGTAATTTTTCCAGCGAATTTTTCAAAGGCAACCGCGAAAGATTGAAGCAATTGTTCAGCGGCACGGCCCCAATAATTGTGACTGCTAACGGACTTCTGCAAAAAGGCAGCGACGAAACGTTTCCGTTCCACCAGGACCGCAGTTTCTGGTATTTGACCGGCATCGATGAGCCAAACGCACTTTTAGTTTTAGACAAATCAAAAGAACTATTAATTATTCCCAAAAAAGACACGGCGAAAGAGACTTTTGATGGTGCAAGTGACTTTGCGGAGATTGAGCGTATATCGGGAATATCGGATATTCTGGACGATAAAAAAGGATGGAAGCGCCTCGAATCCAGACTAAAAAAGGTCAATCATGTCGCAACGTTGGCTGCTGCACCGCGATTCGTCGACTTATGGGGCATGTACACAAATCCTGCACGTGCAGAATTGATTCAGAGAATTAAGAGTATCAATGATGATGCTGAATTACTGGATTTGCGCGAGCACCTCGCGAGGCTTCGTGTTGTGAAGCAAGATGTTGAGTTGACAGCGATACAAAGTGCTATTGATACCACGGTGGATACACTAAAAGAAGTGATCCGTCCGTCGAAATTGACGAAATACGCCTACGAATATGAAGTAGAAGCTGACATCAGCAAAGGATTCCGCCGTAGAGGCGCAACTGGACACGCATTTTCGCCGGTCGTCGCCAGCGGCAAACGGGCATGCACATTGCACTACATCGCAAATAACGGCGCGCTCGCCAGCGACGAACTTCTGGTTATGGATGTAGGTGTTGAATACGACCATTATGCGGCAGATATAACCAGAACCGTTTCTTTAAGCAGCCCTTCAAACAGACAGCAAGCGGTATATGATGCAGTTCTGGATGTACAAGAATTCGGGTTAAGTCAATTGAAACCCGGGGTAAGCTTTGCCGAATGCGAAAAACAGCTTCGGGCGTATATGGGTGAAAAACTTCGCGAACTCGGTTTAATCAAAACAATTGATGAGGAAGCTGTCCGCAAATATTATCCGCACGCACCGCATTATATGGGGCTTGATGTCCACGATGTCGGCGATTATCACGCGCCGCTCGAACCTGGAATGGTTTTGACGGTTGAACCGGGTATTTATATTCCCGAGGAAGACATCGGTGTGCGCATCGAGGACGATGTGCTAATTACAACAGACGGTATTAAAGTGCTTACGTCTAACTTGCCCCGCGCGCTGGCCTAATTTACAATGGTACATGAATGAAAAAACCTATAAGCCGGTTCTTAGTACGCTGGTTAGTGTGTAGTTTGGGATTGTGGATCGCTGCCGGGCTGCTTGGCGAAAATATCACGTACAACAGCGAGCTCAGCGTCATCATCATCGCCGGTTTAGTGCTTGCAATCATAAACGCGATCATTCGGCCGATTCTTATTATCTTAAGTTTACCTGCGATTTTGCTAAGTCTGGGACTGTTCATGATAATCATAAATGGCTTCACCGTCTATCTGGCCAGCAAGCTCTATACGCCGCTACACGTGACGAATTTCTGGGCAGCTATGCTTGCGGGTATCATCATCGGACTGGTAAACTATTTGGTAAGTGCAATTTTAGAGGTGCGTAAGGACGACGAATGAACATATATAACTACATCACAATCGGTTCGACATTATTGATGGTTCTGTTGATACTTGTGCAAACTAGGGGCGCATCGTTGGGTGCCGGGCTCGGCAGCACGGGCGAAATCAACACCGTCCGGCGCGGTACGGAAAAGACCATTTTTCAGATAACGATAGTAACTGCAATTATTTTCGCTTCCTCACTCATACTCAGCGTAATCAAGTAACGTTAGCCGGATCAGCTTTCGGAGCATATGAATATAAGACGATTTAAGCTACGGTTCCGCCGAAATGTGCGCAAGCACAAACGGCAGGTTGAAGGCATCGGTGTCGAAGCCGAACGTCAGTTAGAGAATAATTTCCTCAGGCGACTGCATCGTTTGGGCCCGGTGCGGAAATTCGTAACGATTTGGTTACTCGTCGTCCTCTTGCTCGGCCTTGGCATTATTATCCAGACACGTGCGCTCAGCGGTTATTATCAGCGGCTGCAGCCCGTACCCGGTGGCATTTACTCCGAAGGAATTCTCGGGGCGTATACGAATGCGAACCCGGTGTATGCATCAGGTGGTGTAAACAGCGCGGTGTCACATCTAATATTTGCCGGACTTTTGAAGTATGATCAAAACAATCAGTTAACCGGCGATCTGGCAAGCGACTGGCAAGTGGATAAGACTGGCGAAATCTACACAGTTCATTTGCGTCCGGACGTCAAATGGTCGGATGGGCAGCCGGTCACAGCTAGCGATGTGGTATTTACTTATCAGGTCATCGAGAACCCGGATGCCGATTCACCGTTTACGGCAGGTTGGCAAAACGTCACCGTTACATCTACAGATGACCGAACAATTGTATTCACTTTGCCAAATCCGCTGAGCTCGTTTCCGTATTCGCTGACCACAGGCATCATCCCGAAACATGTGCTGGGTAACGTGCCGATGGACCAGATGCGTTCTGTGGCATTCAATACGACTGCGCCAATCGGAGCGGGTCCGTTTAAATTCGAAAGCGTTCAAGTTGACAGCGATTCAAGCGGCAAGCAACAACAGGCAGTCGAATTGATTGCCTCGCAAAATTATCATTGGGGCAAACCAAAACTGGATAGGATCTTCATCCACGCATTCAGCAATGAAAAACAGATGATTCACAGCTTCAAGAATCAGGAAATCAATGCGATGGCAGGTCTTAGTTCTGTGCCGCAAGAAATGACCAAAGACAATGCGATCATAAAGTACGACATTCCGTTAACGGCAGCTACGGATGTATTCTTCAAGACAGGCAGCGGCGTCCTGGCAGACGCCAAAGTGCGCCAGGCGCTGGTTTCCGGAACCGATACAGGAACGATAATCAAAAATGCCGGATTTATTGCAACGCCGGTTAACGAAGCCCTGCTGAAAAATCAATTGGGATACGATCCAAAATACCAACAGTTACCGTTTAACCCTGCAAAAGCGATGCTTGGGTTGGATGCGGACGGTTGGGCCGTAGGCGCTGACGGATACCGATACAACAAAACCGGCCAGCAATTGACCTTCGGCCTGTACACGCCCAATACCGACGAATATTCCAGGATCGCTCGCGAGCTGCAAGAACAATGGAAACAAATCGGGGTAAAAGTAGATTTGCACCTGCAAGATAGTAGCGATTTTAACGCGACACTGGCGTACCACAGTTATGATGCGCTGCTATATAGCATATCAATCGGAGTTGATCCGGATGTATTCGTGTACTGGGACAGTACGCAAGCTGACGTGCGCTCGCCCACCAGGCTAAACTTTTCGGAGTACAAATCGGCCACGGCAGACGCCTCGCTGGAAGCCGGCCGTACGCGCACCGAGCCGGCACTCCGCGCAATCAAATACCAACCTTTCCTGAAAGACTGGCAACAGGATGCGCCAGCCGTAGGCTTGTATCAACCGCGGTTCCTGTATATAACACACACAAAAGTATTTGGGTTAGACTCAAACCCTATCAATAACGACGCTAACCGTTTCGACAATGTGCAAAACTGGATGATAAACGAAGCCCCGCAAACTATCAAAAGCCAGTAATAAATTGCAAAAATATTACGATTATTTTATAGTAATTCTTAATATGAGCATTGAAGCTGTCGTTGTTAACAACTATTTTGGGCCGCAAGTCGTTGAAACATGTATACATGCACAGAGTATTGATCTGGCAGTTGATGCTCTGCATGCATCTGTCGCTGATTTCCATAGACTGGCAAACGGCTCTCCGGTTTTTACTTTGTCAGAGGGATTCGTCATGGGTGCGCCAGTAAGTTATTTGGACAAAGCATTTTACGAAATTCGCAGTAACAAAGCCAGATTTCTTGCCAGTACATTAGATGAGTACGATGTGGAACACGATCCAGATAGGATTATTGTCACTGGCCCGGATTCATTGCATTATGAATCTATTATGATGGGGCTTGGTCAACTGGCACGTTCAGCGTTATTTGGTCACAAGGGAAAATTGAAAAAATACCTGTCGAAAGTAGCTCATCTTCCTGCGGTAACCGAGGCGGAATATCAGAAATATCTTCAGACAGATGATCGATCATCGGCGTGCGTTATTGAAATGTCTTATTAAACTGATCAATATTTTGCATTCATCTTGCGGTTGCGTATTGCCATACGGTACAATTGCGTCTGTCCGTGCCGCGGTGGTGGAATTGGTAGACACGCTAGTTTCAGGGACTAGTGAGCATTAGCTCGTGGAGGTTCAAGTCCTCTCCGCGGCACCACATAGACATCAGAGTTTAAGCTAAACTACTTTTTCAGTTTTATAAATTACGAGTTAAAAATAAGATTAATCCGACTAACCTTTGCTGACAATACTTACAAATTTTTATATTTAATCCAGCAACTCCTAATAGTTTTATTGCTTAAAAACTGACTTTGACGTATAAGTGAATTGTGCGAAATGCTATTGCTCTTATTGCCGCGATTGTGTCCTTTTCCGGCATCTTTCCGTATATCAGGGATATCAATAAAGGCAAAACACACCCGAACATGGTGTCTTGGATCACGTGGTGCCTTTTAAATACAATAAATACCGTCGCAGCACTTTCCACCGGCGCAATTCAAACGGCGCTATTAAGCGGGGCATCCGCACTTGCTACGGGGTGGGTCACAGTCCTATCCCTGCATCATGGCGTTAAGAAATATACTGCTTTCGATATAATTTGTCAGACACTTGCTATTATTGGCATTATTGCCTGGAGGTTCACCGGCCAGCCAAATTTGGCTGTTCTGATCGCGGTATCCATCGATTTGGTAGCCGCTTTGCCAACATGGAGACATGCTTGGATTGCACCTTATGCAGAAACGTGGCATGGATTCGCAATGGCTGGCTGTGCGGCTGTCGTAACGCTATTTACGATTACGGATTATACTTTTGTTTCGCTTGCTTTTCCGCTCCTTGTCATCACAAATTGTTCCGTTTTAGTTTCAATTATTTTAACTCGGCGATCCGTAGTCGGCAGGCAACCTACACGCACAAGAAAGACCTGAGTGCGAGTTATTTTACCGTCAGCGTAGCATTCGTGATTTGGAAGGTTTGGGTGCCGTGGGTGCCGGAGATTTCTACGCCATATTCTAAGTGCTGCGGTGCGCCGCTGTTGGTTAAGCCGGATTGTGATAGTGGTACTTGCTGGTTCGTATCCGTAAAGATGGTCGTGGCAGTTTGGTGGTTGGTAATGTCTTTGATGATGTTCAGCATGTCGAAACAGCCTGATGTAGCTTTGGTGTCTCGGGTGTAGATCCATTCATTGGCGCCGCCACCGCGGAACATGTGGTATGCAACGCCGTCGATTGTGATAGCCCGCGAGCCTGCCGGCGGGTAAAAGCTTGTATCAGTGAAGTCGTTCCACACCATTATTTCGATATCGTTCGCCCATACGTCTTCGCCGGTGTGGTTGTTGATCCACACATCGTAAGCATAATCCCATTCGCTGCCGCCTGCCGTGGGCCATTGTGGGCCGCTAGGGATGGGATCAATATTGCCGTAGCAGGTTTGCATTGACGTGTACGTTGAAACGGTCTTGTCACTCGCAAAATCAAAGTTCGTATCAGGGTAGGCATTGATGGAGCCGCCCCGATCCTGCCAATTCGCTACGACGTTCCAGTTCGTAAGTGAGCACACGTTTAATTGTTCCATGTCTGTGGCTGGACCGGTGCCATCAGATTGTACGTCATTCTGCACACTCCCGCCGCTGCCGTCCCAGCCGGCAAAGTCAGTTTGAGGCCAGGTTGCAGAATACACCGGGTTTTTACAGCTTAATCCTGAACTGGAATTGCCACCGAACTTCACAGCACTGCCATTGGAAGCAGTTCCGTCGCTGATAGTAGTGGTGTTTCCAGAGGAAGTGCCGTTTTCGGCCTCAGCTGATGTTACTGAGGTTGCAGCTCGGCTTACGAACGTCAAGTAGCTACCAATACCAGCCACCAATAAGAAAGCGGCGACATAAAAAAAGATTTTGCGAGCGTTATCTCTTGCAGTAATGGATGTGGTCCGGGACTTAGATTTGGCAGCAGCGTGGCGTTCAGAATGATTCCGAATCATATGCTCTATAGTACTATATTAAGCATATGAAAACTTTTATTGATCACTTCGAAGAAACGACGATTATCGGTGTACTCCGTAATATTGATAAATCTGAAATTATGCCGCTGTTGTCGGCATCGTATGATGCGGGCATTCGGGTAATGGAAATCACCTTGAACACGAATGAAGGTACGAAGCTTATTTCGGAAGCCGCAAATGTGTTTGGCGGCAAGTTATCTATCGGTGCCGGTACTGTCTTGAACATTGCTGATGCAGAAAAAGCAATTAGTGCCGGCGCGACATTTGTTGTTGGCCCTAACTGCGATGATAAAATCGCCGAACTTTGCAAGATTAAAAACATAGCATACATCCCAGGTGCGCTGACGCCGACAGAGATTGCGCATGCTTGGGAAGCTTCACGTCACGGAATAGTTAAAGTATTTCCCGCGAATGTTTTCGGGCCAGGTTATATCAAATCACTCATACATGGCCCCTATAACGGTATGAAACTACTGGTAACCGGCGGAGTACTTTTGGAAGATATTAGAGAATACATGGTAGCAGGAGCCTCCGGCGTGGCGATAGGTGCCGGAACGGTCTACAAAAAAGAATGGATCGAAGCAAAAAATTGGGGAGCGATTACCGGACTTTTGAAACAATATATTACTGCCATCAAATACAGCTAGCTACTAGAATCCGAATATTTTTGACAATTCGGCGAAATTATCGGCGATCAAATGCGGCGCCGAGTCGAGAGCTTCTAACTCTTTTCTGGAAAATATATTCGTCAAAGCGATTACAAATAAGCCGGCGCCCTGAGCTGATTGAATGCCGCGGGGGTTGTCTTCGAATGCGATGACATATTTGCGGTCTGAATCGGGCAATCCAAGCGTCTTAAACGCCAATTCGAAAGCTTCAGGATCTGGCTTTGGGTGCTTTACTTGTTCGATTGAAATGACTCGTTTGTTTGGAAAATACTTATTTAAGTTAGTCTTCTTGAAAAATATATTCAGATCCCTTGGGTATGCCGTTGTCGCGACTGCCAACGTATCTTTTAAGCCGCTTTTAGCTAATGCAGCGACGAATTCTATTGCGCCCGCATAAGGTTCACCTTCCTTTAAGATGATTTCTTCGTGTAACGTATTCTTAATTTCGAATAACTCTACCATGAGCGGGTCATTCGGATCTGGTGTTTCACCAGTGCGGAGTCCAGTCATCAGCAAGGTGTTCCAGAATGCTCCGACCAACGAGTGGGTTTGTGCGTCGTGAAACGCGTGATAGTTATCCTTATATGTCCATCGTTTGAAGGCTGGTATATTGTGGCGTTTTCCGACCTCTTTCACGGCCATATATCGTGACCGTTCGTGCAGGCCGCGCGGCGAGTCGCCTTTGTTGTCGAGCAGTGTGTCATCGACGTCAAAAATAGCGCCTTTGGGCGTAAAGGGTAGCATACTGGCATTCTAGCATGACAGAAAAGTTGGATCAGGTATCAAGCGTGTGGTGCAGTTTGGATTTTCTTCTCGAGGATCTCACTTCGCTAAAGCTTCGAGGAACACAAGGCGGGAGTGCCGGCTTGCCCTCCATAGCTTTAGCGACGGAGGTAGAGAAAAAATTCAAAATGTGCCAAACGCGTAATACCTGGATATGCTATCATTACTGCTATAAGAACAAACACTATACAGGTATTTTATTTTTATCTATGAATAAAGTTGCACAGTACTTACAGGAACACGTAATGGGGGAGGTCGTAAGTTCGCTTGATGCGCGGGCTTACTTTTCGACCGATGCAAGCATCTTCAAGATAATGCCGGCGGTTATCGTCTATCCGCGCGGCGAAGGCGACGTACGAAAAGTCGCTCGGTTCACTTGGCAGCTGGCTGAGCGTGGTCGATTATTGCCGATCACGGCTCGTGGCGGCGGATCGGACCAGACCGGCGCAGCCATCGGCGGCGGCGTCATCCTGGTATTTCCAGCGCACATGAACCGAATTCTTGAGCTGGATTCAAAAACAGGAATAATCACTGTTGAACCCGGACTGAACTTTGGTAAATTGCAGCAGACGCTGCATACGCACGGCAAATTCCTGCCGCCCGCACCGGTCAGCCTGGAATATTCAACCATCGGCGGTGCAATCGCTAATAACGCAGGCGGCGAAAAATCGCTTAAATATGGCACTACGCGTAAATATGTCAAAAGTTTGCGGGTCGTATTGGCGAACGGCGAAATCATTCAGACAGAAAGGTTATCAAAGCGCGAACTGAATAAAAAACTTGGCCTGAGTACCTTCGAGGGCGAAGTCTACCGCGGCATCGATGGCTTACTTGAAGAAAACCACGAACTTTTGAAAAAACTGAACATAGCAGTCAGCAAAAACACCGCTGGCTACGAGTTAACTGATATCAAACACAAAGACGGGTCGTTTGATCTGACCCCGTTGTTTGTTGGCAGCCAAGGTACGCTCGGCATCATCACCGAAGCGATGTTAGATACCGAAACGCACAATCCAGAATCTACCTTGCTGGTGGGATATTTCGACAAACTGCAGAATGCAGTGCAAGCCGTGATGGAATTAAAGAAATTGTCAGAAATCCCGAGTGTTATAGAGTTAGTCGACGAAAATCTGCTGAAACTAGTGTCCAAACTGAACCCAAACCAGCTCAAAGATGTGATAGATAACCCCGTGCCGAAGGCGGTGTTAATGGTTGAATTCGACAACGGCAGCGACCGTACGCAGAAACGAATGACTAAAAAAGCCAAAAAGATCCTGGAAAAATACGGTTCGAAGCATGTGATAGAAACTGACCCATCCCAGCAGGATAAATTCTGGCGTATCCGTTCCGCACCGGCGACGATCATGACGCACAGCGAGGGCGGCTTAAAAGCCGTTCCAGTCGTTGACGACGGCGTCGTGCCAGTCGAAAAGTTGGAAGATCTGATGAAGGGGATTTACGATATCTTTTACCGAAACCATTTAAGCGTGGCGGTCTGGGGACATGCCGGCGATGGCAATTTGCACTTACGGCCGTTTTTGGACCTGGAGCAGCTCGGCGACCGCCAGAAAGCCTTCAGGTTGATGGATGAATACACCAAATTACTAGCAGATCTGGGTGGTTCGACATCGGGCGAAATGGGCGACGGCCGTCTGCGCGGTCCGTATCTCGAGCGTCTATACGGCAACGAAATTTACACTTTATTCCAGAAAGTAAAACTGATTTTCGACCCGCACGGTACATTAAATCCGGGTGTGAAAGTCAATGTCACGGTTGACGACACAAAACCGTTGCTCCGACAGGAATATACTCTCTACCACATGTACCAACACCTCCCGCACGGGTAGAATTAGCTTGTATTAAGCCATCGTGACTATTGTTTAAGATAGCATCGTTAATTTGCTAGCAGGTTCATACAATAATCAGTACCATTCAGACAGAAATTATCGAGATTAAATCCAGGTCGTGGTTAAACGCCGGGACCGTAATATTCCGGGCAATGCACATCAGACCAAGCGTTCGAAAAGTCGGTCCATAACTGACCGCCGTAATTGTACATTCGAGAATCTGAATTGCAGAACGCACGCCAAGTTGCCGGTCCTACTATACCGTCCCTGCTCAAACTGCGGGCGGCCTGATAGTCACGTATGGCTTTGTAAGTATTACTGCCTAAGATACCATCTGTTGATAGCGGCATATGGACATCAGCAAAATCCTGCGCCCCGGTGTGGGTCACCTTATCCCAGCCATACCAGGCATTTACGAATTTCTGAATATCGCGGACGCATCCCTGACTCACGCCATTTCCGGGGAACGTATGTTTGATGCAGTAATATGCATAACCGGGAAGCGGATATGAAGCAGCGCGGCTTTTTTGATAGACGATGATGCCTACCAATGCAAAAATGGCTATAAATACCGCAATGAAAATATTGCGCTGTGTGTCTGATGCGCGACTTGTCCAACTTTTTGATTTAGATTTTGATTTTGAGTTTACGCTTTTTTTACTTTTTGTTCGCGGCATACTGCAACCTATTTATTCTTTTATTATTTATTATCATTCGTTAACCTCAAGCATAATGCCAAATGACCGCAACGTCAAATTCCGGATTAAAGGCAAGCCGTAAATTACCAGTGCGTCTTATTCTAGTCAAACTGCCTGAGCCGTGCTAACATAGGCGAGTTGAACACCTTCGTGCGGACGTGGCGGAATTGGTAGACGCGCTACCTTGAGGTGGTAGTGGCTTTACGGCTGTGGAGGTTCAAGTCCTCTCGTCCGCACCATTAAAAGTGATTGATTCGTAGCTTCCATGGTTCATTAAAAATGGAAGCTTTTTATTTCTGAATTAAAAGTATAAATATTGACTATTATTCAATAAAATAGTATAATACCCTAATTATGACAGATCCATTTCTACATGACGGACCGTATCCGGGCCCATTTGTCCCAAACCGAATTGCAAGTAGACCTGAAGCAAGTTCTGGTGCATGGGATGTACAGCGGTTAGTCGGTCATTTATTGACAAGTTCAACAATCGAGTTGGAAGTGTTGCCTAATTACAATCGTGAAGAATTAGATGGATTAGGTATCGATCCTTCCGAATATAATGTATTCACAGTTCCCATGGCGAAAACCGAGACTGAAGACGAGCAAAATGGTCGTATCAGTCAACATATCACTGCACTTATTTTTTCTGGCAGCGAAGCGTTTAGCGTCATTACTTTGAACAGATGGTCGAGCGGTGAAACGGATTCGCCAACAATGCAAATAAATCTAGCAGATATGACCGCCAAGCCCTTAAGAGCTCGAAGCGGTGGCAAAGATGATGGCATTTGGGTGGATCAAGTGGACGTACTGTTTCATTACGGGCAGACTGGTGAGGCTGAACTGATCGGCATATTACAGAAGGACGCGAGACATGAAGAACGATATGTGATCCCAGTCGACGGAGTACATGACGACAGAATAGATTCGGATGTACGATTTACTGTTGAAAAAATGAACGAATCGCATGTTCTCGTGACTGACTTACCTTCTTGGCATTCCACTTCTGTCGTTGCGCGGCGCAGGTTACGGGCAGAAGAGATCAATCCGGAACCTTCAGTCGAAATGCTTGGTTACCCCGATAACGCACTGACCGAACATCCAGATGTTTGGAAAATTGATGCAAGTACAATTGCACGCATCTATGCAATAAAACAGCGCATTGATGAGCGGGCCTTATCCCGTTCAGCTGATTCTTAATAAGTAAAAAAACTTTAAAAGTAATTTGTATAATTGACGTAAGCTGTATGAAGAATTCTAAGTTAGATGTCGATTTACTTGAAAATGGTGATACACGGAATGTCGTTGATAAGTATCGCAATTGGACGAACGAAGCCATCAAAGATGATCTAAAACAGCATGCGTTTCCGTTCCATATAGCGATTGAAAATTATCAACACGATTTTAATATCGGTACGATCGTGCGCAATGCCAATGCGTTTAATGCTGCTGGCGTGCACATCGTGGGCAAGCACAAATGGAACCGGCGTGGCGCAATGGTCACCGATAAATATCTGCAGCTGTACCACCATCCGGACGTAAAGGATTTTACTGATTGGACAATATCAGCCGGCCTGCGTGTAATCGGAATAGATAACATTACCGGGAGTGTCGAGCTGCACAAAGCTGACCTGCCGGAAAAAAGCATTTTGGTTTTTGGGCAAGAAGGCCCCGGATTGTCGCCAGAAATGCAGGCAATATGCGAAAAAATCATCGGCATAGAACAGTTCGGCTCGACCCGTTCGGTAAATGTTGGCGTGGCATCTGGAATTATCATGTACCAGTGGGTCTGCCAGCATAAACTTGCTTAAGCGATTTGACAACGTTACTATGATTGCCATATAGTTAAAGTCACAAAAGTGTGAAAATAAATAATAGGAGAAATAAAAATGCAAGACGATCACCACGACGACCATCACGATGAGCACGAAGAACATCATGAACATCACGATGGGCACCATGATGCACATCATGATGCACACCACGACCAGCACCACGGCGCGCACGCGAGCCATCATCTGCTGTCAGCACACCATGTCAGCCATCTGCATGCGCTAGAGCTCGAAATCAAAGCAGCGCTTGCGCTCGCCAGCGACCACTTGCACAATCACCAAACGCAAGCGGTTCACGACACGGATCACCATTTGCACGAACACCACCAACACCTCGTCCACTTGCTGCATCAGGTCCACAGTCATCTGCACGAAGCACACCACTTATTGGTAAGCAGCGTTGAGCATCACGAGCACGAAGAGCACCATCAGTTTTCCGAAGCAGTCTAGTAGACTCAGCCAAGATACACAAATATTTCTAGATTCCATCATCCCTGAACAGCGCGGGATCTAGCGATGCATATAAAGTATTTTGCTAGATTCCTGTCAGTTCGGGATTAATGGCCAATCTGAAAATGAAAGTCTTTCGTTTTAGCTCATACATTCCATATGTATTGAATTGCGAAAGACTCTGTTAGTTGTAAAAACTTCGGTAATACGCTATATTTACTCTAATCAATTGACCCGGGCGCTTAGCTCAGTTGGCTAGAGCACCTCGTTTACACCGAGGGGGTCGGGGGTTCGAGCCCCTCAGCGCCCACCACTTAAAATCCCCACTTCGTGTGGGGTTTTTAAGTGGTTGTTGCCCGGGTTCGAACTCACGACCACCGGGGTCGGGGTGAGACCCGCCAGTGGCGGGTCGCAAGGCAATCTTCCGGAGCAAGCTTGCTTGCTGCCGTGAAGTTGCGAGCCTGCCGGAGGCAGGTCGAGCCCCTCAGCGCCCACCATTCGACTCGCTTTGCTCGCTCATGGTAAACAACGAGTAAGAAAGGCGAGTTTTTGATTACTGCGTTAGTATTATGTGTGTCGAATGACCTTGAGCTTGTCGAAGGGCCCTAAACAATCCCTACTTTGTGTGGGTTCTCACAATCAAAAGTAAATAACGATAATTCGGATGGTACAATCACTGTATGGATGAAACTAAAAAAATATCTCTTTTTTACACAACGTTAAATGTCCCGCTGCCGGATTTCATTTATGACGGTATCCGAGAATTCTCCAAAAATGCGAACAGCTACCAGCCGCAGCCCTCGAAATTGGTGGACAGTTTAGCAGAGCGGCACAATGTTTCGAGGGATAGGATTTTCATAACAGCGGGAGCCGATGAAGCAATCCAATTATTAGCCATGGCATATGGCAAAAGCACATACTATTACACACCGACATATATCGGCTATCAGGATACCGAAAACATTGGCGCTACGGTACATCCGATAAATGCGATGCACGACGGTGAATATGCAATAAACACTGCAAGAATTGATGATGCGTCGTTGATTTATCTCGCCAACCCCAACAACCCATTTGGGTTTACGCCGCGTGACAAAGTAGTGGACTTAGTTAAAAATAACCCGCAAGCAATCGTCGTCAGCGATGAAGTGTATGATAGTTTCGCGCCAGAATTATCTGTACTTGGTGAGCTTTCCGAATACCCCAACTTGGTCATTTTGCGGAGTTTTTCAAAAGGATTCGGCATGGCCGGAAACAGAATCGGTTACATGATTGCCAGCCCCCACATTGTTGAGCAAATCAGGTTAAAATCGCCTTTATCCAGCACGTCATATCTCTCAGTCGGGGCGGCTTTGGCGGCATTGGATCACGAGCAATACTTTAAAGACGCCATCGACGAAATCAAGCGCACTCGTGAAACGTTCACGGCATTTCTAAAAAGCAAAGGCCGCGCGGTACTGCCAGGACTCATCAATGCGGTGTTAATCAAGTTTCCAGATGAAAATTCGGCGGCAAAATTTTTGCAACATTTAAATGATAATAACTTTATCGTCCGCCAAGGCGGCAGCGGCCGCAATGCCGGATTGGACGATACATTTGTAAGAATTACAATCGGTACGCCGGATGAAATGAGGATGGCAACGGAAGTGATCGAACGCTACGAATAATTTATAAATATTGTTAACCGTTAACTTTGATCGGATGAATCGCTAGTGACAAAACTTTGCGAAGTCTCTATATGATGTGCGACCTAGCTTTCTTTAACAGTTTTATGGCGAAAAATGCCACCGTAAGATTCACTGCTACGAGTACGGCTAGATCACGCGCAAGGTGGTTAGTGGATTCATAAAAGACTGCCATTTGAATCGCATGATTGGCGTATGATAACGGGACGAACGCTGCAATATTTTGCAGCCATTCCGGCTCGAAAGCGAGCACGCCGACACCGCCCGCTAAAAAGAATAGCGGCAAAGCGGTATTTGTCGAAAGGGCGTGTGCAGATTGAATTTTTTTGACGCCGACGCCGACCATCAATCCGGTGCTAGACGCCAGTAGCGCGGTTAAAAAAAGTACGGCGAACGCAATAAGCGAATAATTCCATGCAGGCAAGGATATCCATTTGAATAGAACACAGATCAGTACTTCCAATAGCCCTGAACCTAGTCCGATTATAAGCCCTGCAAGTATGATGCCAAGCGCAATAGATTTATCGCCCACCGGCGAAACGAGAACTTCCTTTACCGTCCTGGATTCGAACTCCCGGGCAGTACTCACTGCCGTGTTGACAAGGCCGGCAATCAGTACCATGAGTATCAAAATTGGCGCAACCTCATATTGGTAGAGCTGTATATCCCGCTGGCGCACATCTTTTTCCTGCATAGTCACCTTAATTGGGCTCGCGGCTCCCTCTTGATTATAAAATTCAGTAATCGCCGTCGGCATTGAACGCCGGACATCATTGGTAAAATCCAAATTCAGATTGTTCACTTCGTATGTGACAGGTGACGGTTCGTGTTGGAGATATGTATTTGTAAAATCTGCGGGGATGGTTACAACAGCCGCTACCCGCAAACCGTGTATCAAGTTGTTTGCTTCTATTGGGTTTGCATCGACCACACGGAACACATCAGATTGGTGAATGACTTGCGCCAAACGTGCTCCTTGCGGTCCCTTGTCTAGATTGACGAGGGCGACGCGGCTATGGGAGACTGATGCTGCTGCCAAAAAACCAGCTAACAAGAATGCTATTGGCGGGAGCAATGAAGCCGCCATTAATGATCTGTTGTGAAGCCAGACGTTCAATGTATTGCGGCTAATGGCCCAAAGCGGGCGGAAATTAAATCTCCAATGCATAGACTTAGCTCACCACCCGTTTATGCAATACATACATTGCAGAGCAGATAAAAGCTACCGCGAAAAATACCAGTATGATCACGTTATATCCGCCAGCTGTATTTGTACTGAAATTGTGGAATGCGTGCTGTTCGCCGGTAATTGCATAGGCGAGCGGCGAAATCCGTGAGATATATTCAATCGCAGGTGTGCTGAATGACGGCGGACCAAGTGGACCGCTCACAAAAAAAGTAAATAAAGATGACCCAAGCACAATAGTCGTAATAAGCCGCCGCTGCTTGACGACTGTTCCGATCAGAGTACCGAGCGCGCAAAATATTAACAGCGTCAGCAATACGTACAAGAACATCTCCCCTATATGAATGGGTGGAGAATGAAGCGGAATTATTAAAGCTAACAAGACGACGAACGCGGATGCGAGCGCAACGATGAACGCTCCAATTAGCTTTCCTGCGACAATAGACCATCGTGATGCAGGTGAAAGCAGCAATTCTTTCATCGTTCCTAACTCCCACTCTCTGGCCCACGATGTGCCGCTTTGAATAGCGCCGCCAATCGCGATTGCTAGTACCAGGATTGATACACCTATGTAGGAAATATAGTCCGTATCTTTGGCGTACCAATCTTTTTCAATCGGCACAATGGTGACTGTCGTAGGCTCCGCTTGCGCATAAAAGTTCGTAATCGATGTCGGAACGGCGCGCCGGATATCCTCGGTAAAATCAGTGTTGAGGTTATTAATTTGAACCGGGATATTGATGGGCTCATTTGCGTCGACTTTTGCATCGAATTGCTGCGGGATAGTCACGACCGCTACTATTTTGCCGGCTGTCAGCATCTTGTCAGCTTCCGACGCGCTAGTCTGCTCCAGTTTAAATGAATTCGCATGCTGCATTGCACTATATAACTGCTGGGCATGATAGCCCTGGTCAAGCATGACGACTGCGGTCGGTGCATGGTCCGAGGGAAGTACGAAAATTATAAACAAGAATAAATACTGCAGCGGAATCACGAATAACGTGATTAAAAATATGCGCTCGGTCAGGCTTGTCAAAAGATCTTTCTTGGCGCAGGCCCACATTATTCTCAAGTTATCAAATAATTTCATGCGCATCCCGCAATATGTTAATCACGCAGTGCTTTACCTGTTAATTTTAAGAATATCTCGTCGAGATTTGACTCGCGCATGGAAATATTGCGGATCCCACCTTGTCTTGAAACGATGTTAACGATTGCAGTGATCAATTCGTCCTGGCCTTTGCTGGATATCTTTAGCTTTGATCCGTCCGCTTCAAGGTAAATGTTTTTATTCAAAGGCTTCAAAGCGGCAATCGCTAACTCCGGGTGGACGGTATCAATTTCTATGATGCTGCCGCCATACAATTCTTTCAGCCGTGCCGTGGTTTCTACGGTTATCAGGTGGCCGTGGTCAATGATCGCCAACCGGTCGCACAGGGCTTCGGCTTCTTCCAGGTAGTTTGTGGTAATGAGGACCGTTTTTCCCTGGCCGCGGAGTTTTCGGATGTATTCCCAAATAACATTTCTGGCCTGCACGTCAACGCCGATGGTCGGTTCATCAAGATAAATAAGCTTGGGGTCATGCAATAATGCGCGTGCGATGGCTAAACGGCGTTTCATGCCGCCGGAAAATGTCTTGACGATATTGTCTTTATGGTCAAGTAACTGCACCAACGCAAGTAACGCAGTAATACGCTGGGATTTTTCTTTGCGTGGCACACTGAAAATGTCTGCGTGAAAGTCCATGTTCTGCCAAGCCGACAACTCTTCGTACAGCGCGGTTTCTTGCGGTACGAAACCTAAGACGCTGCGAACCTGCCGGGGATTCCGGGCGATATTTTGCCCCATGATCGTAACTTCGCCGCTCGTCGGCTTACTGAGCCCGCTGATCATATTGATGGTTGTGGTCTTACCCGAACCGTTGGGTCCCAGCAGCCCGAACACTTCGCCTTGCACTAAGTTCAACGACAGATTATTAACTGCAGCAACTTTTCCGAAACGCTTAGTCAAGTTTTTTATATCGACAACAATCGACGATTGGCTAGGCGGAGTCGGCTGTTGTGGAGGTGTGGTGTGCGCTTGCGGTGAAGGGGTTGTATCGTTGTTAGATTGGCTAAGTTTGGGAATGGGCTGATCATTCATTGCGATGTAATAGTAAACCTAAAGTAGTAAATGCTAATGTGTGTTTTAAAAACATAACTGGTTATAAGTATATAGTAACCGTTGCTGAAACCTAGGTCATTCGAGACTAAAAGCCGATTTTTATTTTCGTACTGGATTATTGCTCGTAATCCTTGTTATCATACTCAATTATCAAATGGGGATTATGATGGTAGCGACGTTAAAAAAATCGGTTTATATCTCTGGGGCGCTAACTGATATGTCAGAAGCTGAGCGTGCGGAACTTCGGGCTTTTTATGATGACATCGGTAATGTTTGTAAAGAATATGGATTCGAACCGTATAGCCCGCATGTGTATGGCGATCCCAAAAATGTAGCGCATCTGAACCCGACGGAAATCGACCGGATCGACCGGCTGGCCGTGACCCAATCATACTTAGTTGTCGCATATGTTGGCGTACCGTCGCTTGGCGTCGGAATAGAAGTTGAACTTGCCCACCATTCCGATAAACCGGTTGTTTTGCTGTATGAAAATGAGAAATTCGCACAGCGCCGGATTTCAAGGATTGTCCGCGGCAATCCGGCGGTAATCCGCGAAATTGCATTCAGTGATTATGCCGATGCGTGCAAACAACTTCGCGCGTTCCTGGCCGAATTCAAGAAAATGATAAGAAGCGAACCGCTCCCCCCGCCACTGAGAGTTTAGTTTATACTTTGAAGTAATATTGTCGACAGTAATACCTCTAATAGGTTAATCAAATGCATAGAATTACGAAACTCATGTATTGACCCAGATTAACATAAAGGAATATGATATGAATATGAACAAAACGTCTTCAATATTACGTGATTTCAGATCTAGAACGGGGTGGAGCGCTACAGAGGCAGCTAAAAGGCTTTCGATTACACCGCAGTATCTTTCGCGTTGCGAAACGGGCAGCCAAATTCCTTCATCCGAACTTTTGGAAAAAATGATTAGGGCGTACAGCATCCCCTTAGAAGATGCAATTATGCTGAGAGATGCTGCCGGATACGAACAGCGACCGACAAATTTGGTACCAAGCCCAACTAGCAGTCAAAATATGCAAGTGATGCTCGATGAAGCTGCTGTTCCTGTGCTGTTTTCCGACGTCGTCTTGGTAACGTCAGATCCGCATGGAATTATAATTTCTGCCGGACAGAAAAATTTTGCTGACCAAATACATATCGTCTCAAGGACCGGGCTTTCACTGGAGCATGCTGAAAAGCTTTATGCCGTCCTAGCTATGCACATTAGTAACCTCAAGAAAAACATTTAGAGTAAAAGAAGTCGCTCTATCGAGCGACTTCTCTGGCTCTCAATGCAATCGCAATGGAGCAACCGATTGACACGGTACTCATATTGTAGCGTCGAGAATGCCGGAACGCAATGTAGCGTTCTGAATGTTGAGGGTCATAAGTTAAAAGATAAAACATGGCAGACATACTCGCGTATTGCGCGCACTGTAAACATACGCTTCCAACTGGATTCGCATTTGATAATGCAACAAACATTCAAATGTATGGTAATACATCATCGTGCCCAAATTGCGGTTTTCAACGCATGATACCGGACGGTATTTATAATGTAATCAATGGCATTGTAAGCTACACACCGTCTAGTGCCACATATTGAAATTTTCGGACACTACACCAGGTCTGAAATCCAAAATAAGCCATAACAAAATATGGCTTATTTTTTTCAACTTATTTCATTAGTTAGCTTGTTTACTGCAAGTTGGTAATGCTCGAGGTAGCGCCGGCGCCTATCATTTTGTTCAATTGGGTGAATTCTGTTGCTAAGGGCCAGATGTTGAATATGCAGCCTTTTAGATTGACTGATTGCTGCATCATGACTGGGGCTTTTTGGCCCGTGCCGGGGCAGGTGGGGTTGTCGCGGAAGCCGAGACGATGGCCCGTTTCGTGGTCGATCATCAGCGTGCGGTAATCGTCCAAGCTACCGCCGGTTTTGTTCCAGGGCGGTGTTGCATTCGCCCACCGGTCGTAATTTAAAACCACGTTTGTACCGACTTGGCAATTATAGAAATCGTCGCAAATCGATCCGAATGTACCCATTAAATTGGCAGCAGACAGCCAAACAGTATATTGGCACCCTGACGCGACATGTTTGAACGCTATCGTGCCGCTATCATTCCAGCCACGCGGATCATTATATACGGCCGCAAGTTTACCGTTCAGACTCGCCAGCCGGTTCGCATTAACCCCCGTAACATTGGTGCAATATGATCTGATAAATGTATTCGCCGTTTGCGGCACGATAACCATCGACTGCGAACGGCTATTTGTCAGCGCATACATCGTTGCGGTTGCAATATCTGAAGGGTTTGCAACTATCACGCCATGTTTCTTGCCGACACTATTAACGTATGCGGTAATTTTTGCCATTGACGGTACCATGCCCTGGCCGCTTTGGACATACCAGCTGCCAATGTCTGTTTTGCTGGGGATCGTTTTTTGACCATGGTAATCGTACGCCAACTGAATGTTTAGTTTCTGCTGCAGCTGCTGCAAAGAACCCGTTAAGTCGGCTCCGGTTTTCGTTACGGCAATCGCCGTCGTGGGCACTGTAATCGTTGTTTTGCCGCCTTGGATAGAAGAGGTCACTGTGCCTAGAAGCCTGTCGGTATTTACCTTGTGACCTCCGTGTGCGGGGGCGATATCGAAATCAGCGCCGTTAAAAACGATATATTTATCGCTCGCAGGATAATAAAAACTTGTTTCTATCGTTTTGGATGACGTAGTGAATTGCGCTTCATCGATGTGCAGACTCAAAGCAACATGGTGCACGGAAATTAGACTGATTACTGGCACCCAGCGGATCCATGATTGGACATTTTGCAAACTTGCATCCTTGTCGACGCTAATGCCAAGTTTCGCCGGGGTCGTGTTGTATGTTTTGTCATCTTTTTTCAGGACTACCGCAGCGGGCAGTATTTTTTCTGATGGTGTATTTTTAAGCAAGACTTTATCCATACCGCCTATTGGATATTGTCCCAAATAGTAATGCGGCAGCACTTTCGAATGATACGTTATTGCCATTAAAATGTTTGCAAATACGAAAACGCCAAGTGCGATCAGCAAAATCTTCCGTTTTTTATCGGCTGCGGCAGATTTCTGCTTGCCCGGCTGAGCAGCTTTTTGTAAATCAAAACTTCTCTTATCTATCATAAGCGCTTACTATTCAATGTACCATGGGTACGACTGCTTCGTGAAGATTAAGTAGTATTGCATGATTTTTGTTTACTTTCACAGATTACGGAATGCCCGCCATAAGACGCCAGGTTCAACGGTTGCGCGTTTCGTTATAACTGAAACTGATTGGCCTGGCATCGCGTCAGTAGTGATTTTGCCGACAACCACGCCTTTTTCAGATGGAGCTTGCAATTGTTTGAACGATATATGCGGCGTTATATTTCGGCCGCGCCATGCCATCAGATCCAAAGATTTTGTAGCGACAGCATCAACGGGAACATCCCATGGTACATCATAATGTCCGACGACCTGTCCATTATGAATTACTGTTGTCTGCTTAAAATTATTTTGGGCTGCGTGTATCAATGGAAAAACGTCATTCATCGCTTTTGAAAGTAATTTGGCTCCCATGATTACGCCCACGATCGTGACCGTCTGGCCGTTGGGGTACGTTTTTGGCTCAGAATATAAAATTGCGCCGCCATCTTGGTCGGTGCTACCGGTTTTTATCCCGTTGAACTGGTCATAATTCAAAAGCCAGTTTACGTTATGTATGACTCCGGCAACTGGAATTTTTGCAGTTTTTTCACTGACAATTTTAGCAAGCGCAGGGTTTTGTAATGCTTGAATGCCAAGCTTAACCAAGTCGCTTGCTGTTGATACTGTTTTCGGCGAAAATCCGCTCGCGTCCGCGAAATGCGTGTCCGACATGCCAAGTTTTTCAGCTTGTTTATTAGCATACGCAGTATAATTTTGTTCGCTGCCGAATGCCCAGTCGGCCAGTGAACTCGCCATATTGTTGGCAGATGGCAGCATCATTGCTTCTAGCGCTTGGTATTCGGTAATTTTCTCCCCGTTTGAAACCGGAACGATCGAACCGCCCACATCGAAATATTTATCATAATATCCGACATCAGCTTTTGTCAGCGTAATCGTCGGACCGGTTTCGCCTGGAGATAGCGGGTTTTTCTGCAGGACTGTCAACGCTGTCATGGTTTTGGCAACGCTTGCGGTAGGGATCGGTTTATCGGATCCGTGTGAAGCTAATACGCCGTATCCGACCGCTCCAATCGCTGATGCGCCGTAATTCGGCCAGGGCAAATCGGCTGCGCTTCGCTGTTGAGATTTATTCAGTGATGACTGCGCGGCCAATGCCGGCACCGGCATCCTGTACGAATAATATCCATATAACACGATAAAAACGACGAGTAGAATCGCCAGAATTCCTCCTATGTGCCGTTTGCGCCTTTGCATATGTACCATTATAAGTACAGCCGGCGATAATTACTGGAGCCAGGCTGGAGATTTATTGTATGTAGAACGCCCGTCTGTTGTATAATTAAGTAAACATATAAGGAGTAAACATGGTACTAATCATTATCATCGTCGTGCTAGTCCTGCTTGGGGTAGTCGTCGCCGCGATGTACAACGGTCTGGTGCGGCTCAATCAGCAATCTGACGAAGCATGGAGCGATATCACCGTCCAGCTAAAGCGCCGGTATGATCTGATCCCTAATCTGGTCAACACGGTCAAAGGTTATGCGACACACGAAAAAACTGTTTTTGAAGACGTTACTAAAGCCCGTACAGAAGCCATGGGCGCGCAAGGACCTGCAGAAACCGCTAAAGCAGAAAATGCATTTTCACAGACTTTGAAAAGCCTGTTCGCAGTCGCAGAAAACTACCCGCAACTCAAAGCCAACGAAAATTTCCAACAGCTACAAGACCAGTTGACAGACACCGAAGACAAGATCATGGCTTCCCGCCGCTTCTACAATGGCGTCGTCCGCGATTTCAATACCAAACGAAAGACATTACCGACAAGCATCTTTGCCAGCTTGCTTGGCTTCAAAAAAGACAAAGAATTCTTTGAATTAGACGCGGCAGAAGCAGCTGCAGCTGAAAAACCTGTCGAAGTTAAATTTTAAATTGATAGAAGGTCGCAATGTATAGTGAGATTGCCGCTAACAAGCGCAGGACTTTTTTGATTTTTGTCGTTTTCCTATTATTCGTTGGAGCGCTTGCGTGGTTGTTTGGTCAATTTACCGGTAGTCAGGGTTTAACCTATGGGATTCTGATTGGCGGCGCGATTTACGCGATTATAATGTATTACTCCGGCAGCCGGTTGAGTTTATCGGTTAATGGTGCGAAACAGATCGAGAAAAAAGATAATCCAAGGTTGTGGCGAATCGTTGAAAATTTGGCGATAACTGACGGTTTGCCGATGCCAAAGGTATATATCATGGATGATCCATCTCCGAATGCTTTCGCGACCGGTAGGAATCCAAAAACGTCTGCTGTCTGCGCAACAACTGGAATACTCGAAATCATGGATGATAACGAGCTCCGTGGCGTTTTCGCGCACGAATTAGGCCATGTCAAAAATTATGATATTCGGGTCAGCATGATCGCATTTGCATTAGCAGCAGTCGTGTCACTGATTGCCGATACGATATTGCGATACACCTGGTTCAGTAATGATGATGACAATAACAATAATCAGGTAGTAATGATATTGGCAATTGTTGCTGCAATAATTGCACCTATCGTCGCAACGCTGATTCAGTTGTCAATATCCCGCAAACGGGAATATCTGGCAGATGCAACCGGTGCTCTGACAACGCGGTATCCCGAAGGATTGATTAGTGCACTGGAAAAGTTGAAAACAGAAGGCAGGCCGCTGCGCAAACAAAATGCTTCTACATCGCACTTTTTCTTTTCGAATCCATTGAAGGGCCACAGTGTTAGCAATCTGTTCAGCACCCACCCACCGCTAGACGAACGGATCAAACGGCTCCGCGAAATGGGATCGCACGCGTAACTGCCGATGGTTTGATAGAATAAGAGCTATATGGCGAGGGCTAAAAATAAAGTCGCACACAAAAAAGCGGCGAGATCGAAAGTTTCTAAAGGTAAGCATGATCCTGTATCAGCTCCGTCTGACACCGTGAAGGCTCAAGCAAAACAAGATAATCAAAAGGTATCATCAGAGCAATCTGCCGCAAATGTTTCGAAAAATCAAATTGCTAGTGCGCCAAAATTATTCATCCGTTCCGGCCGAGTGTTAATTAAAGATTGGAAATTGTTCTCGATAATCATGCTATTTTATGCGCTGGCGTACGCATTGTTAGTGGGCGGTTTATCAAGCAGCAGCTTGACTTCGCTAAAAGCGGCTTTGGTTTCAGGCCATTTTGACAATTGGTCGACCAGCCGGTCTTTGTATACGACACTGCTAAGCGCCGGTAATAACGGCGTCACAGCCGCAGGCGCGTTCGAGACCATATTGCTAATTTTTATAAGCCTGATACTAATCTGGGCACTCCGGCAGCGCATGGCTGGGCATGAAATTCGCGCACGCGATGCCTTTTACAAAGGTACCTATCCGTTCGTACCGTTCATACTAGTGCTTTTAGTGATTGGTCTCCAATTATTGCCGCTGGTATTAGGAGGCGGAATATTTGGGGCAGTGGTGCTCGGGGGAATCGCAAAAGGCTTTTTAGAAATTGCCGCTGCAACGGTGCTTAGTATTGTATTGATAGGCTTGAGCTTGTATTGGGTCTGCTCATCGTTGATGGCTTTGTACATCGTCACACTGCCGGATTTGACACCCGTCGATTCACTCAGAAGCGCTAAAAAACTCGTGCACAAGCGCAGGTTACCTGTAATACGTAAAATTTTATTTTTACCCTTGGTAGTCATTGTTGCGAGCTTTGTTTTGTTACTGCCGATGGCGCGCTATGCGACACCGATCGCTGTTGCGGCATTCTTCGTCTTTACAATGGTGGCAATTTCTATGATCCACAGTTATATGTATGGTTTGTATAGGGAACTATTGTGAACAAACTATTGAACTCATTGCAAAACTCCATTCCGGCCAAAAACCCACCTCGCCGGCTGCAAACCATACCAGCCATCCTCAACGTAATCTTTATTACGCCTGCGGTGTCAGGCATGGTTTTCGCTCGGCGAGCTGCATTTTTGACTCGAAAGCGAGTTTTGTAATGAGTTCATCTAAAACCCAAGCGGAAGAGCGAATAGAGAAGCTTCGCATCCTGATAAGTGATTATCGATATCACTATCATGTATTGGATGAGTCTATCATGAGCGAGGCGGCGGCTGATTCGCTCAAACATGAACTCACGGAACTCGAAACGCAATTTCCCGATTTAATCACGCCGGACAGTCCATCGCAGCGTGTTGCGGGCGAACCGCTAAAGGGATTCAAGCAAGTCCGGCATAGTACGCGGATGCTCAGTCTGAATGACGTATTCAACCGTGACGAAGTAGTAGCGTGGATTGAACGGATGCAGAAACTTGCGCCAGAAGCAAAGCCGGAATTTTTCATCGATCTTAAACTGGACGGTTTTGCTTGCTCATTGATTTACCAGGACGGTAAATTCGTCCAGGCAGTAACACGCGGCGACAGTTTTGTCGGCGAAGACGTGACTATGAACGTCCGTACGATGGAAAGCGTGCCGCTTGAACTGCGGCCAAATAAAAAATACTCAGAATTTTTGAAAGGCCGGACAGAAATACGCGGCGAAGTCATAGTGTACAAAAAAGATTTCGAAGCGTTGAATAAAGCCCGTGAAGCCGAAGGTAAACCGGTTTTCGCAAACCCGCGGAATTTCGGAGCAGGCAGCATCCGGCAATTGGATCCAAAGCTGGCTGCCGAGCGGCCACTCAGGTTCCGCGCTTGGGATTTATTGCGCGACGACCCATCAGAAGTGCCGACAAATGAATTCGCTTATGATGCGATCATGCATTTAGGAATCGCATCTGGCAGTCAGTACAAAGTTCTGAAAGATGTCGATGCAATCATGAAATTTGCCGACGAATGGGAGCAAAAACGCCATAAATTGCCTTATAACACCGATGGGTTAGTAATCAAAATTAATGATAGGAATTTGTACGCTCAATTGGGGGTGGTGGGCAAGGCGCCACGGGCAGCTGTCGCATATAAATATGCTGCTGAAGAAGCTACGACTGTTGTCAGGGATATCGTAATAAGCATTGGACGCACAGGCGCAGCAACGCCAGTGGCCGTTTTTGAGCCGGTACAGGTCGCGGGTACAACCGTCCAACATGCCAGTTTGCACAATGCTGATGAAATCGCCCGAAAAGATATCCGTGTGGGCGATACGGTCATTATTTTCAAAGCTGGCGATATCATCCCGCAAGTATCGCGCGTACTTGCTGAGCTACGTCCAAAATCTGCCAAAAAATTCGATATGGATGCGGAACTAAAAAGGCAGTACCCGGAACTAGAATTCGTGCGTCCCGAAGGCGAAGCCGTTTTCCGAGTAAAAGGCGCGACCGGCAAATTATTGTTAAAAGGCGCGTTGATCCATTTCGCATCGAAAGGGGCGCTAGATATCGATACGCTCGGTGAAAAGAATGTTGCCGCGCTTGTTGATGCAAAATTGGTGCACGACATGGCTGATATTTACGGTCTAAAAAAAGACCAGGTCTTAGAACTAGAACGGTTCGCTGAAGTGTCCGCACAGAAGCTGATAGACGGCATACAGGCAACGAAATCGCCCGAGTTACCGCGCTTTATCTACGGGCTTGGGATACGCCATGCCGGTTCGCAGACGGCCATTGATCTTGCAGAGCATTTCGGTTCGCTGGAAAAATTGAGCAAAGCCACGATGGATGAATTGCTCCAGGTCGACGGCATCGGCGAAACAGTGGCAGAGTCGATCCTGGCCTGGTTCGCAGACGAAGACAATCAGAAAATGCTGGAAAAATTCGAGAAATTCGGCGTTAACCCCCACTACGAGTCAAAGGCCCGCGGACCCCTTCACGGCAAAGCTTTCGTAATCACCGGCGGACTAGAACATGGCACCCGCGACGAATTCGCCAATAAGATCCGCGAACTCGGCGGTACATTCCAATCTAGTGTAGGTAAAGACACAAGCTATCTCGTGGTTGGCCAGAACGTCGGCGCCAGTAAACTCGCCAAAGCTGAAAAACTGGGAACCAAGCAGATTAGCGAACAAGACTTACTTTTGCTTTTGAAAAAATGATAAGCCATGAGCTAATAAGCAGGCGAGTCAATCCTGCAATTTCGGAATATATTGTAAATCTCTGGGGTCGGATAAGTTATGTATGGAGTTATGACACGGCTTGCCCTAAACCGGAATATCGTCCGATACCGCAGGATAGTTCATCGTCACTTGGCCAGTGCGGACCGGCAAATTACATGCTCGCGAGAGGACTATCGTATAGATTTCCTGAAACGAATCCCAGGATGGTGATTTATGGGAAGGTTAGACTTGCAATAGGCGGTGTTGCTATAAGAGACCACGGTTGGGCATTGTTTGATGCCGGTGCGCAAAATGTGGTCGGGGATGTTGCCCTTGGACAACTCGATATGCCCGGTCAGCGTAGTTGGGACATCGTTTGTGTCATGCCTGAATCTGAACTTGCGGAAAAAGGAGTTTATTTTGAGGGCGGAAGGGAGTACTCACTCGATGAATTATGGGAGCATTACAACACCGATCCATTGTGCCGAGAGTACGAATTTGCTGAGCGCATATGGTTACTGGAACATCGGTTAGTTGAAGAGTTTTCCATTCCCGTATAACATAAAAGATATGATAGATGACTTAAATAAAACTATCGACGAATATCGGTCAAAGTGGCAAAGTCTTGTCGAAGGGCGCAAAGATAAATCAAGGTTTGATTCGGCGATTGCCCAGGCGGCCGGCTGGAAAGCGGCGGACTTGGCGGATTTTGACAAATGTTTTGCGGAACTCCGCGGCAATTGCGAGCAGATGCATGTTGGCTGGTTGAACGACCGCTGGATCGCGATGATGGTACTAAGGGATACAAAATTAAACTGGGATATCCAAGTGATCAAACTGATGCAGCGCCGGCCGAACTCCACTGATGCCGTTGGTCTCGATCACATTGATTTTTATGCACCTGACTTTGGGGATGCTGATATAGAACAGGCAAAAGAATCCGATTTGAAAATAACTGACGAAGCCAACGGGTTTTGTAAATGGACTTCGATCTGGTTTGATGGCACAGAAGCGAAGATGCGGCGAGAAAGCGTGCTCGATGTTGCTATCGCCGAAATGCAAGACGCCAATAAACGTATTTTGAACCTCAAAGTATGAAAGATTTCGTACTGATCACCGGCAACCAGAATAAAGCCGATTATCTGGCTATGTGGCTTGGCATGCCGGTCAAGCACGAAAAACTTGATCTGGACGAAATCCAATCGCTCGATTTGCGGACGATCGCAGAAGATAAGGCACGGCGGGCATTTGATGCGGTCAATAAACCAGTTCTAGTTGAAGATGTCGCACTTAGTTTTACAGCTTTGGGAAAATTACCGGGACCGTTGCTAAAGTGGTTTTTAGAAGATATCGGAACAGAAGGGCTTTGCAGTCTGGCGGATGGGCTCGAAAACCGGACTGCCCGGGCGTACATGATGTACGTGCTCTACGACGGGAATACGATGCATACGTTTGAAGGTACTACAAATGGTTACGTCGCGGACACTCCTCGCGGCAGCAGAGGTTTCGGATTCGACCCTACATTCATACCTGAAGGTTGCGCCAAAACTTACGCCGAAATGACCGATGACGAAGTCAAACCGTACAGTATCCGATATAAGGCCATCGAAAAACTCAGGGAATTTCTGCAAAATTCGTGACCAATCTGTCACGCATCTGGTATCCTTAAATCCATACTATGACTATAAAAATTGCGAGTTACAACCTGTGGAAAGGGGCAGAAAATACCTATTTCCGGCTTATTGATTTTATCAAGGAAGAGCAGTTTGATGTACTCTGTTTGCAGGAATTGAACGGTTGGCAATCTGACGACTTGGCTAAAGTAAAGGATTTCGCTGACCGTGCGGTATTTGACTCTTACACATTTTGCAACAGCAATAGCGAATACAAATTGGCGGCATTCAGCAATTTGCCGGTGACGTTCCATAACGTGTACGTCGAGGGTTTCTGGCACGGTGTCATCGAAATGCACGTAAAAGCCGGAGATTTTGAATTTTCAATCGTGAATCTGCACCTCGATCCATACAAAGAAGAACCCCGCATGGGTGAGATCCATCGGATGCTTGAGCTAATTGATACCGACAAACCGCGTATCATCACCGGCGACTTTAACAGCGTCAGCCGCAAAGACAATTATCCGCCCGAATTCCTGTCGGAACTGCAAAAACGTAAGTTCTATAAATTCGGCATGAACGAACTCGATTTTGGTGTGACCGATTTACTCGAATCGAAGGGTTATATTGATGCGGCAGCTCAGATCGGCAACAAAGACACGACCGTTCCGTCGCCATACGGCGAAAATTATGCCAAAGACGAGGTCGCCGCAACTGAGGCACCTGCAAGGATCGATTACTTTTTCGTTAGCGAAGAGCTGGTGCCTATGGTCAAAGGATATGAAGTCGTAAAGAATCACGATACGGACCGGCTGTCGGATCATTATCCCATCGTATTGACGCTTGAATTTGCGGATTCCGAAGGAAAATCTAGTACTCAAGCAGAAAAATCAGACGCAACAGAAATTCCAAAAAAATCTGAACCAATTGAATCAGATGATGGAACAATTGAAATAAAATTACATTGACTTGACAGTTATTAAAAAACCGTTTATGCTTTAGATAATTCGTGCGCACGCGGCGCGTGAAACAAACATTTTCCAAAAATTAAATGGGTGGCACTCGCCGCAGGGTGAGCGCGCACGACTACTATCGGGCGGCAAATATTCCGCCCGATATTATTATCAGCAGTTTTGCCATCGCTATTACTTGCAGAGTACAATGGCACCAACGAGGACCAGAAAATGATAAAAAACTATTACAAAAGTCTCCGGACGGATAGTGTCCAGGAATTGCAGCAAGCGAAGCGCGGATCGTGGGTATACGCCGAAGCACCTACAGGCGAAGAATTGGCTGAACTCAGCGAACAATACGGGTTGGACCTTGGAAATCTGCAAGACGCGATGGATGTCGACGAAATGCCGCGGTTGGATAAAGAAGACGGCCACAGCTATATTTTCGTGCGATTCGCTTATAAAGATTCGAATGACGAATTAGATACTGCGCCGCTATTGATCGTATTCGCGGGCGAAATCGTTTTTACGATCGTGCCGGTACGATTACCGGTGATTGAAAAATTTTTAAACGGCAAAATAGATTTTGCATCAACGCAGCGCACGAAATTGATTTTGCAGTTGTTGCAAGAGATCGTCGAACAATACGACAATTACATTTCACGCACCAGCAAACGCATCAAATATATCCGGTCACGGTTACGCGATCATGGCATCAGTAACAAGGATTTTGCCGATTTTGTGATGATAGAAGATGAACTGAACGAATTCCTCGGCGCTCTCCAGCCAAATAACTCTACGCTTCGCCGATTACTCATTGGCCGCCACATACCGCTGTTCGAAGAAGATCAGGATATCGTTGAAGATCTGATGTTGAACAACGAACAATCTATCGAAACATGCAATTCCAACATCAAATCGATCATAAACATCCGCGAAGCATATACTTCGATCAGCACAAACAATCTGAATCAAACCATTAAAATCTTAACGATCGCCACCGTTGTTATCGCACTGCCGAATTTATTTTATGGTATGTATGGCATGAACGTCCCGCTGCCGCTTCAGCATGAACCTTGGGCATATTGGGTTGTGTTATCAGTAACAGTTTGCGTACCGCTGATCGGGCTATGGTATGCCCACAAACGTAAAATCATTTAACGCTTTAAAATAAGATAATTTTTTGTTAGAATTACCCGAGTTCACATGGGGCATTAGCTCAGTTGGCTAGAGCGCTTCAATGGCATTGAAGAGGCCATCGGTTCAAGTCCGATATGCTCCACCATTTGAAATATCCGATGCGAAAAGTTCGAGGATTTGCTTACTCGGACTTTTTCTTTATTACAAACCAGCATTTTCTATTAGAGTACTGCAATGCGGTGTGGAACCATTCTCATTAATAAGTTGTCGAATAATTTACCTGCGAAGCGAGGTATTAAAGTGCCACGGGACGGTTTTTCTGGTAGAAGGTACAGCCGGTTCCAGAGCCCGAAAAATAAAGGAAAAATATCGAGGTGCGGGTATTTGGTACACACATCCACCTGCCTTGAACCCCAACACCGCCATTCGGGTTATCAGACCAGAAAACATTTACCAGCTGAAACCGACCAGTACTGGACAGCGGTGATCCTATGGCTATAAATTGTGTTCCAGTCGCTCCGTGTTGGCCGCCGTTATCGGGACACCAAGTCAAATCGGCCGCCGAGTTAGCGTCCTGGTCACCCACACAGAGCGGATTGGCAACACCCGCCTGTTCGATTTTTAAAATCCACCTGCTATAGTTACCGTGGTTTAATCTATAAGTTGTAAATGGACACATTTTTCCCCCATTTTCGCCATTTCTTCCATCGGTAACATGTCCATGATTACAATGATCCGTCATAAACGCATACTTAAAGTTGTTATTAATGTCATCCGCTTTGTAGCCGATAATAGGTGTGGTACCTGGTTGAAAACCACCACCTTTGCGATTTAGGCATATCGATGTTGATTCCACCGTACATATTTGATTAACAGGTTCGGCTGCCGTGTTGTATGTGTGTTGTATTTTCGGAACGATCAAAGCAATCAGGGCAACGCCGGTTGCTACTGCCAAAATCAGATAATGCTGTTTAGCAAATGCAATCCGAGATCTGGATTTTCGCTTTGTACGGCTAGCTTTCATGCCTTCAGCTTACATTATACTTATGCTTAATGTAAAAAGTTTATAGAAATTGTAATCTTGAAAAGTTGTCATTTTAGTAAATATATATTATAATAAACTTATGAGTAGCCGTATCATTCCTGGCACGGTGGAGATTGCGGATAGGTTCACCGACAAACCTTTCGAAGCCCTAATTATCAATCAAGAAACAACCGAACCAAACCCGGTACGCCTCTTTGCCGCGATTCAACTTGCCGAATCTACACATCATCAAATCGATAGGGGCAGACGGCTGGTACTTTCTGGGCTTCCTGCGGCTATTATGGCCTACCCCGGTGAGGTTGCCGGCATCTTTCCTGTCCAAATTACAGCCGAAATGGCCAGACAAAATTTAGTTGATGCAATGAGCCGCGGTGCAGTTGCGATATCCCATGCCGTTATCGTCGAACTAATGGGCATACCAGAATCGGATGAAACCAACTTCACCTGGACAACAATTGGCGAAAGCCGGGTCAAGATCACCGGGCAGGATCTTCAAGACTACGTCGTAGACAAAGCTAGAGAAGTCATTATTTTCGACAACGGTGAGATCGGGAAAATTACGATCCCCAACAGACACGCCGACGAAAATTCAATAGAAGCCCTCCTACCGTATAACGGCCAATTCGAAGTAGTTGCAACAATTAGATTTTAAAACCACTAATAGCTATCCGTTGAGAAATGTCCGGCGGGGACGAGAGTGGAGCGGAAGTAACTATGTTATTTTAGATTAATCAACACATACGTATGTTATGACAAAGTATCATATAATATTGTATAATATATTTTATGAAATCTCTGTCTGAAGCTTCTGAGGCTTTAAGGTATAACCCTTTAGATCGTATTGTTGATGAGGAAAGAAATGCTGCGGTCACGCTTCTTACCGACTTCGTATTACAGACGCTCAATTACGATCCAAGACTCACGCCGCCAATGCCTGTTAAGGGCACTCACGATTTTATTAGATCGCTGCATGTTGTACGAAAAAGGGCACTTGTAACGGACTTTCATGCTGGAAGTCTAAGTTTTGAATTGGCAGCATCCGGAGAGCAATGCCCGGACACGCAATTGGTGTTTCGTATTGATGATGAACCTGAAAAAGCCAGGAACTACAGAGCCAATTTTGGAGTATATCAGCGACCCGGGGATGGTCAGAGGATTGTAGGACAAGCATTTAACAGGAACGGAATGCCCGATATAATCGGCATGGATGACCTCCAAGTCATAACGATGGAAATAGATGAGTTGGTGGCAGCTGCTCGAGCCGGGGTAAATGATTTACGAATAATGTCCGCTGCAGAGTGTCTAGAGTTTTTTGAGGCTGAAGCCGATCTGTAGTCAACTTACTTATTTTAGACACTTTAGTGCAAAGTTCTAAAAACGTTAATTATGCTCCACCATTACGCTTATGATTATTTTTGATATAATTTTGAGCAGTGAACAATTCGGGTATTAAACGACACTTGACGCTCATCGGCAGTATTGTAGCATTCGTAGTCACAACCTATTTTTCAGCCTTGCCGTCATCAAATATAAGAACTGATTTATTCATCATTGAAATCGGTTATTTTTTTGCAGGATTGCTTTTGGCCAATTATATTTCAGGCTTTATGAAATCACATAATCCAAAGTCTAGTTCAATGAATTTCTGGCTCATGACCGGCATAACGGTGGGTGCTTTCATACTGTTTAACGTCGTTGCGTTTATTTACGCATTGTTTACGCAACCCTTCTTTTAATAGCATCACTTTTTATGCTCACCCCAATAGGGGTTATCTATTATATATTTTGAACGATTTCAACGGTTGCGGTTTGGTATCAGATATATAAAGAGATACAGAAGTATTAGCCCTGCCAAGACTAATGCTCCGACTCCGATGACTAGCGACCGTTTGTGGGCTGTATTTTTACCTGATACCGAGGTTGTGGCTGTATCAGTAGTTGATGCGCTGCCTGTAGAATCCGTGTCCATTGTATTTGAATCTTGATTGCCCGATGAATTCGTCGGCACATCATTTGTAGTCCCGGAAGTCGTACCTGTGCTGCTTGCTGGCGAATTACTCGGATGTACGTTTGAAGGCGGGTGGCCCGGTGACGGTGCTGGTGTCGGTTTAGGTGTCGGGGCAGGGCTTGGAGTGGGATGTGGCGTTGGAGAGGGGGACGGGGTTGGCGATGGCGATGGCGATGGCGGCGGTGCCGGAGGCGGCGGAGGCGTAGGGTTAACAGCGCTCTTTTTCCAGACCCGGACATAGTCAGTCTTCAACTGGTACGACGTTCCGGTTTTGCAGCCGCCGGAACAATCGAGAGAAAATATTAGGTATTGCGGCGCCCCGCCATCGTTGGACGTATAAGACCGGACGAGTTTGCCGTCCCAATAAATGTAATCTTTACCTTTCTCGCGGTCCATCGCATACGTATGCCACCCGTTAGACCAAGTGCCGGCAATCGTACCTGAGTTGCTCGCGCCACTTGGCGAATGGTAGTTTGTAGTGGCGGTCCCTAAGCCTTCGAATATATCGCTTTCGCCATCTGTAGGCCAACTTTGTCCATCTGTCCAAAATGCCGGCCAGTTGTATATGGTAGATCCGCTCCCCGGGACATACATGCGTGTTTCAACAGCGTAACCGGTACCGAAAGTGAAACCGCCGCCATTGGTTTGAGAAGGGTCTGTATCAATCGTCGCGCCGGAAGATGATGATGCGAGTGTTAGTACCGCGTAACCGCCCGATACCGAGACATTCTTAGCCTGCATGTAGACACCATTATCATTATTTACCTTTCCGCCATTGAACCAGCTCGGGCTCCAGTAATTAGTGTTCAAACTTGTACCGTTAAACTCATCATCAAAGACCAAGCTCCAGTTGCCGGAAATTCCGGCAGGAACGACGGCCGCAAAACTATTGAAAATCATGAGGACGCCGAATATACCGACAGCAGTGGCAGTTGCAATCATTGCTGAATAACGTTTGCTATTCCTATTCCAGTTCGTTAATTTTTGGTTTTTCTTTGTGCTAATTTTGCGTTTTTTCATAATCAACTAATTAATGTGTGGCATTTACAGTAAACCCATTGCCGTAAAACTTCTCCGGCACCCCGCCGGTAGTGCAGATCTCCCAACCGGCTGAAAGATTGGCTACAGACGAGCCCTTTTGCATAAACGGATAGTTCTGACCGGGCACATTATGTGTCTCGAGCCATGTGACCATGGCTTTGATATTAATGGTGCCTGATGTAGTCGGCAAAGCCGGCCTATCTGCTTCTGTAGCACCGAGCTTAAATACGATCGCACCGCACGAATCATCAATTGACTGGTCGCAGGTCCCGTCGGCATGCATAGGGTTCTCACCGTCGCAAACGTGCCACGCCACACCATCAATCATCACGTTGTTTGCTACCACACCCCAGTCGTTGGCGCCGTTATTCCACGATGAAGGGCAGTCTCCGTTGTTGGTGAAATCGTACTGGATCATCAGCTCATAGTCTGCCCAATCGTTGGGCGAATTCGGCTCCTTGAACCAGTCGTCGTGCATTGCCCACGCCGAAGTATGGGAGTTGATGGGCATAGATAAATTGTAAGTACTTGTCAGTGTCTTGTAATCGTCCACTACGCCGGTATATCCATGCGCCCACACGTTCGAATATGCCGAAACGCTGTTATGCCCGGCGGGAGTCATATTTGTGATAACGAAATTTTGGGCGCTGTTGGCTTGCAGTGTCGACGTTGATGGAGTCACACATGTTGGGTCGTCGGTGTCGACCAGGTCGCCTAGTGCGTCGGCACACGTCGGACTCCATACGTGGCTGTCTATTTCGTTGTCCAAACTCGTGGAATCGTTTTGGCCGGTGAAATGAACTGAGTCCTGCGGGAATCCACACGCGCTGTCGACAATGCTTCCTGCTGCGTTTTTTCCAGCGCTGTAGTCCCATGCACCATTTTGGAAAACAGGTGCGGCAGATGTGCAAGCCCACGATGAGGTTGTTGCCGTGCCAAACTTTACAGCCTTTCCGCCGCTGACAGTACCATCAGTTTGTTGGGATGCTGACCCGGATAAAGCTCCATTTTCAGCTTCGCTGTTGGCAGTAAATGTCGCTGCACGGGGATTAACAACAAAGAGCATGCCGATAAAAGCAACGACTATGACAACGACAAATGCTAGCGGCTTGTCGGCTATTCGTTTTTTAAATTTTCGGATAGTATGCGATGCCATCTCATGCTTTATTCGGTTACGCTTATTCATGTCGTACTATACACCAATCAAGGCCAAAAACTTACATACTCTAAAAACTTGCGATCAGATACGAAAAAAGTACCCCAAAGAAGGAGTACTTTTAAAAAGAGCTTTGATATTCAAAATTTGAATATCTAATTTTATTTTAATTCCGATTAGAATGAGCGTCGGAAATCCCGGCCACCACTACCGCCACCACTTGAACGCCGGTCTTCTTGCGGGCGGGCCTGGTTTACCACCACAGCGCGTCCGTTAAGCTCTTTACCGTTTAAGTTTTTGATGGCATTCTGACCGTCTTTCAGTTCTTCCATCTCTACAAATCCAAAGCCTTTTGATTGGCCGCTGAATTTATCCTTAATTACAGTCGCGCTTACAACTTTGCCCTGATCGGCGAAAAATTGTTCGAGCTCCTCATCAGTAACGCTGTATGCTAATCCACCTACATAAAGTTTCATTGCCATAGTTAATAAATCCTTCCTTTAGTTTATCGCTCGCGTTCATTATTTCTGCTCGCGATGATATGTAGTGTCTGGGAGGACTTTCTATGACAACGGAGAGGTAATAGTAACCACTTGCTACGGGTAGTATATCATGGCCTGATGCTGTAATCGCAAGTAAAGGTGTCATTACTCCTTGAAAAGGCGTATACTAAGTGTAGATGTATAAGTTCATGTTAGACGAGACTAATGATGCGTATGATATTTATATCAACCTTATATCGTCGTCCGCAGGGCACTACATTAGCCGTCGGCCCCACCTGATTGGGCTTGTCAAAGAACTGTTATCGAATATCACATTGCGTGGAGCGCGAATCGTTATAGAACAGGATATGGGGCGGGGTATCGGCACTTCCGATATCGTAGCCACAAGCGACACGGATATCATTTATTATGCACAACCACTTAAATCAGAAGTATATTCACGATTTGCAAAAAACCGGTATCCGCAATCAAGCAGCCTGTTAACGGTAGTTGTTGCCCGGGATAGTGATGGCAACTATGAGGTCTGTGATGCGTGGGTTGGCAGCAAGCACCCAGCATTTCCTGGCGATCAACATGCGACAGCCGAAAGCAAAGAATATTGGAAAACGCACGCGCTCGTACACGATGCACAAGTAGTGCAGTCGAAGACTATAACAAAAACGTGTCCGTACTGATTCTGTCGTAAAGAATTGTTGCTTTAATCATAAAATTGTGCTAATGTTATAGTATTGTTTCTGATGAATCCGAATTATTGTGCGAATCGTTGTTCATTGCAGACAATCGATTCAACACTTTCTAAATTCAAAGGATTCATTTTTTTATGTCTCGATATAACCAAACACGTTCTCGCAACTTCAGCCAATCAAGGCCCGTACGCAATCGGAGCACCAGACGGCAACCGCAGAAAACCTATATTCATCCATCTAAGTTCGTCCGTGCTGCACGGCCGCGTACCGAAGTGACATATACTTCGGAGCATTCATTCGCTGATTTCAATTTGCACCCGCTTTTGCAGCGTAATTTGAACGCGATGGGCTATACCAGCCCCTCACCCATCCAGGATAAGACGATACCGGTAGGTTTGCGCGGTAATGATATTGTCGGCATTGCCAACACTGGTACTGGTAAAACTGCAGCGTTTGCTATTCCAATTTTCCAGCGGCTCTTAAACGATGCAAATTCTAAAGCTATTATCCTTGCCCCTACGCGCGAACTGGCACAGCAGATCGAAGAACAATGCCGCCAAATCGCCAAAGGCAGCAGGATTGCCGGCGCATTACTTATCGGTGGCACCGCCATGGGGTCTCAATTACGGGATCTTCGCAGCAACCCTCGAATCATCATTGGTACACCCGGAAGAATAAAGGACCATTTGGATCGTCGCTCATTGAGCTTGGCAGACTGCAACCTTGTCGTGTTAGACGAAGTCGACCGCATGTTAGATATGGGTTTTGTCCATGATATCCGCTATATTCTCACGCAAACCAATCCTATTAAACAGAGTTTTTATTTTTCTGCGACGCTTGATTCCAGAGTAACGTCGATAATTGAAAGCTTTTCTGTGGATCCGATTCAAATCTCCGTAAAATCAGGAGAAACAAGTGATAACATCGAGCAAAACGTCGTAACATATTTATCAAGCACAGATAAAATCGACCGGCTACACGACTTGTTAATACAGGATCCGAGCTCTAAAACACTGGTATTTGATGATACGCACCGGAGTGTTGAAAAGCTTGCTAAAGAATTAGACGCACGAGGTTTCTCAGCGGATTCAATTCATGGCGGCAAATCTCAACCACAGCGTCAGCGGGTACTGAAAAAATTTAAGGACAGCGACATAAGAATTCTGGTAGCAACTGACGTAGCTGCCCGCGGACTTGATATATCAGATATCACGCATGTAATTAATTACTCGCTCCCACAAACATACGATGATTATGTGCACCGTATCGGCAGGACAGGCCGAGCTGGAAAGATCGGGTACGCTTTAACATTTATTGAAAAATAACCTTGCGAAGTAGCAGTAATCTTTGCTCGGTGTATTGAAAAATTTATGTGCGTGGTACGATAGTATTCTAGGAGTACGTTATGGCAAAACAGGATTTCGGTGGTGTTTGGCACAGTATTTATCATTACAAGCACCCGGATTTACCGGGACTGCAGAAAAGTGAGCATGACGTTAAGATTTATCGCAAGGGTGACGAACTAATCATTGAAAGTCTCCCGAACGATGAAAACTCGTATCTTATAGTACATCTAAAGCTTGATGGCAATATCGCAACTGGTTCGTGGGAAGAGCACACGTCGCCAACTGGTGCCCATAAGCGCGAAATATATTCTGGCGCGGTACAATTCGTTTTAAGTGATGACGGCAATGATTTTGACGGAATGTATTTAACCTTCGACAGGCGCAACTTCGTCAAAAGCAACTACTGGCACCTATACCGCCAATAATAGAAGCAACTCGTTTGTATAATTTTCTAATGCGGTTGTCCGTACTTGTAAAACATTGATTGGTTTATAATAATTAATTGAGTTCAGTGTTGTGATATAGAAAAAAGAGCAGCCCGAGCAAAAAATCGCACTTTTTTGCTCGGCGCGATGGGAAAAACCGCAGGTTTGTCTCATTTTTGGGGACGTAGCTCAGTTGATAGAGCGCCGCATTCGCATTGCGGAGGTCGTGGGTTTGACTCCCATCGTCTCCACCACTCGATTCGGCAGTTAATTCTGCCTCACTCATGGTAAACCAGTTGGATTTGTAAGATTAAAGTCTTTGCAGAATATATTTTGATCCGAAACGAAAGACCCTGAGCAAAGTCGAAGGGCCAAATTTCAAGTAGAATACAATAGAATTGCAAATAACTACTTTATATGATATGGTAGTTGCAATTTTATGAGTAGGAAAGGCCCGGAATATATCCGAGGCGAATCTAAACGTGCACTTGATCTAGGAGTGGCGGCAGCGTCATTACTATTGCTTTCGCCTGCGTTAGTTACTGGTGTTGCAATATCGGCATATGATACCCGTATGACCCCCATCTTTACGCAACCTCGTCGCGGCAAAGCTGGTAAAACTTTTGACGCTATAAAAATACGGACGATGCCAGGCGACGTTAAAGACAACGTGATGCAAGGAACGCAGGGTACATTTGACAACCGCGCATCAAATATCTGTAAATTATTAAGACGTTCTGGCTTAGATGAAATGCCGCAATTATGGAATGTCATACGTGGCGATATGCATGTTATTGGTATACGCCCAATGCTTCAGGACGACCTGAATAGATGGCAAGATGTAGACGGAAGTTTGTTCGCAGATTACATAGAGGCATATGACGTTTGCCCAGGTCTGACCGGACCAGACCAGTTATATCGTAAACGGCAAAAAGATTGTAATTCACCAAACGTTATAAAGCATTCGATGCGTTTAGGTATCGATTATGTTGAAAATGCATCTCTTGTACGAGATGTGCGAATTCTTGCACAAACAGTCCCCGCAATACTCGGTATCATCTCGCCGTTCGATCAAATTGCGTCCTGATATTGACGGAAGCATTAGCATAATTGCATAATTAACAGCAATATGCAGGGTAGTACAATTCGGGCAAGTGAGCTGTCTGTGGTTCGAGGCGGCATAGTCGTCCTCAGCAGGCTGACGTTTGGTATTTCCCCTGGCAGGTTGACGGGACTTATCGGACCAAGCGGATCCGGCAAAACTACGTTGATCCGATCAATCGTCGGCGCGCAGAAGATTACCGGCGGCAGTTTGAAAGTGTTGGGCAAAAAAGCCGGCAGCAAATCGCTGCGGCCGCATATTGGATATGTATCACAGAATCTTAGCGTATATGGTGATTTGACCGTCAATCAGAATCTGAAGTATTTTGCGGTAATACTTGGTAAAAAGAAATCCGATATCAAAAACGTACTGAAAAAAGTCGATTTGGAACCGCAGGCGAAACAGATTGTCGCAACGTTATCCGGCGGGCAAAAGGCCAGGGTGTCCCTGGCAGTAGCACTACTTTCGGACGCGGAAATACTTATCTTGGACGAACCGACGGTTGGCCTTGATCCCTTGTTGCGGAAAAAATTATGGAGCTTATTTAGGCATTTGGCCGATGAGGGCCATACTCTCCTGATTTCAAGCCACGTGATGGACGAGGCCGAAAAATGCGATGATATCATGTTGCTTCGCGACGGAAAGATACTCAAATTCGATACCAGAGCTGATATTTTATACAAAACTGGCACGCGCTCTGTCGAAGATGCATTCTTGAAACTGGTCGAAAACCGAGTAACGTCGGCAGACAGTCAACCCGAGAAAACTTATACAGTACACGCAACCCCGAGAATGCAGGATTCGAATCAGGCAACATCGAAAGCCGAACAGGCGCATCATATGCATGGTAAGACTTTAGACGTGACTCCACCGCCTAAGAAAGGCAAAGACTGATGCACCCTCGTATAGTTTTAGCCACTTCTGCTAGAGTGTTCAAGCAGTTGCGCCACGATCCACGGACGCTTGCGCTTATGTTAGTCGTCCCGTGCGTTTTACTTGGATTACTCGCGTGGATGTATAGCGATACCCCACTGCTGTTCGATCATATCGGTGCATCATTGCTTGGGATTTTCCCGTTCGTCATCATGTTTTTGATCACCTCGATTACGACGTTGCGCGAGCGGACAAGCGGCACGCTTGAGCGTTTACTGGCAATGCCTGTCGGCAAACTCGATATTATTCTGGGTTATGCGCTGACTTTCGGTTTTTTGGCGATGATTCAGTCGCTTGTCGCCGGATTTATATCGATTCATGTCTACGGCTTAAATGTCGTCGGACCGGAATGGTTCGTATTTGTAATTGCGATCGTTGATGCGATTTTGGGCGCGGCGCTCGGCTTATTCGTCAGTGCGTTCGCTTCGACGGAATTCCAGGCCGTTCAATTTATGCCGGCGTTCATCCTACCGCAATTCCTATTGTGCGGGTTGCTCGTGCCGCTTGCACATTTGCCGCACGCGCTCTATCTGATAGCGAAATGCCTCCCGTTAACGTACTCAGTGAGTGCCATGCAATGGGTCAGTATCCAACCGGCAATTTCAGACGAGGCATACCGCGACGTATTGATAGTTTTAGCGTTCGCTGTCGGCGCAATCATACTTGGCGCCGCCACATTGCGACGCCAAACCAAGTAGTTTATCCGATTGCTGGTACAATACTTGCATGGATGAATTTTTCACCGAAGCACTAAAAATTAAAAACTTGGCGTGGTATCTTGTCGGCGGCGGGATTGCGCTGTTAATTATTTTTGGTGTGATATGGTGGAATATGGTTTATCAGAATCCATATAACGTCTATTGGGGGATGCTGTCGAACAGCTTATCTACTTCGAGCGTAACGAAACATCTGACGCAAAAAAGCGGGGCGACTTCGCTGGACCAATTAATCGCATTCAATTTCGGTACGCAGAATTACGCATATGGGCGGACTGTTTTAAAAGATCCGGTCAGCACGGTCCACACCGAAAGTATCGGCACAATCAAGAACGATTTTATCCGTTATACCAATATCGAAACAAAACAGAAGAATCGTAAAGGCAAGACAATCAACTTTTCGCCGGTCCTGGGCAAATGGGCTAAAGCCGACGCCGTGAACGCGCCGGCCCAGAACGGTTCTGCACCGTTCTTTATTCAATCGGTCATCGGCCTGGCAGGCGGTAACACGGTTCCGATCGTAAACCTGCCCGAACAGCAACGCGAAAGCCTGATGAAATTACTGCACGATACCGACGTATATAAGACTGACGTAAATAAGGTGAAGAAAAAAGTCGTGGATGGCAAGATGCTGTACACCTATGACGTCAGCGTCGAACCGGTCGCGTACGTGGCATTCGAAAAACAGTTAGCGAATGATTTGGGTATCAAAACATTGAGCCAGATCGATCCAGAGAACTACGCAAGTCAGGATGCGATAAAAATGAATTTCGTGGTAGATGCGCATTCGCACCGGCTATCAGCGATTAAATTCCAAAGCTCCAGCCACACAGAAACGTACACAGCTTACGGCATGCCACCCAGAACGGACATCCCAAAAACTACAATTTCAGACACAAAACTCCAAGAACTTTTAACCAGCGTCCAGTGATTTCGGTTATGTATAATAAGCAGTAATTATGCAGGTCGTTGTTGACAATCTTCTTACTGAATACTCTCGCGTCGGCAAGGGTAAAACGGTATTGGTTCTGCATGGCTGGGCTGATAGTTCCAAAGGTTGGCGCGGCGTGCAGGAAAAACTGGCAGAGAAGTTTGATGTGGTAATCCCTGATTTACCAGGTTTTGGCGGGACTGAAGCACCAAAGGAAGATTGGGGGCTGGATGATTATGCAAAATTCGTCAATGCTTTTTTAAAAAAGACAAAGATTAAGACGTATGCGATTATCGCACATTCCAATGGTGGGGCTATCGCAATCCGCGGTTTGGCAAATAAAGATTTTATTACCGATAAACTTATTCTTTTGGATAGTGCTGGAATCAGGAATCAATATAAGGGCAGAACCAAAGCCCTGAGAATCGTTACCAAAACTGGAAAGGTCATGACAAAACCGCTACCGGCTAGTGTTAAGAAACGGTTGCGGCGGAAATTATACAAATCTGTCGGGTCGGATATGCTGGTTGCCGAACATTTGCAAGAGACGTTCAAACGAGTAGTGACTGATGACGTACAGGGTGATGCGGCTAAATTGCATCTACCCACTTTGATTATGTACGGCCAAGATGACCTGGACGCGCCGATAAGCTATGGCCGTTCGTTTCACAATCTTATTGCCGGTTCAAAGTTCGATATAGTACCCGATGCCGGTCATTTCGTGCACCTTGATAAAACCGATTACGTCCTTGATGAAATCGAAGGATTCTTGAAATGATTCGGGCGGCATTAAGTTTGTATAGTGTGCGGTATCCGTCGACCATCGTCTATATGCTGCAGTCGTGTGAATACCGGCCAGGACCATTCCTGGCGTGGTATTGGCGCACGCAGGATTTTTCGAGCGTCGCGCATCGACGGGATCTCGAACGGACCAAACGGGCGAGGTTGTTGCTGACGGTACTCCGTGCGGGAATGTTCGCGCAGATCGTTGCCGGCATTTTACTAATCGCATTGTGGCATTTCAATGGCTTATCCGGCGGGTGGCAGTTCGGATTCGCTCTAATCTTATCTTATCCGATCGTTTGGGCGCATCTGATAACTATTCCGTTGTATTTGGGTAAGTGGTTCGTCGTTGCGCCGCAGGAGCGCCGGCTTATCAGCCAGTCCAAGCATATTTTTAGCAGTCATCGCGCCATCTGCATCGCCGTTGCCGGGAGCTATGGCAAAACCAGTATGAAAGAGATATTACTCACGGTGTTGAGCGAAGGCAAAAAAGTTGCTGCGACGCCGGCAAATAAAAACGTTTCGGTTTCCCACGCTAAATTTGCCAGAAATTTGAGCGGTGATGAAGAAGTTATCATTGTGGAATTCGGTGAGGGCAAGCCCGGCGACGTCAAGCGGTTTGCGAATTATACGCAGCCAACGCACGCCGTCATAACCGGATTGGCTCCCGCACACCTCGACAGATACAAGACCTTGCAGAATGCTGGAAAAGATATTTTCTCGCTTGCGGAATTTTTGGATCACCGTAACGTGTATGTAAACGGCGAGTCGCCCGATGCGGTTGATTTCATTGCAAAAGGCGACGATGTTTATACTGCCGAAGGCGCACTTGGCTGGAACATCTCAAACATAAATTTGGCGATTACCGGCACAAGTTTTGTCATGACAAAAGGCAAGCACAAAATGAAACTCGCCAGCAGCCTGCTTGGCCGGCACAATGTCGGACCGTTGGCATTGGCTGCAGCGCTCGCATATGAAATCGGATTGTCTGAAAAACAAATCATAAGTGGAGTTGCAAAAGTTTTGCCGTACGAACACCGTATGCAGCCATACTCACTAGGTGGCGCCTGGGTCGTCGACGATACGTATAATGGCAATATCGAGGGTGTCCGCGCCGGCACAGAATTGCTCAAAGCACTTCCTGCGAAGCGTAAGATTTATGTGACGCCAGGCTTAGTAGACCAGGGCAAAAAATCAAAAGAAATTCACGAAACAATGGGCGAATTGATTGCCAAAGCCAAACCGGACCAGGTAGTGCTGATGCATAATTCCGCCGCCCCGCACATCAAAGCCGGGTTAGATAAAGCCAAATACAAGGGCGAAATCACCATCGAAAAAGATCCATTATTGTTCTACACGAACCTCGACCAGTTCGTAGCGGTAGGCGACATCGTCCTAATGCAGAACGACTGGACCGACAATTACGCATAATAAATGTATATTGTAATTGTATGCATTAATTGCTATATTTAATTGCATGAAAACAATAGCAGTTATTTTTGGTGGGCGGAGTGCCGAGCACGATGTATCTATCGTCACGGCTATATCAAGCATTATCAAACCTCTGGAACTGAGCCGGCAGTTTAAGGTTGAAGCAGTATATATTGCCAAAAACGGCGCATGGTTTTGGGACGATAAGCTCAAAGACATCAAGCTGTTCACATCCGGTGAAATAGATCAGTTCGTCAGCCGAACACAACCTGCCAGCGTGCAATTCGATGGCGGCATGACATTGTCTAAAGCTGGCGGTCTTGCAGGCAGGCGTCAAACCAAAAAAATCGACGTCGTTTTTCCGGCGATGCACGGCACTTACGGAGAAGACGGTGCATTAATGGGCTTATTAGACATGGCTGGCGTAGCGTATGTCGGCTGCGGCATGGATGCCGGTGTGCTAGCAATGGACAAACTGCTTGCTAAACAAGTAACGGCTTCGTATGGCATTCCAAGCAGCAAATTCGTCGGCGTCTTATCACGCGAGCTCGAGCAGAACCCATCAAAAATCGTCAATCATCTAACCAAAGAATTGAATTATCCAATATATGTCAAACCGGCACATTTGGGCTCAAGTATTGCAATTTCTCGGGTTAAAAATGATGATGAGTTGCGAAATGCTCTAGAAGTAGCTGCAAAATACGACGACACCATAATTGTGGAAGAGGCGGTTAATAACTTGATCGAATTGACGCTGCCGATTATGGGCAACCACGATCTGACTCCGGCATTCCTAGAGCAACCGCTGGTACATGCCGAAGACTTTTTCGATTTCGAAACGAAATACATGGGGCAGGGAGGCAAAAAAGGCGGCGGCAAGAAAATGGGCGGCAAACGCGGTGCTCAGGGGTATAGTAAAATTCCGGCTGATTTACCCAAAGACTTGTACCAAAAAGCCGAAGGTATTGGGTTGGCCGTATATCGCGCGCTTAATTGTTCCGGAACTGCTCGCATCGACATGTTGGTCGACAGCAAGACTAAAGAAGTATTTTTCAATGAGGTCAACCCGATGCCCGGTAGCATATATGCCCACAATTGGCGGGCTAAAGGGATCAGCAATATTGAGCTTGTCACCCGATTGGTTGAACTCGGTGAAGCTCGGTTCCGCGAACGCCAGGCACTTAGCACAGTATTCAGCAGTAACTTCCTGAAGCAATTCTAAGCAGGTGAAATCATGCTACGTAAACACGCCAAGAATGCTATTAAGCATTTCAGCGCGAACAATCGCTACAGGACGCTTAACCGTATAGAGATCAATGCTCAAACATTGACTCGCAACGTATCGTTGATACAAAGAAAGCATCCAGATTTTGAGATAATCCCCGTGCTGAAAGGCAATGCATATGGCCATGGCCTCGAACAGGTGGCACAGATACTGAACGATGCGGAATGCCATTATTTGGCAGTAGACGGATATTTTGAAGCAGCGAAGATTCGCGATATTACAAAGCATCATATCCTAGTGATGGGATACATACTGCCAGAAAATGTGCAATTGCTTGATACTAAACGCTGCTCATTCGTTGCACAAGATGAACATGATTTGCGAGCATTTGGATCATTGGGAAAACCGGTGAAAATACACCTCGAGCTTAACACTGGATTTAATCGTCTTGGTATCCAGCCAGAGGAATTGCAGACTTATCTTGACACGCTGAAAAAATTTCCGAACATCAAACTTGAAGGCGTCATGACACATTTGGTCGATGCTGATAACGAATCGGATGATTCGTTCGATGTAAAGCAGCAAAAAATATTTGACGATTGCGTTAAGCAGATTCTTGCATCAGGCTTCAATCCCAAACTTATTCATATCGCCCAGACAGCCGGCAGTGCGAAAATACAGAGTAAATTTGCGAACGCTATACGGCTTGGGATCGGCCAGTACGGAATAAATCCTTATACGCCGAAAGACTCGCATTACGCTGATTTGGCCGGACTGAAACCACCGCTTGAGCTGAAAAGCACCATCATTAAAACTATTGATCTCAAGGCAGGTGAAACCGTGGGCTATAACGCTACCTTCAAAGTAGCCAGACCAATGCGGATCGGGGTGTTGCCACTGGGATTTTACGAAGGGCTTCCACGAACACTCAGTAACAAAGGCTGTGCCACTTCTGACGGTCAAGTGCTACCTATTGTCGGCCGGATATGCATGAATCACACGATGATCGATTTGGGCCAAACAAATCTTAAAATTGGTGATGAAGTAACGTTGATCAGTGGTGATACGTTTGCTCCAAATTCGATCATAAGCTTACAGACAAAGTTTAACTTGTTCGCATATGAAACTCTGACCGGATTGTCGGATAGTATCAGACGGATTATCGTCTGATACTAATTAATTACCGGGTTTAAAATTATGAGCGAAGTACCTAAAAATACTATTGAAAGTAAACTTGACCCTGAATTGCTCAGGCCCATCCCGCCAGTACCCTCTGTCGCGGGCTGGAAAGAAGTGCCGTTTCAGCCGTCTACTTTAGATGACGATTTAGTTCCGATGGGTTTCGCGGCGCCTGAATTCTGGTCTGTAGGAACTGATTCTATTTATGGCGGTGAACGCGAAGCTTCTCCATATCGTTTCGGTGAAATGGGTGCCACTACGGCTGTATTTGTGCGTCGCAGCATTGCTAGGCGATTATTGGTGGCACAGTCGCTGTTACCGCCAGAATACTGTTTGGTTGCAAAGGACTGCCACCGCAGCACCGAGGTACAGGCAAAATTATCCGCAACATATATAGACGCGTTGCGCGATATTCACTCAAATATGGTAGACGGTCGATTAGTTTGGGAACCGGGCTGGAATGAGGATCGTGTGATTGCCGAATCTCAGAATTTTGTTTCACTCCCATCGGATGCGCCACGGATCCGGCCGTCACCGCACAATACGGGCGCAGTTGATGTTGTGATCGTTCGATTGTCCGATTCAGCAGCAGAATTTCGCCAGCGTGTACTTGCGGAATATGCCGCCAGTACCGCAGGATCTGAGCTTTGGAACCGTCTGCAATCAGGCGGTGCAAGGATATCGATGCCTTATGAACAAGATGCCACATTACCTGATACCATTACGCGTTGGCTGGCAATGCAACATGAACTGGAGGCCGACTTGTTCCGCAATCCAGGCAGCCAAATACTTAATTTTGGCACCCCTTTTGATTATGGAGAACCGGACGGCAAGGCCGATATTGACTATTTTGAGCTATTGGGGCAACAACGACCGCTCGAACAAGATGAATGCGAAGCACGCGATAATAGGCGGATGCTATATAACGTAATGAGATTGGCAAGCCTAGATCCGTTAGAGACCTACGCAGACTATGAAGCCAGAAAACTTGGCATGCAATCACTCCGAAGCGAATGGTGGCACTTTAATGCTCCCGAAACCCAGATGGGAGCCATCGTGGCCGGATTACCGTATGCGACATTGGGTGCGATCGAGTTATCCGACGAAAACAAACGTTTTGCAGAAGCCCGGGACAATTACTGGTTGCGTAACAATCACATTGTAGCTCGTACACATCACGACAGGGCTGCAGTTATATTGCCTTAACATCGGTGAGTATCCCCAATTGTGAATTATGCTACGTCATTTCGCGCGCGTCACAATTGTTATGTTGTATACTATTAGTCACTAGCATTTTCTTATGGAGGGTAACATCGTACGACGACTGCATTGGGCTTTGGGCCCCCAGATTATGGTGGGCCTGATTGTGGCGGTACTTTTCGTTGCAGGTATTGGCAGCATGATGCAGGCACGCGCGGCCTTGATGACTGATATCCACGAGACCGCTCAGAAACTTACCGAACAACGGATAGAAATGAAACGACAGGCCAAGCAATATGCATGGCAGAATTACCTGGCGGGCACGTATTCTTGGATATCGCCAGTGGATTGCAAAGTTGAGCATTGCATCGCACTGACATTCGACGATGGTCC